>JAAYEH010000385.1 GCA_012728855.1 Rhodopirellula sp. | reverse complement strand
GAGAATGCTCGGCGGCGGCGTCCCTGGCGGGCGCACGCAGGGGAAGGTCGTCGGGGCGGATCATCGGCGGCCTGCCGACGACCATCGCCCGCTCCACGGCGTTGGACAGTTCTCGCACGTTTCCCGGACACCATCGGCAAATATCGCCGTTTGCTGCCGGCGTGGATGGCGCGGGCGATGATCTCCTTGCCCGTGCCGCTCTCGCCGCGGATCAGCACGGTGGCGTCGGTCGCGGCGACGTGTTCGACAAGCTCCATCACCTTGCGCATCGGCGGGCTGTCGCCCACGATCCGGTCGGCGCCCAGCGCGCCGTCCAAGGTCTCGCGCAGTTGCAGGTTCTCCTGATGCAAACGCCGCTGCTCCAAGGCGCGCCGGACGAGGTGAATGAGTTCGTCGGGGTTGATCGGCTTGGTCACATAATCGAATGCCCCCTGTTTCAGCGCCTGCACCGCCGTATCGACCGACGCGAAGGCGGTGATCATGATTGCGGGAAACGGACTCCTTTTCCTCTGCCTTATCTTGCTGGGTCTCACAGGGCTCAACGGCGGCAGATGTCTGGGAATTCTCCCGCTCGGTTCGAATCCCAGCCAACAAGTCGTCGAGAGCTATCTCGCTGAGCAAGTACCAGCGGACTGCTACCGGATCCGGGAATGGTATCCGCCTGAGCAGCTCGGCACGTCTGCGGATAAGGGACTCGCGGATCGAACTGACCGGGACGCGGACGGCGGCGTTGCGCAACGCGTGCGGTTTGTGTTCTATGGACCGAGCGGAGCGAGGCAACTCGACACGGTGTATTGGGTGAAGAACGGACGGGTCGCCCGAGTCCTGCCGGCCGACGGAAGCCAACCGCGGCAGATGCTCTGAGACGGGTTCCGATCCATGTCGGCCGGCATCTTTCCGAGCCGCTCTCCCGAGCGAACCGCCTCGGCCACGCAGCCGGTTTGGTCTCTATGCGCAAGGGACTGTTCCGCCTGCACGACAACGCTAAGGAACGGCTCAGGAATAGCTTCCTCGTTTGGGCGTTGGCAGCGGGAGTCAGCAGATGGAACAGGAGTTAACCGAGGCAACAGAGTGGGACATCTTGTGTTGCCTCCGTTTCCTCTGCAGACTCATTCCAGATTGGCTCTGGGAGGAATCAGCCTTGAGAATCCTTCCGTCAGTTTCAGGGCATGGAAATTGGTGAACCATCCCAGCGGTGTATCGAGCAGTACCATGCACGAATGAACAATATACGAACAACTCGCCCCATCGAAAACGGAGGAGACGGAGGTAACCGAGAGATCCTCTCCGTTATCTCTGTTGACTCCTGTTCACTCCACCCACCACCCGATACTGAACATGCGATCGGCTGCGTCTCTCGTCGATCGTCCAATGGGGAGGCGGTCACTCGGCCTTTTCAGACGCGGCGTTTCCTGCGCCGTTGCCGGTTGGTAAACCTCTTGCTTTCCGCCAGTCGGTAGGCGGGCTGCCGGTGGCTTTCTTGAATGCCTTGGAGAAATGGTAGGGGCTCTCGTAGCACAGTTGTGCCGCCACTTGTCTCACGGTCAGAGTGGTTTCCCGCAACAGCTCTTTGGCGCGACTGATCCGCATCTGGTTGTAGTACTGGTGCGGCGAGACACCGGTGTGCTCTTTGAAGACCCGCCGGAACTGCGGAGCGCTCAGATCGAGCGAAGCGGCGAGCCGATCGATCGACACCATGCTTTCCGGTTGCTGGAGCAGCAATTTCGCCTCCGAGACGATGATCTCGTGCCGGTCGCTGCTATTCTGCCTGCGAGCGATCGCCAGGGCGGTGGCGAGAATCACCATGACTTTGCTGGCGATCAATTGCTGGTAGCCGATCCGCTCGCCGCGAACGCCGTCGAGGATCGCCTGATAGTGCTGCAGAACACGCTCATCGCTGCCAACCGAGAGCACCGGCGCACTGGGTGAGATGAAGCCGTTTTCGGCCAGGCGGTGCGGAATCTCCCCGTCGAAGGAGACCCAGTATTCATCCCATCCCACGTCCTTGCGTGGGCGGTAGCGATGCCACTCGCCGGGAAAGAGCAACATCACCGCACCGGCCCCGACCGCCTTTTTGCCGCCGCTCGCGGATTCGAACTCCCCTTCGCCGGCGGTGATGTAAACCATTTGGAATTCGTCCAGGATCCGACCTTTTCCCCACCCGAATTGATAGAGGTCGGGATGGAGCCGGACGGGATAGCTCGGGCTGAACGGAGGCACACTGCTGCTTCCCGCGCCCAGGACATGAATTCCCCACTGGACGTCGCGGTTACTGATCGCCAGGTAGCGGTAGAACTCCACTCGCGGCATCCTCACCGTATGGGGGGGTGCTTTATTGGTCATGCCGAAAAACATGCTGCCGCCATCCTCTGACTCATACCATGAGTCATCGAGCGAGTAAAGTGACGGTCCGGCATGACACCCCATCGTTTGTGGCATCAAATCCCGCATCGAGAAGAGGTTTTCCTGAACCCAATGGTGCTGGTTTGACAGTTTGAAGTGTTCCGGGACGATCGAAATTGGCATGTTTACGATCTTTCTGCGCATTTCCATGCTTGTAGTCTTGGCATACGCTAGGGTTGTTGGAGCGGTGTAACTATTACAGCGACGTAACCATCAAAGAGTCGGAATCGAAGCTTTTTGTGGGTCGTGGTTGCGCCCATTTTGTTGAAATCAAGTTGTTCAACGGGACCGCTTCGGCTTGGCGTCGGGTGGGCTGTGCCAAAAGAGCGGGTCGGTGTGATCGATTGCGAGTCGCCCGGGTGGTTTGTAGGTTGTCATTTTCGTTTCGTCTTACGCTTTGGATGAAAGGAGATCTGGTATGAGATCCCGTACGAGGCCGGCTTTCACGCTGGTCGAGCTTTTGGTCGTGATTGCCATTATCGGAATCTTGATCGCGTTGCTCCTGCCGGCCGTGCAGGCGGCGCGTGAGGCGGCGCGGCGGAGCCAATGCACGAACAATCTCAAGCAGATGGGGCTGGCGCTGCACAATTACCTGGATACGCACAAAGTTTTTCCACCTCATGCCATCTGGGGCTATCCCACCGGAGCGCGTCCCGAACAGCCTTACCATTACACTTGGCTGTTTGCGATTATGCCCTTCATGGAGCAACAGCCTCTCTACGATTCGGGCAACCTCAGCGCGAGGGCCTGGGGCCAGCCTTTTGTCGACAAGCGGGTGGACGGCTTGCTCTGCCCTTCCGATGCCGGGTTTACGCGGTCGTCTGAAACCCACGGACTTGGCATCACCAACTACGCCGCGTGCGAAGGCTACGACTGGTGGAACCCTTCCACATACACGACGACAGCCCCTGGCACCATGGGCACCAAGTACCCGCAGGCAATTAACCGCTCGTTCATCGGGGTATTTGACTCCGAAGGCGTGTCCAACACCCTCAACGCCACCAACAGAGCCCGTACCACGCGCCTGGCCGATGTCGTCGACGGCACCTCCAATACTATTATGGTCTCTGAGGTCACGTCGTTTGGATTCACGGGCGGGCCCTCCTTCTCAAGCGGATCAGGCGTGCCTCGACCCCGAGCGAGCGCTATAACGCGTGCGGCGTTCGTCGCGATGACGTCAGGCGGGATTGGCTCGCAGCCGGCGAATTACATGCATCCGGATGGCACCGCTCCAACCCAGGACACCTATTGGAAGACAGGGCCCAACATGAGGGCGCCGAACTATTTGACTCTGTCCGGCCCCAATTCCAACGAGCACAGTCCTAGCAGCCTCCATCCCGGCATCGCCAACGCCGTACTGGCAGACGGATCTGTCCGCGCGATATCCGAGACGGTCGACTTTTGGGCGTGGACGGTTGCAAATGGGATGAGCGACCGTGTGCCGGCGGTTGAGTTCTAGGTTGACTTTTAGAAAGGCATCTTTACCATGCGACGAATTCTTACCGTACTCATGTTGGGGTTGGTGCTCTTCGCCACCGGATGCGGGGGCGGCGGAGATAGCTATAAGAATCGCGATATCGATCCCAACGAGCCGGCCAATGCCGCGCCAACGCCAATACCCGCGCCCGACTCTCCATCGCAGTGAAATACGGTACTTGCTTCGCGTGGGAAAAAACCGAACAATCCACCGCGACGGTCGGACCGAGCAGTGGCTAGCGCTTGATGACAAAACTGCAGTTCATACGTTCTTTTCTCTAACTATGGGAGGCATACTCCATGCGACGACGAGCTTTTACGTTGGTGGAACTTCTGGTGGTGATTGCCATCATCGGTATTTTGATCGCCTTGCTGTTACCCGCGGTCCAGGCCGCTCGTGAGGCGGCACGGCGGAGCCAGTGCAGCAACAACCTGAAACAGATCGGGCTGGCGCTGCACAACTACCACGACACCTATCGGTCGCTGCCGTCCGGCTATATCATGGTCCCCGGACCGATCCCTGTAGCCGGAAGCTATGCGTCCTGGGGCTGGGGCGCGTTCATACTGCCATTCATCGAACAACAGCCGTTGCACGACCGCCTCAGCCCAGGGCGGTTTCGCCTCTCAGATGCCCTCACCGCCGGCAATGCGGTCGATCGAGTCGCGGATCTCCAGGCGCCCATTGGCGCGTTCCGCTGTCCGTCCGACTTGGCTGCGCCGACCAACGCTGGACATTCACTTCCCAACAACGCCGGTTCAGGAGTTGCCACGGCGACTTCCAACTATGTCGGCAACAATACGAGTCGGAAGTGGCATTCCGGCGGTTACCTTGTGGGCACGGATCCCGGGCAACCGAGCCAATGGAACCCGCCAACCCCTGCCGCCAGCGCGCCCAATGGGCTTTTCTGGCGCGATTCGAGTGTCAACTTCCGGGATATTGTGGATGGCACCAGCAACACCATTATGGCCGCCGAGCGTGCGTGGGAACTCACTGGCCCCGCCGGCACCGCGGTTCGATGCAATGCCGCTGCAGTCCATGGAACCAATAGCAGCAATGAACAAACGAGCATCCGGATCAATCTCGGCGCCGGCTCGGTCGCACTAGGCCCATCGTTAGCCGGCACAAGCAGTTGTGTCTATGGTTTTTCCAGCCCACACCCAGGTGGGCTGGGAGTGGTACTGGCCGACGCTTCGGTTCGCTTTATTAGTCTGACCATCGACCACAACTGGGCAACCGTCGCCGTTGACAGCGTCTTCGAACGCTTGTTGTCCCGCGAAGATCGCCAGTCGGTCGGCGAGTTTTGATGGGTTGGGCTGCGGCGAGCTACTCTTGGTCGCGCAGCCATCGGAGATCAACATTTGTCAAGCAATGGTATCCAGGCACAGAGGGCGACGCCGGATCGCGGCGTTGCCCGCTGTGTTTATCACACCAAGGAGTTGTTGCAAACATGGGTAAGTTCACCGCGAGTACATGGATGATCTGTCTTGTTTCGTCCCTGCTGTGCGCCGGCTTCACGGGATGTTCCGGCGGTGGGGCGGATTATCCCGATCTCGGCACCGTCTCTGGAGTGGTGACGGTCGACGGGAAACCGACGGGAAATATCCTGGTCCAGTTCTCGCCGGTGGACGGAGGCCGCACCGCCGTTGGCTTGACCGACGCCAGCGGGCGGTACGATCTGGATTACGCGGCCGACGCGAAAGGGGCTGCCGTCGGAAAGCATCAGGTTACCCTCGTCGGGCAATCCGGCTCTCCGAACGACGACCAGTTGGACCTGTCGGGCTCGGATAGCCCGATTCCGGAACAGTACAGGGACAAGACTTTTGACTTCGAGGTCAAGCCCGGCGCGAACACTTTCGACATCAAGCTCGAATAGGTCCATCGCGACGTTCTGTATACTTTGCGTTCCCAGGTTCTGCCTGGGAACGTTTTTTTTGCGCACCGATGCATCGTCGGCCCCTTTTACGAATGCAAGTCTCCCTACCAAACGCAAGGGGCCGCAACCCGACCCGCACGTCGGTGCAGATCACGGCGCCGGCGAGTCGGCGTCTTCCAACAGATGCACGCGCGCAGCAGCTTCGGCCGCTCGCTCATAGTTCGTTCGAAATCGTTTCGGCTCGCGGGAAAGCGAAAGACAATACTGTACCAGATCGACAAGTTGTTCTTCGGGCACTCCGCGACAGGACGGGTGCGGGGTGCCGGGCATTCCCGCGTAGACGCGAAGGTAAACCGACTCCGGTTCGTGTCCGCCCTTGAATGGGTCGCGCACCAGGTCGCGCGCGGTTGTGGGGAGCCCATTCTCGTCGAACAGCGCCAGGTCCGCGGCGCCCATCCCATCTTCCCCGTGGCATTTGTTGCACCCCAGGTTCTCGTAGAGACGCTCGCCCTCGGAGATGGACCGTGCGTCGCTGGCCCCGAACCGTGGCGTCTGGATGGTGTCTCCCGCAACCGTACAGAACTCGAGGGCCTCGCGAAGCTCATCGGCGTCGATCTCTTCTCCTTGTGCCTGCATGGCTTCGACAAGCTGCTCTTCGATGCCGGTGCGATTCAATCGCAACAATTCCTCGACGAGCAGCTCTCGCTGGTCTTCGCCGAGCTTCGCGAACGAGGGCATCGAACTCCCCGGCATTCCTTGCCGCAGCACTGCCCGCAGGTCTTCTGGCGTTGCCACGCTGTTGAGGGTGCTCACCAGGCGCGACTTCCCGACGCGAAGATCGCGAGGCCTGGGAAACAAATGCCTCGCTGCATGCCCATCTCCACCACCCTCCGCGCCATGGCATGCGGCGCAATGCACCAGGTACAGTTCCTTAACGGATGTCTCCTCGCTTTCTGGCAGATTCGCCCGGTTCTGCTCCCTGTCGGTCTCGCCGCTCAGAGATAAGCCCCAGCCCACGGAAGTCAGGCGTTTCAGTTCGTCGGCGGCAGAAGCGTCGCCAGGGGCAACCACCAGTCGAACTCGCAAGTCGTGAATTCGCAACGACCGACCGACCTCGTTGTCCACTTGTGTGAACAATCGCTCAGAGCGGTACGCATCCTCCTGCTGGGAAAAGACAAGGGCCGCCGAAGAAAAGACCTCAAGATTCCCATTCCCCGCCGGCTCCGCGGCTGCATGCTCTAATCGCCGAATCGCCCCCTGAAAACTGCCGGAATCAAGATCGATCTGGCCCAACTCGAACGCCGCAGCCGACGATGTCTCGGTTTCTGCCGCGGAGGCGAGAGGCTCGAGCACCGCTTTCGCCTTGCCAAGGTAGCCGCGTTTCCGCAACAGCCTGGCCAGGGCGACTTGCGCCCTGACGGGTGCTCCCGGGGTTCTTGCCAACTCGATCTGCTGCCTGAGGGCCTCGTCGAGTCGGTACTGGTCTTCGTACAACCGCACCAGTGCCTCGCGAGCCAATTCGTGGCGCGGCTGCTTGCCCAGAGCCCGCTGGAAGTCCTCCTCGGCGCGCGACGGTTCACTCAGCCATCGCCAGATAACGCCTGCCATGTACGCCACCTGAGCTTCCCGCGGCGAATTCGCCGCCCAGCCGTCGAAAACCCATTGCGCCGTCTCAGGCTCCTCTCGCGCGAGACAGCCGTGGATGACAGCGGTGGCAACCTCGTGGGGCGCCACTCCACCGCCAATCAGGTCGGCCATTGCGCCCGCCAGGTCGGCGACTCGTTCGCCCGACTGAAGAAGGCCGAGTCGCCCTTCGTGTCGAATGGCGTCGGCCGCCACTCCCTTACGCTGGGCTGATTGGAGGGACTGCTGCCAGCGATCCAACTGCTGCAAGTGCCGAAAACACTCTGCCTCAAGCAAGTCCGTCTTGCCGTTGCCCGGATCGAGCCAAGCGGACCATGCCAGGCGCGACTGCGCTTGGCTGATCGCGCCCGCCTCCAATGCTCTCGCAGCCGACTGCCGGACAAGCGTCGCACAGAGCCCGCGGCCGAACACGGTGGCCGCAAGCACCGCAACTGCCGCGGCCAGGAAAAACGCCGAGATCCGTCGCCAGGCGCGCCGACCTGGATCAGATTGCATGGGTCTGACAGAGCGCCGTTTCCTCGCCATTCGTTCTCCTCTTCAACCCCAGTAGAACCAAACCCATTCTAACGCTGGCACCCGGCAGCTCCAATCCCTTCAAGCGGGCAATGCCTTCTGCTATACATGACAGGAGTCAAAGTACCGCATGCGGAGAAGCACCAGTCTTGGGGTAGGACCAATGGCGACGCGAGAAAAACGTCCGGGCATCGTGGCGATCCTAACGGGATTTGCTGCGCTGATCGCCTGCGCGCTGATTGTGCTGGCCGTCTCCCGGCCGTGGTTCCGCGACTCCCATGCGATCGAAAACTGGGAGCAAGCCAATGACGATCGCGCGGCCGAGGCCCTTGGCCCCGACGGCGACTCTCTTGTCGCCGCATTTTGCGGCGATTGCCACGCGGTGCCGCGAGCCGATCGTTTTCCCCGTGACGCATGGGATGAGGAAGTTAGAAAAGGCTATCAGTACTATGCTCGTTCCGGTCGCAACGATCTGGCTCCCCCATCGATCCATCTGACGAAAGCCTATTTCCGGTCGCGCGCACCGCAACGGCTGGAATTCCCCGTGTCCGAAGAGTCGAGCGGGCGATTCAAAGCCACATTCAAAAAAGAGGAATTCTCTTCGGGCAACGAGTCCGACGTTCCGCCCGCTATCTCTCACCTTCGCTGGGCACGCCTGGAACAAGACGGCGATCCGGTCTTGCTGGCCTGCGACATGCGGAGCGGAAGCATCACGGCCATCGATCTACGCAAGCGGCGGTCACCGCCTGAACTCTTCGCCAGATTGAACAACCCGGCCCATGTCGAGCCGTGCGATCTCGATCAAGATGGCTTGATCGATCTGCTTGTCGCAGACCTTGGCAGCGTCTATCCGCACGATCACGATCGGGGCAGGGTCGTTTGGCTGCGTCGCCTGGGAAAGAATCGGACGTTCGAAGAGGCGGTCGTCGCCGCGGGGTTGGGGCGCGTGGCGGACGCACGCGCCGCGGATTTTGACGGGGATGGCGACCTCGATCTGGTCGTCGCAGAGTTTGGCCACTATCGCACCGGGGGAATCATTCTCTGCCGCAACGGCGCCGAACCGGGCCAGCGGCCCCAGTTCCTGCCGGAGAAGTTGGACTCGCGTCCCGGCACGATCCATGTCCCCGTGCTCGATCTGGATCAAGACGGCCGCTTGGACTTTCTGGCGCTGGTCAGTCAAGAGTACGAGTCAGTCGACGCATTCATCAACCAGGGCGACTCGCTGCGCCGACGCGCGACTCTATGGGCAGCTTCGGACCTCGCCTTCGGCTCCAGCGGAATTGAACCCATCGACCTCGATCAGGACGGAGACATGGACATCCTCTACTCCAATGGAGACGCATTCGACAACTCGTGCGTGAACCCGTCCCACGGCGTTCAATGGCTCGAGAATCTTGGCGGTCTGCAGTTCCAGTATCACCGCATTGCTGATCTGCCCGGCGCCTACCGTGCCCTCGCAGGCGACTTCGACATGGATGGCGATCACGATCTGATCGTTACCGCTTGGCTTCCCTCGCAGCTCAGGACACCTCCTGTTTCGACAAGCACCTTTGCGTCGATCGTTTGCTTCGAACAGATCTCGCCTGGCCAGTTTGTCCGCCACACCCTCGAGACCGGCAACCCGTATCACGCGACCGTCGAAATCGCCGACTTCGATGGCGACGGCGACCTCGACTTCGCGGTCGCGTCACTCCTGGTCACGATTCGCTCGAAGAATACACGAGGCTTGTCAAGCGGCGTAACAGTCTGGTGGAACAAAGGAGGTCCGCGGTTGCGCAAGGCGGAATAGTGTTTCAACCCGCCCCCCTCACGCGGCTTCTTCGCCGCCCTGAGTGCGCATGAGCTTCATCTACCGCTGTTCGTTCGCTGGCCTGTCCTTTCGGGCCTTGAGCCGCGCCTTCTCCTCGGTTCCTCGATCCGCCCTCGTGTCTGGGCTCTGCCCGGTAACGCCCTCCGTGCCAATAATAGGTGAGACAACTGCCTCCTTGGTTATTACAGTAGAGGGCAAGGAGGTAGAGGACTTATGGAGAAAGCAAGGATGTTGGGAATGGAAGAGGCGGTGGTTGGCGAAACGGAGTCGGGCTCTGCTGGGGAGCACCCCGACAAGGGATAGTCAGGTCAAGACGGGTGAATGACCCGCCGGGGCCCTGCCGGCTGACGCTTGCAGGGCCGTTTTTCATGCGTCCCTCAT
>JAAYEH010000384.1 GCA_012728855.1 Rhodopirellula sp. | reverse complement strand
GCGTCTTGCGGGGAAATGAAATCAAGGGGTCCGCAGCCAAAGACGCCCAGGCCCGCCAGAACGGCCGCTATTGCCAGGGTACAGGTCTTCCACCGTACGAAGACAGGACAGCCGTCGGGGTGCGTCGTCATCCGGCCACCTTCCAAAACGACACAGGAATAGCGCGGTGTGCCTGCTAAGCGGCAGGGCAAGAAACGTTAGGCCCTGTAATGCTGGCGGGTCTACCCGGCGGAAGGTGTAGCCGTATACAAAACACAACCCCGGACGAATCCGTCCGGGGTCTGGGTTAAAGCATCTTGTTGTTCTGTCGCGCTATCAGCGCGACCGGGTCAAATTACCAGTTCAGGACGTCGTCGGCAGTGCCGAAAAGCGTGTCCTTGCCTGGGCTCCAAAGTATGTACGAGTCGCGTCTGGCCGGAATGATCGTCACCTTGCTCATGTCGGGCGAGGTTCCCTGTTGGGCGACCGACGTTTCGAACGCCTGCTTGTTGAGAATTTGGTAGGCGAAGGAGAACGGGGCCTTCCGGAGGTCGACTCTCTGCTTAGCTTGTCGCCATGCAGAACCGGTAACCTGCTCGTTTCTCCACTCTGGTGGCCCAAATGTCAGCTTGTGCGGCCCGGCCCCGAAATCCCAGGGGCGCATGTTGCCCTCTGTTTCGATGGCACCGGTGTCTGGATCCGCAGTAGTCATCCCGGTAAAGAGGGCGTTGTCGCGCCAGTTGTAAATACCCGGGCTGTTGTCGACATGATCAGGATGGCCGTAGGTCGTCTGAATCGCATCAGGGCGATTGGCGTAGCCTGACTTTGCGGCGTAGTAAAGAATCGGAGTGCCAAAAGTGTCCACAAAGACCCAGTTGGAGTACTTCGGCAGCAGTCTTTCTTCCGTGGGGATCATGGCCCCTCCCTGCAAGTCGCGCGGAGCCTTGATCGGCGGATTGTTCATATATGGCCCGACGCGCGGCAGTGGTTCCTTTGGGTAGTCTGGCCACTCCTCGCCGTCGGCGCCGCTTCCGTACCAACTCTTCTGCCGCCAGCCATCTTCGGCGACTTCATTGAACGCGCTCGGCACGTTGCGCGCCGCCACGTAGCCGTCGAGGTTCTTGCCCATCAGGTACCGGACGATCCACTGGGAGCCGAAAATCTGCTCTTGTCCCAGGGGAACCTGCCCGTCGACCGGGGCCCCACCCTCTTCGGTCGGATCATCGTAATAGATGCCTCCGCCGGACGGTGGGTAACTCTGGCCTCTGCACTCATCCTCGTTTTCACCGATGAAGACCTCCAGGCTGTCGCCAATGGCCTTCATCGTGCCCCTGGTTGCGACCCTCCTGGCCTGATCGCGGGCCTGGCTCAGCCCGGGCATGATGATCCCGATCAGCATCGCGATAATCGCGATGACAACCAGAAGCTCGATCAGGGTAAAAGCACGCCGATCGGCGGCCGGAACGATGCTGCGGCTTTTTGGGCGGAACATAACCTTTTTCCCTCTGAGAGGACTCCGGTTATCGGGCATTTACCAACTCGGGGGCGGATCACCGTCCCGACGCAATTCTGGTCTACGGCGGGTGTCTTGGCAAGTCGCTTACCCCGCAGACGGAGAGGGATCAAAAGCTCACTGGCCATGCGGGCCCGGAAAGGCCCCATAACTGCAATTGAGAGACGCTGCGACGTCTGGGCGTTCGCCCGCATCGGCCGCGCCGAAGAACGCCTAGCCGAGCATTACGCTTCCGTCATTTCGAATTTAGGTGATCGTCATTTGCGGCGGTTATTTTGATTTTCGTATCCGGAGTTCGAATAAGGGAATTCGGAACAGCCGCTTGGGAAGTGAAGTTACAAATACGGCCGCCGCTCGCCGAGGTCCTCACGCGATCGCCGGCCGGCCGCTACGGTCCCCGATTTCAACTTTCGTTTTGCGTAGTTCGGGCTGAAGGGTGGTGTGCGTGGGTCACGCCACGGACCGCTGATGGCGATGCAAATCGCTTTCAGCGGTTCTTTATGCGCAAAGAGTGACGGACTGCCGCCAGAGTAGCACTGAGCGCGCCTCGATCCTCTATCGCGTCGGGCTCGCCTTATTTGAAGTCTTGGGGGTTCGCGCAGCGCGTGACGCGATGACTTGGTCGCTGCGAACCACTTGCACGCCGGCCGACCGCATGCGTTCGAGTGCCCGCCGCCCATCTCCCGGTTTCAGATCGACCGCGCGGCAGCCGTCCTCGACGACAAACGTCTGAAAGCCGAGACTGACGGCGTCCAGCGCCGTCGCCGGCACGCAGTAGTCAGTCGCCAGGCCGAGCAGGTAAACCGTTTGGACGCCGGCTTTTCTGAGGAAGTCTTCGAGGCCGGTGGCGTGCTTGCGGGCGTTGTCGAAGAAGCCGCTATAGCTGTCGACCGCCGGATCCGCGCCCTTGCTGCGAAAGACCTGCGTAATCCGGCTGGTGTCGAGCGCCGGCGGGAACTGTGCTCCGGGCGTGTCCTGAACGCAGTGCACCGGCCAGAGCACCTGTTCCTGCCCATCGATGTAGACCACATCGCCCGGCTTTCGTCCGGGGTGGTTGGCGGCGAAGCTCACGTGCTCCGGCGGGTGCCAGTCCTGCGTTGCAAGGACGAGGTCGAAGTACTTCGCCAGTCGGTTGGCAACCGGAATTACCTGGTCGCCATCGGGCACAGGCAAAGCCCCGCCAGGCAAAAAATCATTCTGAATATCAACAAGAATCAGTGCGTCTCTCATCACCTTCCCACCTTCCCACTTTCCCACTTTCCCACTTTCCCACTTTCCCACCGCCGAGCCCCCGCGCCTCGAGTATGAGCCGCGTCTTTAGCTCGTGCAGCGACCGCTCCAGTCCGACGGGATACTCATGCGGATTGATCAGCCGCTTGATCGTCGGGTGCAGACAGCCCAACTGCGACTGCGTCCGGCGGCGCGTCTCCTCCAACGGCGGCGGCTCATAGACCACTTGCCCGGCCCGCGCTATTGGCACCAGCAGGTCCTCATACGGCGTGTTCGGCGGAATCGGCCGGCGGCGCGTCGCGTCGGCCGGATCGACAATCGTGCAATCTGCGGCGATGCCCAGGCGTTCATCGTAGATCATGTCGGCCATGAACTGGCCGTCGCGATGAAAGCGGCGCACCTGGTGAATTCCGGGGGTCGAAGTTTTCACGACCTGTTCGGAGAGCTTGAGCTTGTACTCCCAATCCTGGCCGGGCTTGCGGATGGCGGTGAGCTTGTAGATGCCGCCCAGGGCCGGGTGATCGTAGGCCGTAACCAGCCGGGTTCCGACGCCCCAAACGTTGACCTTGGCGCCCTGCTGCTTGAGGCTGGCGATGACGTGCTCGTCGAG
>JAAYEH010000038.1 GCA_012728855.1 Rhodopirellula sp. | reverse complement strand
TGCGAGTACCCGGCGCGCCGGCCAACGGCAAGAGTTGCCGCGAGTTCGTCGAGTTCGTCGATCTTGTACCGACCTTGGCTGAATTGGTCCGTTTCGACGCGCCTGCCAACTTGGAGGGCACCAGTTTGGCGCCGCTGCTGACCGATCCCGATCGACCGTGGAAGAAGGCCGTATTCATGGTCGACGGCGACGGAGGGCAGATGGTGCGGACGCGGAAGTTCAGCTATCTTGCCTTGAAGAAAGGCCCGGTGCCGGCAGCCTTGTACGATCTTGAAAAGGATCCGTGGGAAACGGTCAACTTGGCCGGCGATCCGGCCTACGCGGCGGCCGAGCAAGAGATGGCTGCCCTGCTCAAAGCGGGATGGAACGCCGCGGTGCCAGAAGGTAGGGATTGAGCTACGGCAAGTTTGACTATTTCGACGGGGCCGACATCCCGGGCCTTCCGCCGGAAGGGGCTCCGCTGTAGCTTGCAGCGGAGCAAGTAAGGGCGTATGGTGGAAACTCCGGGCGAGATTCAAGGGACACCGTAGCGACTGAAGACTGGAGTAATTCGATGAGAACTTGGCGGCTGGCGCATCTGGCAATTCTGAACAGTGTGCTGCTGGTGGCGATGCACCAGTCAGCGGTCGGTCAGGTTGTCGCGGTGGAGGGAAATACCAAGCAAGTGCTCATCGTCGTTGGCCCGTCGAAGCATCCGCCGGGTACGCATGAGGTGGCAGCCGGCGGTCGGCTGATCGAGTACATGCTGGAGCACTCCGAGGGCGTTCCACCGATCGCCGCCGAAGTCGTTTACCAGTGGCCTGAGGAGAAGAACCTTCTCAACAGGGCCGCAACGATCGTCTTCATCGGTGACCTGTTCCCAGGAGAAACCTTGGACAATCCCGGCAAGGTGAAGGCAGACCTGGCCCGCGTCATGGGCAGCGGCTGCGGAATGGTCTGCGTGCATTACGCGACCGGTGTGCAGGGGAAGCACGTGGCCGACGACGGAAGCCATCCTCTGCTGGGTTGGATCGGCGGCTATTTCGCCACCGCCGGCTGCAAGCACCACAGGTCAGTCGCGCGAATCTGCCCGGCCACACTCGTGCCGGAACCGATAGACCACCCCGTGCTCAACGGATGGAAGGCGTTCAGCTTCGACGACGAGCCGTACTGGAACAACTACTTCGGCGAGGACAGGCCGGCGAAGAACGTCACGCCGCTGGTGAGCACGATGCTTCCGCCCGAAGCGCCGAAGAAGGAGACGGTGGTCTGGGCTGTCGAGCGCGCCGACGGCGGACGGGGCATGGGAATCGTCGTGCCGCACTTCTTCCGTAATTGGGAGATCGAAGACCTGCGTACTCTGGTGCTCAACGGCATCTGCTGGACGGCAAAGCTCCCCATTCCGTTGCAAGGCGTGAAATCGTCACTGCCCGATTTGGCGACCTTCGATCCTGCCTCGGTCGAGCCGTAGCGGCGGAAAAAGAGAAGCCCGGAAGCGGCACAGAAGAAGCCCGCCAAGGCGGCGGACAATTCGCCCAGGTCACGCATCAATCCGGTCTATGCCCCTATCTCTCCGGATACCAATCGAGCATCCGAGTTTCCACCCCGCGATCGTCGGCGACGAGCCTCTTGAGCTGACCGAAGTCGGCCTTCGTGCCATCCTGACTTCGGAAGTGGTACGGGTAGACGATCTTGGGCGTGAACGCTTGGATTGCCTCTGCTGCCTTCTCGACGCTCATCGTGTACGGCGTGAAGGTACATCGCACGGCAGGAGGCCCACGTCGATGCGGTGGGTGTACCGGACGTTCGGAGTCGCCGCCATCACATACGAATGGGGAGACAGCATCGCCCCCGATAAACTTCCCCTTCAATCGACAATACCGCTGACGTCCAACAGGTGAAGCTGCCGGCCTGCATTCCCATACGGCGCGTCGATACACACGCACCGACCGTCGCGGCTGAGACGGGGGTGCGTATCCACGCGCCACTCTCCGCTGTAGGCCTCGGGCAGCGGGAAATGGCCCAGATCGACGCGGCGCCCCGTCTTCACGTGATACAGGTGCGGCGTCTGTATCCGGTCCTTACCGCTTGGATAGGTGTCGTTCAGAATCCACTCGTTGCCCGGCAGATAGCTCACGTGGCCGCCGCCGTCGAGCATGCCCCAGCCGACCGCTTCCGGGACGGTATCCTGCTTGTCCTCGAACAGGAAGTTGCCCCAACTCGTGTGCCCCAGCCAGTTCTTCGACTGGACGAGGATGTGCGACGGGTCGCGCCAAATAAAGTGCGACGCGTACCCGTTGGGCACAACGATACGGAGATCGCCGCCGTCGGGCCGGGCCGTGATCATCCGGGTCAGCCGGCTGCCGTTGGGGTAACGCCAGCGGTGCAGTGCGATGAATCGCGAGCCGTCGGGATTGAACAACAAGTGATTGAAGTAGTGCTTAATCCCGGGCTCCTCGTTAGGAATCGTGCCCAGACGGGCGATATCGGCCAGCGAGATGATGAGCTTCGACTCGCCGGTCTCCATATCGATGCGAAACACCCCGGAGTCGTTGGGCGCCAGGTGGTCGGCATGAGGATCCTCCAGTCCGGCGTAGCCGTAGCCGGGACGCACGTCGTGAATCCGCCGGAAATCGGGTGCCACGGCCGTCTTTCCATCGGGACTGACCGAGTAGATCGGGTGCGGAATCGTGCGGCCTTGCTTCGTCCGGACGTCGAGAATGCGACAGACGAACCGGTCACCTTCCCGGTCGTTCCACAGAATCTCGGTCCGCGAGCCGGGTATCCATTGGAGCATGCAGCCCTGTTGCCAGTTCCAGGCAACGCTGCAGCCCAACTCGGTCCAGCGATCGCCCGCCTCCAAATCAACGATGCCAATCTTGATGGCATCGTCGGGCTCGGGCGTTCGGTGCTCGAAATCGACCTCCATCCCCAGCACGTACCGGTCGGTCGGATCGAACTGGAGCTTGTCGTAATAGCCGAACCAATGATGCATGGGCCCGTGCGTGATCCGGCGGACCGGCACGAAGGCTGTACGTTCCGCCCGTAACACTCCGGATGGCCCGGCAGCCAGGGCTGCACCGGCGGCTGCGAGGGTAGCGTTCTTGAGGAAATGACGGCGTGTCGTTTTCATCCGGCGAACTCCTCCTGAAGATGGTCAAATGGACTGACGGCTTGACGGATGGGGGCCTGTTCCTCCTCATGATTATGTACACGCCAGTTCTGGCGGCAAGTCCGTTTCCAGCACCTGGCGGGAAGATGAACCAGTTTTCGAGAGGCGATTCCACGATCCGCCTCGCAGAAGCGGTAAT
>JAAYEH010000383.1 GCA_012728855.1 Rhodopirellula sp. | reverse complement strand
GTGCCTGGGTGGCCTTGCGGTGCTTGGGTGTCAACTTCAACTCTGCGCCCCATTGCCTCATCATGCGCTGGGCCTGCTGGGCGATGGCGACATAGGGATTCGCGGTCGGGAATCCCTGCGGCGACTTGACCACGGGGCCAAGTTCCTGCACCTTCGCCTCGGCGGCCGTCCAACGGCTCCACGCCTGGCAGTAAGCCGCCAGCGCGTCGAGGGTGCCTTGCTCCTGATCGGGCAACGTGCCGACAAGCTCTTTCCACTTCGCGCGGGCGTTGTCGTCCAGGTGCGTCGGCGGTGATGGTCGTCTGCGGGTCATGTCTGGGCTCTGTCGAACAACTCCGAGATCCAGCGATGGTGAAACTCTGTCAAGCCGCTGTCGGCGGTGATGGTTGTCAATTCGCACATATTGCAGGATCGTAAATTGGCCGAACTTTCTAGGGCGAAGCGCCGGCCGTCTGCGAAGTCGAAAGCCATCGTCTTGACGTGTACGCGCGCGGCCATGTGCCGACTACCGCGCCGGTCAAGCTCGGTCGTCAGCCAAGCGTGCAGGTCCGGAAAATGACTCTGAGCATAGACGCAACTCAACATCCACAAACGGCCTATTCGCCCGCCGTCCAACTCGCGTAACAGCATGTCCACCGTGCGACGGTCGTAGCCCAGCGTGCAGATGGAAAGCCGTTCGCACCGATCGTTGGCCATGTCCAGGATCACGGGCACGAAGTCGGAATTGCGAAAATGGCCGGACAGCAAAACGTGTACGCTCTCGCCGTCGCCGGGCAACGCGGTCAAGCAGTCTTTCGCCCGGCTGATGCGAGTGCAGTCGTCTGCCTCATGCCGGCCACGTCGGCGGAATACGTGCTCATCGTCCAGGGCCACGCCAGCGTTCTTGGCTACCGCCTCGGCGGGGAAAACCGGCTGGAGGACGTCCAGGTCGATCGGCTGTAGCGTGTCTGTCCAGTCGGCGGTCATTCGTCCGGCTCCTCAGATCGCGGTGCCAAGGGTATCGAGATTTGCTCGCCGTCCTCCAAGTGAATCACGAGTTCGCGCCGTCGCGTACCGTCGGGCCAAAGTCGCTCAAGGGCCTGATGGGCTTGGCCAAGTACGTCCGTCCAGTCTTCGGCGTATGTGTCGCCGATGCTGCGAATCCACCGTTCGGCCGCCTGGCGGATTGGCGTCAGTATCGCGCAGACCTTCGCGTAATTTTCGGCGGTCGATTCGAGTTCACGCAGGCGAACCGCGTATTCGAGTTCATCCCGTTTGCGGCGGATGGCTCTCCACTTCTCCAGCTCCGGCGATGGCGTGCCTGGTGGGGTCGCATCGTCGCGGAACTCGGCAAGCAACCAGCCGACTACATCGCGGGCCGAATAGGTGCCGTCCGGATTCCGGGGCGGCTTTCGGCTGCCTAGTGTCGTGCGCGGCAAGCCGACAATCCAAGACACCGCTTCGAGCGTCAAGCTGCTCAAGACCTGCTGCTCCAACTCACTGCGGGGCGGGTCGCGTTTCGGTTCGGTCATTTTTTTTGCTCCAGGGCGACGACGACGGAATTGGGGTGTTGTGTCTGCGCAAGCGTCGGGCTGCCGGCGGACAGAAGCCGGACGCTACCTTTGGAAAGAACCTACCGGACGTTCATATCTGCAATGTCATCGTGTACACCTATCGCCCCTCCTGCGGCCCGCTGGCGTCCAAGGTCTCGGCAGTCGC
>JAAYEH010000382.1 GCA_012728855.1 Rhodopirellula sp. | reverse complement strand
TCGCCCGTCCTACGACAATCGTCCGGTAACGCATGGCCCCAGCCACCAAAGCACCATCCTCCACGCCGGCGGGCTGAGCGGAAAGCACGTCGTCGTCGACAATGTCGAAATCGCACTGCCGGCGTAACAACTCCCGGGCCAGGGCGTCGTGCAACGCCGCATCGGCCGGATCGGCAGACGCCCAGAGGTCGCGAACCGGATAGTACAGGCCAATCTCGATCGCCGGCTTCCCGCACGACAACAGGTAGCCCAAGCGGGCCAGGTAGCGATGGAATTCAGGCAGGAAGTCCCAGAGCGGATTGACGGAGCCGAAGTGCGGCCGCTCGCCGAGCATGAGATCGCGCAACTGCAGGAAATGAGCGTCGCGGAACCGCCGCGACCAGAAGTCGAACATGTCCACACGCACCTTTTTCTGGGCTGTCGAGAGGTTCTTCATCTGGGTGACGCGAAACGCATCGAGATTCTCCATCGCGTCGTAGCCGAACCAGCGGCGAAAGACATCTTCCGCGCCGACCGGCCAGGGAACAACATTTCCCGGCAACGCAGCTTGATACTTCGGCTCATCCGTGAATGTCAGCTTGATGGCTTTGCCAAAGTGGGATCCCACCGCGGCCGCATAGCGCTGGTGCGTCAGGGCCATGAAGGTCCGAGTGCTCTGTGGATTGAGAAGGTCGGCCACGCCCATTTCGCCAGGAGGCCAATTGGCGACGATGTCCGGAGTCCACTTTCCTTCCGCATCGCATCGCGGCACGCGAACGGCCACGTCCGGACGCGTCCGAGCCACGCGGCCGGCGGCCTGTCCCGACGGCCAACCGCCCTCGTCGTAAATCCAATAGTTCATTCTCCGCCGCGCCGCCTCGTCGGCGGCGACCTTCACCCGTTGAAAGAACTCGGACGACAGATAGTCGACATCCATCGAGGTGTTCATCGTCACGGGACGGAAATCGTGCGGCATCGGGACCACGCAAACGCTCCGCGCGTCGTGCCTCGCCATGTCGGCAAGCTGCTCGAGCAGCACGTCGGGCGTGGGCGGTCCGTTCCAATACCAGAAGTAGGCCGGCCAGACCAGGTTTTCTGGCTCGATAAACGACTTCCAGGAAACGTCTCTCGACGCGACGAAATCCGGACGGCGGGGAGAATTGCCCTTCTCCTCCGCAAGGGATGGCTCGCGGGCTACCATGACCGACACAATGAAAACGGCAAGCATCTTCTTGGCTTGCATGGCGAAAGAACAATGGTCACGATCAGCAGCCGCGTACCCGCGGGGTAGTGATAGAAAATCCAGATTCGCCACGAGGCTGAGTCTAAGCGGGAAAAACTCGTGATTCAAGGGGAAGCGGTAAGAGAGGACGGCCATGGCCGTCCATCTTGCCGAAGTCGGTCGATTTCGGCCGCTTGCCAGCGGCAAGAAGAATCGCGCCTACTTTACTCAAACTGTAAGTGCGGCAGCCCGGGAAAGGGGACTGGCTCCGACGCAAATGGAGGTTTTCCGCGAGGTTGGAGGTTGCCGCGACGGTGCCTGTCCCCTTTCCTGGGCCGACCAACTCGATGGCCCGTTTACAGTTTGAGTACTTTACGCGTTGTGGCCTTGACCGTAAGCTGGCAGGTGATCGACAATAAATTGAGAGCAACCGAGCCCCAAAGGCCCGTGCCGGCCGCGATCAGTTCCCGCCACCGCACTCCGTCCGACGCTCTGAGTATCCGTTCCACCGTTGCTGATAGGAGATATGTGATGAACCGTGTGCAAACAAACTCGATCACCCGGCGTGAACTGCTCAGGGGCGCCGCCGTCATGTTGGCGCTAACGGTTTCCGAGTCGCTGGGCGTACGCAACGGCGTGGCCGCAGATCCGCAGGCGTCCGCACCAAACGTGATCCAGCAGGAGAACGCCCGCGAGGGCGCGACCGACTGGCAGTTGACGCGAACCCGCGTGGACAAGCCCGACGGCTGCCGCTGCCTGGCCATCGAAGGCTACTGCTCCAGGCAGAGCGTGGCGGCCGGCGAGAAGCTGCAAATCATGGTCTCCACCCAGCCCGCCTCGAAGTTCCAGATCGAGATCTTCCGCACGGGCTACTACGGCGGGCGCGGGGCACGGCTGGTGACCAAACTCGGCCCCTTGGAGGGCCAGACGCAGCCGACTCCTGAGCCGGACGAGCGGACCATGC
>JAAYEH010000037.1 GCA_012728855.1 Rhodopirellula sp. | reverse complement strand
CGCTCAGCGCAGGTTGAATTCGCCCTCAAGGCGAAGCTGGGCAAACTCAGATTCGACTATTCGGGCGGCCGCATCATCGAGAAGCGTTATGTTGTCGGTCTGGCGGGCCGTCGTCCCGGGAAACAGGTCGAAGCCCTTGCCCAGTTTGAGCGCCGCAATCTCCGACAGCAGAAACCGATTGCGCTGGAAGTTGCACGTGGCGGTGCTGGACCAGAATCGCATCTTGACCGTTGAGCCATCGGCGGGCAAAACCGGCCGCAGGGCGCCTCGCCAAGCCAGGAACGCAGCCCGGCAGTTGGCGGCGCTTGAGTTTCGCGGCACTTCAGTGTCGATTATGAACTCGGTTCGTCGGCGCGTTCCCTGTCCCCAGGATCGAAGGCACTCGCTGATCGAACGGCAGAACCGCTGAGCTGATCTTGCTCGCCTCGGTTCCAGGCCGACCTCACCGATCACGTAATCGACCAAGATTACCTTTCGACTGCGCGACAGGATCGGAGCAAGGCACGGCAGTACGCAGGCCAGGCATCGCGGCACTTGTTGTGTGTGCGTCCGGCCGTTCCAGAGCGCGTTCATACCCGCGTCTTCGACCGGCACACAGACACCCGACGCCTGCGCGCCAGGCGTACCGTTCACGCATGCCTCCCGAGCCACGATCGCGAAGAGCGGTGCCTGCCGGTGGGAAAGAAGCGCCTCCGTTAGCCATTCAGGGTTGTTCTGCGGGACTTGCGTTCCCGCGGGCGGACGCGGATGAATGCGTCGTAGGTCTTTGAGCCGGTCCAGGAGCCGTCGCAACTTGTCCGCGGTTGCGTGGTCGATCGACCGCAACCGACGGATCAGTTCCGCAAATAGCCCTCCGTTCCACAAGCTCGCCAGAATACAGTTCGCGGCCATTCCCTGAAGCACATGCGCGACGCCGTTCCAATAGGCGCGGTCGGTGCTGCGATCGAAAACGCTCGGATGAAGTGTGACTTCGTAGAGCATCAGAATTAATCCCCGAAGCGCTCAGCAAAGTCCTCCTCGAAGAACCCCTCTGGCCAGCGGTCAATGAATTCTCCTTGCTCGTCGAGCCGGAGCTCGGTCGCGGCGGAACCCGCCTCCGTCTTCCGGACGTGAACCACTGCCACGTCCTCCGGCTTCAAGGTTCCATTCCGGATTAGTCGCTGCAGCCGCAGGATCAAGTGTTCGCTGTGGGTCTCGATAATGAACTGGTTCGGCCGCTTTGAGCGAATGGCGTGCGCCAAAAGGCTGCCGAACTCGGCTTGGAGGCGCGGATGGAGGTGGATTTCGGGCTGCTCCACGCAGATGACGCGTCCCTTGGCGAACAGACTCTGTACGACGATCGGGAGGATCTGGCTGATCCCAAAACCCACGTCGAGTGGGCTGACCGTCACCTGAGTGCGCTTGTCTGTTAGGCGAAGCGTGAATACGTCCTCGACGTCTGGGTCCTTCACTGTGCGGACATCAATACTGTAGTCCACGCCGAACTTTTCTAGCCACTCGTTCACACGCTTCACCAGCGTTGCTTTATGGCGAAAGAGTAAATCGGGCATTCCCTTTCCGGATTTGCCGACCTCCTTCACTAAGTTGCCAGAGAAAATGTAGTGTCGTTCGGGATATTCGCGCAGTGGTCCCAGGTATAGCATTCGCTCAAGCATCTCTCGCAATTCTGCGCACCGCGTCAGGCAGGCCCCAATAAATGGAGAATCCATCCCGTGTCGCATCCAAGGCAGGCGGCTCGGGCGATGCCGCATCCAAAACTCCTCGTCGTCCCCCTTGCCGACCATGCCGCCGCCGGTCGGCAAAAAGTTCGCCGTCATGAGCAGAAGCGATTCGTGGAGCTTGACGGTGTCTTCGATAAAAGTCTGCTGCGTGTAATCCTGAAGACGATCGCGCTGAGCAATCAAATTTCTGAGGTCACGCTCCATGTCCTCGCGCGACTCGCGAGGAGGTCGCCGCTCGAACCGGCGTTTGGCAAAGGGCGCGCTGTCCGCGGCAAACAGTCCAGACTCGCCGCCCACTGGATCAGCATGCGCCGCCTCCATGTGCCGTTGCAGAACGCTTATCTGACGCTCGATGTCCCTGCGTATCCGAGGGAGGTTATCCTGCAGTTCGTTCCATCCGTCGCTGTAAAGCTGTTGATCGCGGGAGACGAATCCGAAGCGCAGGCAATTCGCAGCGAATGGGTCCGTCGTGGGGAATGGTCCGTAGAAACACATGGGCCGGAACTCGCCCCTGTCCTTCAATTCGACTGGCTCACACGACACGATTGGTTCGATCGAATGCCCAGCCAGAAGCTGAAATTGTGCCAGGCGCATTGCACTGCGGCCTTGCGTTGAGAACGTAAACGAGCAGCGCGTGTTCGCTAAGGCGGCGGGGAGTTCTGGACCCGGAAGACGACGGCCGCGGTCCCTGGACGAAAAGCCCAGCGTGATCGTGAGCGGCCGCGCGGTATCATGCTTGAACACCATCTCCTTAAAGCTACCGAGGTTCACCAGCTTGCCTTTCGGCAGCAGCGCGATGTCCGGGTTCTCCGCTTCATCCAGCGTTTGCTTCAGGAGAAGCAGGGACTGAATGATCGAGGACTTCCCGGAGCTGTTCGCGCCGAACAGCAACGTGATTGGTCGAAGCGGAAACCGCTGATGTTCGCCAAACGCCTTAAAGTTCTCAATTTCGATCGTGTTGAACATGAGCGATCCTCATCAGTGATGGCCAAGCCGCGAAGCGTTTCACGCGATGGTCGCGTTGCCGCGCGCGCTTGCGCTAACCGGGCACTCACAATGTGGCAGTGTATGAAACAGACCGTCGCCTGTCACGACGCATGCCTACCCGGACGTCGTCAGCCCAGCAGCATATGTGCGACGCTCACCACGAGTCAACGGCCACCTTCCGCTAGCTTCAACAGCGACTGAGCGAACGCCACGAACTCGCGGTTCACGGCACGCAGGTCCTCCACAAGTTCTTTGTATTGCGGGAATCCGCGCTGGATCTCCTGAGGAGCGCGGTCCTTATTGCCCGGGGCGTCTACGGCGGCGCCGTACCACCGGCGGAACTTGGCCTGCCAACGGGTCAGGTGCGGCCGGAGCCTCTTGTTGAGGGAGTCGAGCAGGACTTCGACGAGTTTGCGGGCATCATCGTCATCCCGGTAGCACTCGGCTGGAATGGTCTTGCAGAGTTCGCGCAGGACGCCAAAAAGCTGATACCACGAGCTATATACCTCCACAATGACATCGTGTTCCTCCTCGAAGGGCAGCCCCACCTTGCGTGTTTGAATCTCAACCCACGCCTGGTAGGCGACGCGCCGCGTTTCATGGTCCGCACAGATCTCGACCTCCGGCCCCTTGAACGACATCTTGACGCTCTTAGTTCGAAACCCTTTCCACAAGCGCCGCCTGACCATCGGCCATCCGAACCGCAAGAAGATTCCCAGAGCAACGAATAGCGCGAGCCACAGCAAGCCGATCCTGACCTCGATTCCGAAGGCGCTCCATTCGAGCAGGCGTAGGTCGGTCCAACTTGGCGTGGCCGCCGGCACGGTTGTCACGGCCTGGCCTGGAAGCGGGGGTGTGAAACAGGGACGCAGCTAGTTTTTTAGCGCTGTTTGTTGGCGCGTGCTGCGCTATCGGCTAAGTTGATTGCATGGCAAGACAAGCACGTGCAGCACCCGGTGGTTTCGTTTATCACGTGCT
>JAAYEH010000381.1 GCA_012728855.1 Rhodopirellula sp. | reverse complement strand
TGGCCCCGGCGGCCAAGGTGGTTCACGACCACTTCAAGATCGTGCGTGGCTTGATGACGACGATCCACGCCTACACGAACGACCAGAAGATCCTCGATCTGCCGCACAGCGACCTGCGGCGCGCCCGCGCGGCAGCGATGAGCATCATCCCCACCACCACCGGCGCGGCGAAGGCCGTGGCGCTCGTCATTCCCGACCTGAAGGGCAAGTTAGACGGCTACGCGCTGCGCGTCCCGACCTCGACCGTTTCCGTGGTGGACTTCACCGCACAGGTCGAAGTGCCGACGACGACCGAGGAACTGCGCCAGATCTTCCGCGACGCGGCGGCCGGCCCGCTGAAGGGCATTTTGCAGGCTGTGGACGAGCCATTGGTCAGCATCGACTACAAGGGCGACCCGCACAGCTCTTCCGTGGACCTGCCCTTCACGATGGTGCTCGGCAAGGAAAAGAACGACTTCCTCAAGGTCGTGACCTGGTACGACAACGAGTGGGGTTACAGCGTCCGCACCGCCGATCTGGCGGCGCTGATCGCCAGCAAACTGTAAACCGTAATCGGTAATCAGGGATTTGGAATTAGGGATTAGGGCTGACAACAAAGCAACCTAATCCCTAATTTTCTGATTACCCAATTACCAGTTACCGATTACCGATCTCTAAATCGAGGTGAAAGAGATGAACAAGAAAACCGTTCGTGATGTCGATTTGAATGGCAAGCGCGTGCTGATGCGCGCCGATTTCAACGTGCCGATCAAAGACGGCGTGATCAGCGATGACAAGCGCATCAAGGCGACGCTGCCGACCATCAAGTACATTCTGGAACAGGGCGCGGCGCTCGTGCTGATGTCGCACCTGGGCCGCCCAGCGGGGACGGGCTACGAGGCCGAGTTCAGCCTCAAGCCGGTGGCCGATCGTCTGGCGGAGCTGCTCGGCAAGCCGGTCAAGTTCGCGCCCGACTGCATCGGCGCGGAGGTCGAGGCGATGGCTGCGGCGTTGCAACCCGGCCAGGTGATGCTGCTGGAGAACGTCCGCTTCTACAAGGCGGAGACCAAGAACGACCCCAAGATTTCGGAGCAACTGGCGAAGCTGGGCGAGATTTTTGTGATGGACGCTTTTGGGACGGCGCACCGCGCGCAGTCGTCCACCGAGGGCGTGGCGCACTATCTGCCTGCCGTCGCCGGGTTCCTGATGGAGAAAGAGGTGGCGTTCCTCAGCAAGGCCACCGATGCCGCCGAGCATCCCTACGTCGTGATCCTGGGTGGCGCGAAGGTGTCCGACAAGATCGCCGTCATCCAGAATATGCTGAAGATTGCCGATAAAGTGCTCATCGGCGGCGGGATGGCGAACACGTTCTTCAAGGCGCAGGGCCTGGAGATGGGCGACTCGCTGGTGGAAGATGGCGTGCTCGATACTGCCACGGCGCTCCTCGCCGAAGCTGGTGACAAACTGGTGCTGCCGGTGGATGGAGTGGTGGCCAACGCCTTCGATAACGAAGCCGACCGCAAAGTCGTGGCTGTGGATGCGGTCGAACCTGGCTGGCGGCTCCTGGACATCGGCCCGGAGACGATTGCCAAATATGCCGGTATCCTCAAGACGGCCAAGACGGTCGCCTGGAATGGCCCTATGGGCGTGTTCGAGCTGCCGAATTTTGCCGAGGGGACCTTCGCCATCGCGCGCGTGCTGGCCGAACTGGACGCCGTGACCGTGATCGGTGGCGGTGATTCAGCTTCGGCGGTGAAGAAGGCCGGCGTCGCGGACAAAGTCAGCCACGTCTCCACGGGCGGCGGCGCGAGCCTGGAGTTTCTCGAAGGCAAAGTACTGCCGGGTGTGGCGGCGTTGGCCGAGAAGTGATAGGAGAACCCATGCGAAAACCATTCATTGCCGGAAACTGGAAGATGAACAAAACCGTGGCCGAGGGTGTGGCGTTGGCGGCGGGCTTGAAGGAAACGCTGGCCGGCGTTGCGGATATGGAACTGGCTGTCTGTCCCACGGCGACGGTGTTGAGCGCGGTGCGCGACGTGCTGGCCGGATCGAACATCGGTGTGGGCGCGCAGAATATGTACTGGGAAGACAGCGGCGCGTTCACCGGCGAGATTTCGCCGTCGATGGTCA
>JAAYEH010000380.1 GCA_012728855.1 Rhodopirellula sp. | reverse complement strand
TATCTGCCGGTGGTTTTTCCCGGCTTTAGCTGGCACAACATGAAGCCTGAGTCCCCGCTCGATCAGATTTCCCGTCTAAAGGGCCAGTTCCTCTGGACTCAGTACGTCGAGGCAAAGCGGGCCGGGGCGACCATGATCTATCAGGCGATGTTCGGTGAAATGGACGAGGGCACGGCCATCTTCAAATGCACCAAGACGCCTCCAACCGGAGCGAGTCCGTTCCTGAACTACGAAGGATTGCCCAGCGATCACTACCTCCGGCTGACAGGCATGGGCGGTCGAGTGCTGCGGGGAGAGGTGCCGTTGAGTGAAGAAATGCCCCCTCGAAACCCGCCTCAGAAGTAGTCTGTGGAATAGGACTTCGACGTGATTTCTCTCACCATCGCCCCTGAACTTAAGGCCATCATTCCTACCGTCGCCGTGGGATGCCTTACTGCAAGCGTCCGCAATAGCAAACACGAAACCCGCTTTGGCGAGAGATCGCCTCTGCCGCAGTTCGGTTTCGGGGCGTGGCAATGGACGAGGCTCGGAAGTTGCCGCCTATCAAGGCCCTGCGGGACGCATACCGGGCCTTGGGGAACGATCCGACTCGGTACCGAGGTTCGAACGAGGCCCTGGTGCGGCGGATCAGCCAGGGCAAAGAACTCTACCGGGTTAATACCGTCGTGGACATCAACAACCTCGTGTCGCTGCAAACGTTGCACTCGGTCGGGACGTTCGACATGGAGCACGTCAGCCCGCCGATCACCTTTTGCATCGGCCAGCCGGGATAAAGCTACTCGGGCATCGGCCGGGGCGAGATCAAGATCGCAGGGCTGCCGGTCTTCGCCGACCAGATTGGACCGTTCGGCAGCACCACGAGCGATTCCGAGCGGGCGATGGTGCGGCTGGAGACAACACGGATCATGATGGTCATCATCTCGTTCTTGGGAGCGAAAGAGATGGAGGAAGCTCTGGCTCGGGCGACCGGGTTGCTATAGCACTTTGCGGCGGCCAGCCAGATCGATGCAGGGGTGATCGAGTAATCGTTCTGGGAAGGTCTGACCAAGTGAATTCCCGCCCATGAGCCTTATCTGGCAACGTGGACAAAGTGTCTTCGAGCGGCAGTGCCTCCCCATCTCCACAATCGATGGAAGAAAAGGAGAACTGAAAGGCATTGAAGGTGAGGGAGGCTGCTCGATAGCAGGAAGAGCTTTCCTGCCATCACTTCCCACGGATTACCAATGTCGATCCATGGATCGCCTGTTGCCGCTGGCTCGTCGAAGGGCTTGTCGGCTTCAATCCTGCGGAGAGCTTATGCAACTCATCATGTAGGGCTTTCAACTGGGCGTGAACGACGTTGGGGGCTTGCTGCGACGAAGATTCCAAGGCAGTCCTCCTCGCATGGGGCGAATCCTGGTGTCGGTGCTATGCTGATTCGGTAATCCGATTGATCGGCAAGACTCGAGCGGAGCTTTGCAGATAAAACTCTAAAGAACTGGCCCTGGCAGACTGGCGAAACGAAGCTGAGTTGGTGGGCGACCCTATGCCCGCTTTACCTCAACCATTTCGCTCATCCCCTCCACCTCCAGGTAGAACTGCGTCCCATCCCGGAACAATTTCGCCTTCGGCCGGAAGGAACTGGCGAACTCGTGTCGATCTTCGATCTGCTGCCACTTTTTGGGGCTTCCTCGATCCAGCACAAAGACGCTGCCCGGCTTCCAGCCGTAGAATCCACCTTTGATGTGGGCGTCAAGCACGAGTTCCACGGTCATTCGCCTCCGCAGATACGTGGGGCAACCGTGGCCTGCCTGCAAGGAGGCCCGTCGCATCACACAACAGTCGGCCGGTACTTCCGAACTACTGTACCATCGACCGAATTTCTTCCGCTGCCGCCAGGGCTTCCTTGGCTGCACCGACACTGCCACAGGCTTTCAGCAGAGCGAATGCCGCTTTGAGTTCGGGGATGCCCACGCCAGACTTCGCCACGACCTTTTTCACGGCTCGCCGTTTCTTTTTGCTCGTGGCTTTGATGTTGCCCACGTAGTTTGGCGAAATATCGATTCCCTGCTTTCCCAGTGCCTCCGCAATCTCTATGTTGGTGGCTTTGCGGTGGGTTTTCAAGTAATCACGCACCGCTTTGGTCTTATTGACCTGCTGCTCCGATTTGGTTGCTTCGGGTTTGGTGGCCGAACGTTTCTTAGCCATAGTGAATTCTCCCGTGTCGTTGGTTCCATAGACCAGCACATAATCATGACCTGTATGATGGGTATGTCAAGTAGGCAAGGAGGCACGATCTCGCAATCCAGGCAAATGTGTAACCCACGATTAACTTGAATCTGGTCGTCGTCTTTGCCTCGTCAGCGAATAGCCAATAAGGCCACCCGCAACCGCCCCAGCCAAGTGACCATCCCACGAAACGTTAGACCCGATTCGAGGCAAAACCCCGGCAACGATTGACCCGCCGTAGAAGAACAGTACGAGCACGGCGGTCAGGAGGGCAAAGGGTCTCCTCTCCCGGAATCCAGAAACGACGAGGAACACCGCCAAGCCGAAGATCAACGTGCTTGCTCCGACGTGTATGGCGGGCCTGCCAAAAACCCACAGCAGAATGCCGCTGAGGATGACGATTTCGCCGACGATCTCCCAGTTGCGTGCTCTGGAACCGGCCAGCAACATCAGAAGGAAGAACAAGGGCACGGTATTGCTGATCAGGTGGCCCAGGTTCCCGTGGAGAAAGGGCATCGCTGGAATGCCGATCAGCCCCGTCAGGCTTCTCGGGACAAGCCCGAGGTGGAGCAAATTCACAGGCAGGACGACATCGATCAGGAACACCGCCCAGATTAGACCCACGAAGGTGAGGGTGCTTTTCATTTCGGATCGGAGGCTCTGGGGCACAGATCACTGCCTTTGCTGAAGCACTTCTAATTCGTCGAGGAATGCTTCCTGCCCCGACTTGATTTTTGTCCTTGCCGTCGCCAGATCGAAGAACTCCGCTCGATCAATCTCGGGGAACTCCACGTGCCTGCCGGACCGAGGCGGCCATTCCATCGTGAACATGTTGCTGTGGATGGTGTCGGGATCGCAGTCGCCCTGGAAGGCCCAGGCATGAACGATCTTGCCGCCCTTCTGCTTGATGGGTTTCAGCGGGATGAACGGCCCACGAGGCTTCAGGCCCGTCTCTTCCTCGAATTCCCGCTGAGCGGTAAGGAACAGGTCTTCGTCGGCATCCGGTTCACCCTTGGGGATCGACCAAACCCCTTCGTCCTTGTTGCGAAAGTAAGGTCCACCGGGATGGGCCAACAAGACCTGGATGGCACCATCCTTGATCCGATACATCAGCAATCCGGCACTGAGTCGAGGCATGGTTGTTCCGTTTACTCCGCTGTCAATGCCGCCGCTTCAATTCGATCCTGGCCGCCCACATTGATGATTCTGGCGTGTACCACCCGCCGCAGATCGTAGGGGAACATCCTGAGTTTCGCCTCAATCAGCTTCTCCAGGTCGCTCCGCACGTCAGCAAGGTGTTCCTGATCGGCATCGGGATTGGACTTCTGGTACTCCCGCATGAATTGGTCGAGGCTCTACTTTCTGACTTCGGGTCGATCACAGGCGATATTCCACGCACTCCCCGCAGCGTTCAGAAAGCTCTGTCGCTGTTCCAGAGTTTCGCCCATACAAATAAAATCACCGGAAAATTCCAGAATCCTTTGGGAAATCTTGGGCCGTGCGGGTGGTTGATTGCGTTGCCGTCGATCCTTGCTTTTCTTTCGTTTCATTTCGATGCCATTACCACAATCTCGTTCGTGCTGGCTGCCATTCTGGCAAAAACGAACTTCATTTTACCCGGCTGGGGCGACGGTTGGTAGAACGCTCGGGGAACAGATGGGGATACGCTCAATAGCGGCCACGATGAACGACGAGTCCATCATCTCCGGAAGAAGTCGATCCAACCGACGTTCAACACCTTGGTGTCGCCCTCGAATAAAACTACAGGCAACTTCAGTTCGAACCCCTTGCCCCAATCCCGTACCTCCGTCCGATACGGATCGTCCTGGCCGAGGATCTTCTCTTCGTTCCCGTGTTTCAGGAATATCCTTTGGCTTCGGTCATTGCTGGAGACCGATGCCGCCAAGATTACATTGCCGTTGGAAACCGTGAGCGATTCCAATCCTTTTAGCCGCAGGCGTAGGGTAATCTCGCCAGGCCATCTTTCCCCTTTCAGGCCGATGGTCGCACTTCCGATTCCGGTGGGACTGGTCACGGTAAAGGTTGTTGTGCCGTTCACCGACGCCACCTCAACCCGATCTTCCGCCTTCTTCGTGACGATCTCGAATTGCTCGGAAGGTGGGCTGAACGACGGAGGTAATCTAATCTCCCTGGCGGTGGGAAAATCCTTCGGCACAGGGTACGTCACCTTGCCCGTTGCCGCCCATTCACAGCCCCGAATCAGCATCGTCTGGAATCCAACGCAACGCATCGCCGAGTCGGGGCCGTTTTTCCAGAGATGCCCCAGCATTGTGACGTAGATCCGTCCCTTGTCGTAGGGGACTGCCCAATCCATCACCTCGTTGTCTCCGCTGTCCTTGGAGTAGGCATAGGTGAGAACGGTCAGGTTCTTCGCAGGGCCGTGCTGTCCGTGAGTAAGCTGTTCGTGCGGGTGCATCCACGTCTTCGGCAGCCCCTTGGTGATCGGGTGATTCGGGTTCAGCACAGTAACTTGAAAGTCGTGCTCCGGAGCATGACCGGGGTTGCGACCCTCTCCCTTCGGAATCTCGACAACCTTCTCGTCCTTGCTGACAATCAAGCTCGGCCCGAAGTTTTTGTCCCGCCAACCGAGGCCGATCATCTCGTTGTAGGCTTTCCAGTTCGGGAACGAGTTGTTGGCCGAATGGTAAATTACCAGCCCGCCACCGCCGCCGACGTAATCCTCAAGGGCCTTCTCGACCGCCCTGGGCCAGTGCAGTCCGTCTGGCTTGTGGCCGCCGTTGAAATTGCTCAGAACGACATCGTACTTGGCAAAATCCGGTCGCCACTGGTCCCACTTCGACTTTGGAGCATCGGCGGGTGGGCTACTGGAGACCTCGACGGTGAACCGCCCGCTGCCTTCGAGGATCTCCCGCAGAATGCCCGTTGCCCTGGGCCAATCGTGGTTGTTCATGCCGTCCACGATCAGGAGGGACCGCTTGGGCAGTGGTGCAGCATCGGCGTGCAGGGCACAAACGACCGCAAAGCCCAGCAGCCCGAGGACGATTTGTCGTAACATAATGCTTCTCCGAAGGTTACGGACGATTTGATTCTACCAAGCAGGATCGCCGAGTGGTAGAATGACCGACGATGCGACTTCCATCTCCCAGTTTCCCGGTTCATTTCTATGCTCCGCTTTCCTCGTTTGTGGCCGGTTATGCTTGTCGCTGTGCTCTGCTTTCTCCCGTGGGCGGCAGCCGCCAGAGACCCAGAGGTCATTTCCATTCAAGAAGTCGAAGAGGGACTGCTGACCTCCGTGCTGGAGGCAATTCCCGTCGAACGACGGCTCCGTGGGCTGACGCCCGAAGAGCGGCTTCACGGACTGGCGGCCGAGGAAGTGGCAGCCGGGCTCAGTGAGGAACAAGCGGCGCGGCTTCGCGCATTGCTGGAACGGAAAACCACGAACTGAGATCCGTGTGTCTCTATCCGTGGGCGATTCCTCTTTCTTCGCACACGGATGGAGAGGAACTCGCCAATCGTCTTGCGATGGCGAGTTGGAAGGTCTCGTCGCGACGATCCTCATGTGGTCAGTTCCGAAACCTTGCCGGTCATGAAATCCTCGTTCTTGTCGCCCACCCAGTATCGCGCCCCCGCGATGCACCAGATGAACTCCAGCGGATCCTCCTGGCTGAAGACCGGATGGTAATTGAGGATCGGGATGGTCACGGCGTTGCCCGCTTCCACCGAATACACGAAGGATTTCGTTTCTTCCTCCGCGTAAACCTCCATCGCCCCGCGGCCGTTGAGAAAGATGTAGATCTCTTCCTGGTCGGTGTGGTTATGCGGCGGCCAGGATCGCTGGAAAGGCTGGAAGAAGGTGTAGCCGGCCATCAATTTGTCGGCCCCTTCGCTGACGTCGAACATCAGGAAGACATCCTTCCCTTTCAGCCGGCGAATCCTCCGCTCGTCATGCCTCACGTCGCTCCAGGCCGCGTAGTAGGGCGGGTGGGAATTCTCCGCCGGCGCACGGCAGACCACTACGCGGCAGCGGTCGCCGTCGCTGGAGAAGCAGTACGCCTCTGAGCGCGGAATATAGAGGACGTCGTAGGGGCTCAAGTCATAGGTCGCGCCCGCCAGCGTCACCCGCGTCTGCCCCTCCCAGCAGAACAATAGGGCCTCTTCGCCGGGGTGCGCGATGGCGGCCGTGGCGACGGTTCCGTCGATCTCATAGACCCCGTAGGTCAGCCACTGGAGATGGGTCGTGCCGGGGCTGGATTTTTCGATGTAGCGGAACCCGTCCGCCTCCGCAGCAATGAAATGCCCCGACTTAATTTCGCTCATGTTCGATCCTCTCCTAAGGAATGACTCAGGAATAACTTCCTCGTTTGGACGCTGGGAACGGGAGCCAGTAGACGGAACAGGAGAGAACAGAGGTAACTGAGAGATCATCTCCGTTATCTCTGTTGACTCCTGTTGAATCCACCCACCACCCTATACTCAACATGCCATCGGGTGCGTCTCTTGTTAACCGTCAAATGGGGAAGATGTTCTTGAGTTATCCCTAAAACACCACCGGCCGTCCCGTCTCGACCGATTCCTGCGCCTTCAAACACATGGCGACCGACCATTGCCCGTCTTCGCCGCTGACCGCGGGGGCGGTCCCCTCGCGAATCGCCCGCACGAGCATTTCCGCCTGATCGACCAACTCGAAGACCTCGCCGGTCATTTTCGTGATGGGGACTTCCTCGATGGCTTCGCCTCGCATCAGCTTGAGCCAGAAGGTCGGCTGGAAGGTGCGGTCCAGGGCGCCGCTCCAGCTTGCCCACAGGGCGCCTTCACTGCCGGTAATCTTGGCCTGTTGATGATGCTCCCAGCCGGCAAGCGTCTGGGAAACAACCGCGTAGCGACCGCCGGCAAAGGTGAGCATGGCCGTGAAGTTATCTTGCAGTTCCGGGTGGTCCGCCCGTTTGCCGTTGGCCTGCGCGAAGACCGATACCGGTTCGCCGGCCCCCGCGAAGTACCAGCGGGCCAGATCGAAAAAATGGATCGGTTCCTCGAGGATCCAGTTGCCGACGCGGTTGATGTCGTAGCGCCAACCGTGCGAACCGAGGCGGTACGGGTTTCGCCACAGTTCGACCATCCCATAGAGTGGCTCCCCGATGGCGCCGGAGTCGATCAGTTCCTTGACCTTGCCCCACAATGCCGATACCCGGAACTCATGCCCCACCGCCAGTAGTCTGCCGCGCGTGCGAGCCAGCGCGTTGAGTCTCTCGCACTGCTCGATCGAGACGGCCATCGGCTTTTCCAGCAACAGGTGGCAGCCCGCTTCGAGCGAGTCGTTGGCCACCTCGTAGTGGACATGGGTCGGAAGCACCACCGCGACGGCATCCAGTGCCTCGCGGGCCAGCATCTCGCGATAGTCGCCGTAGACTGCCGTATGGGGGTGATCGCCGGCGGCCTGCTCGCGGGCTTCCGGCCGCGATTCGGCAATCGCGACGAGTATCGCTTCGGAAACGCTGGAGATCGCCCGCGCGTGGTGACTCCCCCAGGCGCCATAGCCGATCAGCCCGAATCGGACCTTTTCCATGGTGTGCTCCGTCCCTGCATAGAGCTTAGTACTTAGGGCTTAGTACTTAGAATTGAGGGTCCGCCACGCCCTAAGTGCTAAGATCTAAGAACTAAGATCTAAACCCCTTCCCGCGGGTGATTCTAGAATATTGCTTTCGGCAGTGTCAACCTGGTCGTCACGCGGTAAACTGAAGTAGCGTATTTCTGTTTCACCGCTTTGGAGTCGTTGACCCAATGACCATGTATTTTGCCGCCGGTTCCACGACCGGCGATCTCTCTCACGACGATCTCAGGGCCGCCCTGGCCCGGACGTTCCAGCAATTGGGGCATCGGGAGAAGGTGTTGGCGCTGCCGCCCGACTTCACTCGGGCGAATAGCATGGCCGGACCGTTGACTTGCATGGTCCACGAGCACTTCGGTTCGCGGTTGTCCGACGTGATGCCTGCCTTGGGTACGCACATTCCCATGCCCGATTGGCAGTTGGACCGGATGTTCCCCGGGCTGCCGAAGAGCCTCGTCCGTGCCCACGACTGGCGACAGGATGTGGTGACGGTCGGCGAGGTTCCGGCCGGATTCGTGCGGGAGGCCACCGAGGGGATCTGGAGCAAGCCCTGGCCTGCTCAGTTAAACAAGCTGGTCTCGCAGGGGGGGCACGACCTCATTCTTTCCATCGGTCAGGTCGTCCCGCACGAAGTGATCGGCATGGCCAACTACAACAAGAACCTGTTTGTCGGCACCGGCGGGGCCGCCGGGATCAACGAGAGCCATTTCATCGGCGCGGCGTACGGCATGGAGCGGATGATGGGGCGCGCCGACACGCCGTTGCGGCGGATCCTCAACTATGCCCAGGACCACTTCTGCGGCCATCTGCCGCTGGTGTTCGTGCTCACGGTGATCGGACCGCGGGCGGACGGCAGTCTGGCTGTCCGCGGCCTGTTCATCGGCGACGACGTCGAATGCTTCGAAAAGGCGGCCCAACTCTCGGTCGAGGTGAATTTCACCGTGCTCGACGAGGCGCCGAAAAAGATGGTCGTCTATCTCGACCCGGAGGAGTTCCATAGCACCTGGCTTGGCAACAAGTCGGTCTATCGCACGCGGATGGCCCTGGCCGACGACGGGGATTTGATCGTTTTGGCCCCGGGAGTGTCGACCTTCGGCGAGGATCCCCAGATTGATCAATTGATCCGCAAGTACGGCTACCGCAATACGCCGGCCGTAATGAAGGCGGTGCGGGAGACCGACGATCTGCCCACCAACCTCTCGGCCGCCGCGCACTTGATCCACGGCTCTTCCGAAGGCCGTTTCCGCATTACCTACTGCCCCGGCAAACTGACTCGCCAGGAAATCGAAGCGGTAGGCTACCAGTATGCCGATCTCGAAACGGCGCTGGGCCGCTACGACCCGGCGGTCCTCAAGCCGGGCTGGAACACGATGGGCGACGGCGAGCGCGTTTACTACATTCCCAACCCGGCGCTGGGCCTCTGGGCGCATCGATCCCGTATTGGGGGTTAAGACCTTCGCAGGAAGAGGCGACGATGGAATCGGAGTTGATCCGCTACCTCCGCCGGCGACTGCCCCCGCACCCGCTCTTGAAACTCGGGCCGGGCGACGACGCCGCCGTGATCTCGATGGCCGGTGTCGCCGAGTGCGTGCTCACCGTCGATATGCTCATGGATCGGGTCGATTTTCGAGTCGGCGAAGTCGATCCGAAACGGATTGGCCGCAAGTCGCTGGCGGTCAATTTGAGCGACTTGGCGGCGATGGCCGCCGAACCGTTGGCCGGAGTGGTGGCCTTGGCGCTGCCGCGGAGCGGAGGAATGGACCTGGCGGTGAATCTCTACGAAGGGCTGATCCCGCTTGCCGAGCGTTACGCTCTGGCGGTCGCCGGCGGCGATACGAACAGTTGGGACGGCCCGTTGGTGATCAGCATCACCCTGCTGGGCCGCGTCGGTCCCAAGGGACCGCTGCTGCGAAGCGGCGCCCGGCCGGGCGACTGGATCCTGGTCACCGGCGAGTTCGGGGGCAGTATCCTGGGGCATCATTTCGACTTCGAGCCCCGCCTTGCGGAAGCACGATTGCTCAACGAGCGGTATACACTTCATGCCGGCATCGACGTCAGCGATGGCCTTTCGATCGATCTGGCCCGCCTCTGCCAAGAGAGCGGATGCGGCGCGTTGGTGCGGACCGCCGATATGCCGATCTCGGAGGCTGCGGGCAAGTGGGCCGCGCAAGTGTCCGACGGCTCGACGCCGCTGGACCACGCCCTCGGCGATGGCGAGGATTTTGAACTCATTCTCGCCGTTCCGCCGGAAGAGGCTGCCCGCATTCTTGCGGACCAGCCACTCCAGACGCCGATTACCCACATCGGGGAGTGTATCGACGAAGCCGGGCTGTGGGCCACCGATGACCGATTGGGCAAGATTCGCTTGGCTGCCCGTGGCTATGAGCATGAGTTGAACTGATGGAGCGATTCTTTTACGAAGCTGCGGATGAGTCCCAAACCTCCCAGCTTGGCGCCGCGCTGGCTCGGGTGATCCCAGATGGCACCGTGGTTTCGCTCTGTGGCACTCTTGGGGCGGGTAAGACTCGGCTCGTCCAGGCAATCGCCGAAGCGGATGGGGTGGATCGACATGAGGTGGTCAGCCCCACCTTCGTACTGCTCCATGAGTATGCGGGAAAGAGGCCGATTTACCACTTCGACGCCTATCGCCTCCGCGACGAGGACGAATTCCAGGAGCTTGGCCCCGAAGAGTACTTCGAATCTGGGGGGGTGTCCCTCGTTGAGTGGGCAGAGCGCGTGGTGGGGTGTTTGCCGAGGGAAAGGATCGATGTGCGAATCGAAGTGGTCGGCGAAACGTCGCGACGTTTTGAGATTGAAGCTCGGGGGGCTCGCTACGAGGAGCCGATCCGCCGACTAAAGCAAATACTGGCAGACTGACGTACTAGCCGCCATCGGTACGATAGAAGTAGAGGGCGAGTTGTTGCGAAGAAAGTAGGAGGTCGTCATGCGGCTGATCATCACCTCCGTGCTGGGGGCTGGGCTAATTCTGTCGCCGGCACTGGCGGCGCTCGGTCAATTCAGCCCAACCGCCACCGAGCACGGCATGTTCGGGCCGCGAGCGCTCGGCGGCCCCCTTGCTCCCAAACCGAGCCGCTTCAGCAACGGACTGATGATCGGGCCGAGCGGAACCTTCGAGGGCATACGTCACACGTACCCGTGGCTGCAGAAAGACGACATCGGCCCGGTGTCGCCGGCGTGGAGTGTCTATCGCGACACTCCGCTGTATCCGACCAATGACTTTCTGCCCGCGCCCTGGGATCTCGAAAGGACTCTCGGTGCGATCGCGCCGCCGGCACCGCCCGCGACGGCCGCCGGCGAGGCGACTCTGGCGCCGCCGCCGGCAGCACCCGCCGCAGCGCCGCCGGCGGCGCCGGCTGCCGCGGAACTTCCGCTGCGCCGCGTCGGTGAAGCAGCCATGAGCGAGGCCACGGTTGGGCCGACGTCGGTCAGTCCTTTGCAGGTTCCGGGTGGTCCGTACACGACTTTCCGCGCCGGATTCGATGTGAGCCGCCCCGCCGACAACCGACTGGGGGCGAAACTGACGCGTCAACTGACCGCCAGCCCGCGGATCGCGAAGTCGACGCCGATTCAGGTGGAGATTCAGGGCCAGACCGCGATCCTCACCGGCACGGTTGCTTCGGAGTACGACCGTCGCATCGCCGAGCAAGCGGTCCGCATGGAAGCGGGGATCTGGAACGTTCGCAACGATTTGACGGTCGGAAAGTAGACACGGCTTGCCGAGCGGGATCCGCGCGCCGGCCGGACGTGACCCCGCGCAAGCTCCCGCTCGGCAAGCCGTGTCTACCGGTTGCCGCTTGCGTGGCCCGCGCCGGCGGCCTAGACTGGGAGCCAGTACCGCTTGAGTTTTGCGCCCAGTAAGGAGCTTGCCATGATTTCTCGCCGTCGCTTTCTGGTTCAAACGAGCGCCGCGGCTGGCGCGTTGAGTTTACCGTCACTGGTCCGTTCCGCCTCGCCCAACGGCCGCTTGGGGCTGGCGATCATCGCCTGCGGCGGACGCGGGGGCGGAAATCTCCGCGAGATGGCCAAGGATGCATCGGTCGACATCGTCGCCTTATGCGACGTGGACCAACGGGCGATCGACAAGGCGGCGGCGAGTTTCCCCAAGGCGCGAACCTACCGCGATTTCCGCAAGCTCTACGACGACATGCGGGGCATCGACGCCGTCGTCGTCAGCACCCCGGAACACATCCACGCCTACGCCACCATGCCGGCTCTCCTGGCGGGCAAGCCCGTCTACTGCGAAAAGCCGCTGACCTACAACGTCGAGGAAGCGCGGCGGATCACCAAGGCGGCAGCGGCAGCGGGCGTGGCCACGCAGATGGGCACCCAGATCCACGGCATGCCCAACTACCGCCGCGTCGTGGAACTGATCCAGAGCGGAGCGATCGGCCCGGTCCGCGAGGCGCACGTCTGGGTCGGGCGCGCCTGGGGCTTGCAGTCGAAAGAGGAGGCCGAGAAGAACAAGGACATCGTTTACGTCACCGAGCGGCCCAGCGAGGCGATGACCCCGCCGCCTTATCTCGATTGGAACTTATGGCTCGGGCCGGCTCCCGAACGGCCCTTTCACGAGGTCTATTTCCCCGGGCCGAAGTGGTATCGCTGGTGGGATTTCGGCAACGGCACCATGTCGGACCTGGGAAGCCACTGGAACGATTTGCCCTATTGGGCGTTGAAACTGGACGCGCCGCTATCGGTCGTTGCCGACGGCCCCGAGCCGCACCCGGAAATCGCTCCCGCCTCGATGTCGGCCAAGTATGAATACGGTCCTCGCGGCGACCTGCCCGCGGTTACCCTTCACTGGCACCAGGGCACACACAAGCCGGCCATCTGGAAAGAGGGAGGCATTCCGCAATGGGGCAGCGGAGTGTTGTTCATTGGCGAGCGCGGCATGTTGCTTTCCGACTACGGCAAGCACGTGCTCTTGCCGGAGAAGGATTTCGCCGACTTCCAGCCGCCTGCTCCCTTCATTCCCGATTCGCCGGGGCAGCATCAGCAATGGCTCAATGCCTGCAAGAACGGCACGCCGACCGACAGCCCCTTCAGCTATGCCGGCCCGCTCACCGAGGCCAATCACCTGGGCAACGTGGCCTTCCGCGCCGGTCAGAAGATCGAGTGGGACGCCAAGGCCATGCGGATCACGAATTGCCCCGCCGCCGACCGTTTCTTGCGGCGCGAGCCGCGGGCGGGCTGGTCGCTGGGTTAGGTCAGCAACACCGAAACAGCCGCTTCGCATTCGCCGTCGTCTGCTCGGCAAAGCATTCCAGAGACACTCCCCGCAGTTCGGCCATCGCCTGCGCCGTCAGAACGAGGTTTGCCGGTTCGTTTCGCCTCTGTTTGCCCCGCAACGGGTGCGGCACGAGGTAAGGGCTGTCCGTCTCGATCACCAGGCGATCCACCGGGATCGAGGCGGCGGCCTCGCGGAGCGATTGGAACTTCTTGTTCGTATAGGTGACGGATCCGGAGAAACTCACGTACAACCCCAGTTCGAGGCACTCGGCGGCGAAGTCGGCATCTTCGCTGAACGAGTGTAAGACACCGGCCAGCGGTGCCCTGGCCGCGGCTGTGCGGAGCATCGGCAACAGATCGCCCGCCGCCTCCCGGCAGTGAATAATGACGGGCAGGTTTCGCGCAGCCGCCAAACGCAAGTGCCTGTCGAAGTAGTCTTGCTGCACGTCGAAGGGGGTGAAGTCCCAGTGGCGGTCGAGGCCGGTCTCGCCCAACGCGACGACGCGAGGATGTTCCGCCATCTTCACCACGCGGTCCCAATCGCCCGGTTCCGCTTCAGCGCAAGAGTTGGGCTGGATTCCGACGGCGGCGTGGATCTCAGGATTATCCTCGGCAAGGCGCAGTATCGTTTCGCTGGAGGCCGCCGTAATGCCGGGGCAGACGATGGCGCGAACGCCCGCCTGCCGTGCCCGCGCCAAGCAAGCGCCGCGGTCGGAATCAAATTGCTCAACGTCGAGATGGGCGTGGGTGTCGAACATGACGCTGAGGACGGAAAGGAAAAGGGGAAGACGGGACGAAGGGAAAGATGATGGCTGATTCAGTCTTTCGCCGTTAATCTTCTGTCTTGAAAGCCTCTTCCAGGGCGGCGGCAAAGGCGCCGTAGGCTCCGTCACTGAACAAGACGAAGCGGACGAGCGCCGGCTCGCCGTGGGCCTGGAGAAATTCGATCGTCGTGGCCAGTGCCGTGCGGGCGGCGAGATCCATCGGATAGCCGTAGGCCCCCGTGCTCAACGCGGGAAACGCCACGCTGCGGCAGCCATGCTCGACGGCCAGTTGCAGGCTGTTGCGATACGCGCCGGCGAGCAATTCCGCTTCGCCGCGTCGGCCGCCGTCCCAGATCGGTCCCACGGCGTGAATGACATAGCGCGCCGGCAACTTGCCGGCGCCGCTGATCACCGCCTCGCCGGTAGGGCAGCCCTGCGAGTGCATCTCATCGGTTTCCTGCATGATGCTCGGGCCGCCTCGCCGATGGATTGCCCCGTCCACGCCGCCGCCGCCCGCCAAGGAACTGTTGGCCGCATTGACGATCGCATCGACATTTTGGAGCGTGATGTCACCCTGCACCAGTTCGATCGTCTGGTCGCCAATCGACCTTTTCATGGTTTCCACCCTCGCGAGGTATCTCGTTTCAACACCGCTCGCCACCAATTGTAGCGATTTTTCTTCATGGCGAAGCCATTCGTGCTAAACTTGTAGGTCACACTCGAGAACTGCCGGAGCAACACCCCATGCGAATGCCGTTCTGTATGATCATGTTGGCCGCTCTGCTCGCCTATCAGTCCGCGGCGGGGGCGAGGGACATTTTCGTCAGCAATCTCAAGGGCGACGACCGTGCCGCCGGCCATCAGGCCACCGCGTCGCAAGATCTTCGCGGACCCACGCATTCGATCGGCAGAGCGCTACGATTGGCGGCGCAGGGCGACCGCATTGTAATCGAGAACACCGGCGAACCCTATCGCGAAAGCATCAGCCTGGTGGGCAGTGCCAACAGCGGATATTCGTTCCAACGATTCGTGGTCGAGGGCAACGGAGCGGTGCTTGACGGCTCCGCCGCCGTGCCGCCCGACGCCTGGGAGAACGACCGCGGGCCGGTCTTTCGCTTCGCGCCGCCGCACTTAGGGCACCAACAGTTGTTCCTCGACGGCCGACCGCTGCCGCGGGTCGTCGCCGATACATGGGCCGACCGTCCCCCGGCTTTGGAACCGCTGGAATGGTGTCTCTACGACGGACACATCTATTTCTGCGTGGAGCCGCAGAAGCTTCCGGAAGACTATCCGATCTTCTACGCGCACCATCGAACCGGCATCACTTTGTTTCACGTCGCCCGCGCGACGATTGCAGACCTGACGGTGCAGGGATTCCAACTCGACGGAGTCCACGCTCACAACAGCGCGCAGGACGTGGTCCTCCAGCGGTGTACCTGCCGGGGAAACGGTCGCAGCGGCGTGGCGGTAGGCGGGGCGTCGCGCATCGACCTGACCGACTGCCTCATCGGCAATAACGGCGACGCGCAGCTTCTTTCGCTCCCCTGGTCGGAAACGCATCTTCGCAACTCGCAGCTCTTGGGCAACACCGCCGCCGGCTGGGTCGATCGCGGCGGCCAGGTCGTGCTGGAGGGAAATCTTATTCGCGGGGGATTGAAAGAACACCTGCCGGGCGAGCCGTAGCGTCTTCGCCGTCGCCGCCATGAAGGGCCGCCCGACTGTGGCCGCGGCGGGCTTAACCGCCAATGCAGGCCCGGAGATCGCAAAGGCCTCTCCGCCATCGCCCCAATTCATCTGGCAAGACCCAACACGGCCGGCAGATCGGAAAACGAGGAGACTCCCCCCGGCTGCCTCATCCGGGCACGACAAATCGGCGAGCGGTTGCTCGTCGTCAATGCTCTTACGATCGCGGTGGTGGCGTTGCCGTCGCGGGGCGGGATGTCGTTTCGGGAACGGCGCTGCCGCGGATCGCCTTCAGCGCCTCCGCAGCCATATCACGGACGAAGACGCTCTTGTCGTTCAGCGATTGCTCCAACTCGTCGACCGCCGGCAGCGCCAACGGCCCCAGGCATCGCAACGAGGCGGCCGACTCCATGCGAACCCGCGGATCCTTGTCGCTGAGGCCGGCGACAAACATCGGCACGCTGCGCGGACTCGATCTCTCGCATTTTGGATCGATCCGCGCCAATGCCCAAGCGGCCGATAGGGCAAGGAAGCTGTCCTCGCTTCCCAGCAGCGGAACCAGGGCAGGCTTGCCCGCAATCGCATTCGGACCGATCCGGCCTAAAGCATAGACGGCGGCATAGCGAATACGGCCGTCCGAATGTTCCAGGACTCCGATGAGCGCCGGAACGGCATTTTTGGCTGCAGGGCCCATATCGGCCAAGGCGAACATCGCCTCGCGGCGCACGTCCTGATCCTCGACGTTGAGCAAGTCCACCAAGGCATCCAGCGCCGGCAGCGACGCCGGCCCCAGTTGTCGCAAGACGCGGATCGCGCCCACTCGGCTCGACGGATAGCGCAACGCCTCGGTGAGCTTCGGTACGCCCGCTTCGCCGAGTTTCTCCAGGGAGTCCAGCGCCACGGCCACGGTGGCTTCGTCGGCGTCTTTCAACGCCGTTTCCAGTACCGACGCCGTGACCTCCGGTTCGACGTTCAGGTCCGCCAGTGCGCGGGCAGCGGCCTCTTTCACACGCCGCTGATCGCTTTTCAGCGAATGTGCAAGCACCTCCGCGGCGGACATGACCTGCTGATGGTTGCTCGGCGCGACGCGGATCACCGCCCACGCGGCAATCGTCTGCAAGAACGCGTCGTCGCTGCTGAGCAACGCTTTCAGCTTGGGCTCCGCCTCCGCTGCCACTGTGCCAAGGTTGCCCAGCGCATAAACGGCGGCGCTTCGCAACGGTCCCTCGTCCAGCGCGACAGCGATTTTGGACACCGCCAGGGAAGCCGCCTTGCCCATCTCCCCCAACGCCATGATTGCTTCTCGGCGGACCTCGGCGCGATTCTGAGAGTCGGCAAGCACATGAACCAGCCCATCCACGGCTCCCTTCGTTTCCGGTCCCATCTGCCCCAACGCCAAGACTACCTCTTCCCGAATCTCATCCCGGTCGAGAGCCGCAATCAATTGCGGTAGTGCGGCCTGCCCCATGTCGGCGATTGCGTCGGTAGCTCGCAATCGCACACTCGCGTCGGGGTCGGCCATCATTTGCAGCAATACCGAAACGGACACTTCCGGCCCCGGCCGGATCTCTTTGATGGCTCGCACCGCTGCACGGCGAACCCGTACATCGCTGTCGTTTCTGAGCTTGACGATTTTGGGAATCGCCGCCCGTGCCCCCTCGCCCAATTTCGAAAGCGCAAATACGGCGTGTGCCCGTATCAAAGCCGAACTGTCCTCGGTCAGATCGGCAAGAGCCAGCACTACCTCGTCCGAGTCAACGCCGGACCGGCCTAAGCGGTCGATCGCCTCGATTCTCGCCGTTTGGTCCGGCGCGCGAAGCGCCGCGATGGCGGCGGAAACCGCCGGCTCGTCGGCGCCGAACGCCGTCGCGGCAATCGCCGCCGACACAAGCCACGACAAAATGACATACCGCATGCTTCACCCCATTTGTCTGAATTCAGGTTGCAGTGTCGTCGGCGGACCTTTTCGGAGCCGCCAAATTGACTTCGAAACACACACTTCTATTATAAGTTTACGGACTTCAAGACAACTTAGGAGGCGAGCATCCAGCCTCCTCGATCTTTTATAGGGGACCACCGCGATGAACCGTTTTCTGATGGTTTTGGCAGTGTTTCCGTTGCTGACTCCGCTGGCCAAAGGGCAGGTGGATTTGGTGAGTCAGAGACATGCCACCGATTCGCTGTTCTTTGGAGACAGCGATTATGACGGATGGGATTTTGGCGCCAGCACTGCCTTTGGTAGCGCGACGCGTGGCTTGGCGGATCTAGTGCGCGCGCAAGGCGCCGAAAACCTGCTTTCTTCCGAGGCAGCGATCAATATGACGGAAGCCCGGCGGCGGCAAATCGAAAACTTCGAGAAAGCCACTGAAACCTACTTCGCCATGCGGCGGCAGAACCAGGCCTATCGAGCCGCGGAACGCGGGTCGCGGCCGACCTATGAAGACTTGGTTCGCTATGCGGAGGCCGGAAAGCCGGAGCGTCTCAGCCCCAGCGAGATGGACACCGTCACCGGCGACATCACCTGGCCGATCATCCTGCGATCCGATCACTTCGAAGAGTACCGCGAAGTTCTCGGCCAACTCTTCGCATCAAGGGCTGCCACCGGCGCCCTGAGCAGCGAAGGCTACCTGACCGTCGATAAAGTCACCGACGCGATGAAGGCCGAGCTGCAACGCAAGATCGACGACATCCCGCCGCAAGACTATCTTAGGGCCAGAAAGTTCATCGAGAGCCTGGCATTCGAAGTCAAAGCTCCCGCTGGCTAACGCTCGCCGACGATTCCAACTCTTCGCGAGCTTGACCGGCATCCCCGCCTCCTCCATAATACAGCCGATTTTCGCATAGGAGTCGGCGATGGCGCGCAAAACAACACCCGCGAGCGGCGTAAGTCGCCGAGCGTTTTTGGTTCAATCGACCACCGGAGCGGCGGTGATTCTCGGCTCCGGCGGCGCCGACGCGACCTGCACCGCGGAGGGACCGTCCATGATCTCAAGCGATCTTCGCGGCAGACTGCTCGACTGCCTCGGAGGCCCGTGGCCCGAGCCGTGCGATCTTCAACCGGCTTTGGTTGAGACGATTCGCAAGGATGGTTACCGGATCGAATCAATTCAATACGAAGTGGAACCGGGCGACCGGGTGCCGGCGATGTTGTTGGTGCCCGACGGGGTCAACGCGAGCCACCCGGCACCGGCAGTGGCCATCTGGCACCAGCATAACGGCGAGTGGCATCTGGGCAAGAGCGAGCCGGCCGGGCTGGCGGGAAACCCGATGCACCACACGGGCGCTGCACTGGTGAAAGAGGGCTACGTGGTCCTCTGCCCCGATGCCCTCTGCTTCGAACAACGCCAGGACGACAAACTCAAGGGGGGCAACTTCGAACGGTTTGAATTTCTCCGCTACGTGGTGGCGGGCAAGTGCATGGCGTGGAAGAACATCCTCGATATGCGCCGCGCGGTCGATTATCTCTGCTCGCGCCCCGAGGTCAAGCAAGACAAGATCGGCTGCTACGGCCATTCGATGGGCTCGACCCATACCTGGCTCGTCGGCCCCTGGGAGACGCGGCTGAAGTGCCTGGTGGGAAACTGCTGCCTGCCGACCTACGCCGCCATCCAGCGGACGAAGCTTCTCCATTGCTTCCCGAACTTCATCCCCGGCTGGTCCCAGTACGGCGACACGCCCGCGATCGCCGGGCTGATCGCCCCGCGAGCCCTTCACTTGAACTTCGGCGAGAACGACGGCGGCAGTCCGATCGAGGAAGTCCGCGAAGGGGTGAAGACGATCGCCCAAGCTTACGAGGCTGCTGCAGTGCCCGAGAACTTCAGCTACTACATCGAGGAGAACGCGGGGCACGTGTTGTCCGACACGATGTGGCGGCGGACGCGCGAGTGGTTCGCAAGACACCTCGGATAGAGTATTGTGACCGTATCGGCAGCGTACGTCAGGCAGGAGAGCCTAACGTACATGGAGCGATCCCCATGCGACGTTCGAAGCTCTTTTTGGCCATCTTGCTTTTCTCTTCACCGGCTCTCGCCGTCGAGGAGAGCGACGTGCTGTTCTTCGCCCCCTTCGAGGGCAAAGCCGATGCCGCCATGTCCGCCGGCGACGGCGCCGCCGCGCTGATAGGCCCCCAGCAGTATGGCGAAGGTCTCCGCGGCAAGGCGATCGCCGTGGAACCGCAGACGTTGCTCTCCTACGTATTCGAGGGCAATTGCGTGCCCGACGAGGGTACGGTGATGATGTGGGTCAAGCCCCAGTGGAGTCCGGACGACGGCCAGTTCCATCACCTCTTTCGCGCCAGCACGGGGAACTTCCAGGGCAAGGCGCTCAATGCGCTCTTGGTCTACGAATACATCAAAGGCGAGCGGTTGCAGTTCTACACGTCCAACGGTCAAGAGACGGAGCCGCAGGACGGCCGCAGCCTCGCTTTTGTCGACCCGATCCAGTGGAAGCCCGGCCAATGGCATCATATCGCCGCGACCTGGAGCGCAACACTCGCCAGCACGGAGCAGGTGCTCTATGTCGACGGCCAACGGGCCGCGACGGCCTCCGGTGCCGTGTTCGTGCCGGACGAGACGCCCGAGCGGTTCGAGATCGGCGGCCCGCGCGGCACCGCCACGACGTGGTGCGACGACGTTATCCTCTTCTCGCGTCCTTTGCTCGCCGGCGAGGTTGCTTCCGTTTACGAGGCGTACCGGGCGGGCAAGTCCGATGATCCGGAGTCGCTCCCCTTTGCTTCCACCCGCGAACTGCAACTGCGGCCTTACATTCTTTTCGGCAGCGGCCAGTTCGTCGTCGAGGTCGACTACCGCGGGGCGCGGCGCGAACTGGGCGAACAGCCAGGTCCGGTGCAACTGACTCTCCGCCGCGGCAACCGGCAATGGACCCGCAACGAGCCCGCCGATCCGCGCATCGGCGCAGTCCGCTTCCAGTTCTCCTACGATGAGATCGGCGATGGCCCCTGCGAGATCCAAGTCGCCTTGGCCAAAGGGGAAGGCGAGGCACTTCGCGATGGCCGACTCGAGTACCAGGTGCCCGCCCGGCCCGTCTGGCTCGGCAACGATCTTGGCAAGACCAACCAAGTGCTGCCGCCGTGGCCTCCGATCCGCGTTGAAAGCGGAAAGGTCCATACCTGGGGGCGCGAGTACGCATTTTCGGCAGTTCCCGTCCCCGAGCGGATTGTCAGCCAAGGCGAGGAGATCCTGCGCGGACCGATCGAGTTGTCCTGCGGCAATAGTGAGAAGAATCCGTCGATCCGCAGCGCTACGACAGCCACGTTTGCCGGCTCGGACGCCGAGGTGCGTGCCGCATGGTCCGGTTCATTGGGTGACATTTCCTGGCGGGCGGACGGAAGCATTGAGTTCGACGGTTTTCTGCGGATCGATCTTGAGTTGCGGCCCGACAAGCCTTGCGACGTGAAAGATCTAGGGCTTGTCGTTCCGTTTCACGGTCCGGCGGCGACGCTCTATCATCACGCCAACGGCACTTGGACCGATCTATCCGATGCAGGCGGCATCGGTCAGCCGGGGTGGAACAAGGCGCTCCCCTTCGTGCCGTACGTCTGGATCGGCAACGAGCGGGCCGGTTTGGCATGGTTCTGCGAGTCCGACGCGGGCTGGGCGAATCAGGACGCGAGCAGGGCGATCGAGATGGTGAGAACCGACGGCGGCGTCGACCTTCGCATCCGCTTTATCGACAAGGCGGTGCCATTGTCTCAGCCGCTCCGCTTCACGTTCGGCTTGATGGCCACGCCGGTCAAGCCGATGCCGCAGCGCTGGCGCGACTGGCGTCCGACGTTCATCAGCGCGCTGAACCTGGAAGCGTTCGCTAAGCGAGGCCCCCGCGTTCCCGACTGCCGCAATATCGGCGCCCTCTGGAACACGCACGTGGGCACGTTCAGCTACTTGCCAGCCGATGCGGCCCGGATGCGGGCGAAGGTCGCTCTGTTAAAGGAGAATGGATGGGAGACGGTCTTGTCGTACTTCGCGCTGAACTACACTCAGACCGACACGCCCGAATTCCTGCAACTGGAACGCGAGTGGCGCCGCAATCCTTTTACCGAGGCCGGCTTTCGCGACGGCAGCAACTACGGCGCGGTCTGCACCGCAAGCACCTGGTCCGATTTCCTCCTGTGGGCGATCGCCAAAACGATGGACGAAACCGGGACCGACGGCGTTTACCTCGATTGCTGCAATCCCAACCACTGCCAGAGCAGCGAACACGGCTGCGTCCCGGGCCGCTATCCCTTGCTGGCCAACCGGAACCTGATGAAGCGGATCTACGCGTTGGTTCGCGAGAAGCGCGGGCCGGCCGGTTTCGTCTACGCCCACAACTCGGAAAACAACCTCATCACGACGTATTCGTTCACCGACGCCGTGCTCAATGGTGAACAGTACAACCGCAAGGATCTGCGAACGCTCACGTTGGAGAAATTCCGCGCCGAATTGTGCCCGCAGCCCTACGGAGTGCCCGCCTTCCTGTTGCCGACGCTGGTCAAATTCCAGGCCGAAGGAAAGGAGAAGATGCCCGGGGGTGAATTCCTGGCGTTTCCGCTGCTGCACGACGTGATCTGCAAGTCCTCCTGGCTGGGGCGAGAGTCCGGCGAACTGCTCCGAACGATTATGGCGACAATGCGGCGGTTTGGCGTCGCCGAAGCGGAGTTTCTGCCTTATTGGAGCAATGGCGCCGAACTGGAGGTATCGCCCCCCGACGCTCGCATGAGCGCCTATTTGCGGAGCGACGGGAAAGCCGCACTCTTGATCGCCGCCGCCGAACGGCCTGCCGATGTCGCAGTCCGGTTTCAAGGGCGACTGGCTGGTCTGCGGGGCGCCAAGGCGAGAGACGCCATTTCCGGAGAAGTTTTTGACTGGGAGGATTCCGCCTTGATCGGCCGGCTCCCGGACCGAAATGTGCGGCTGGTTTTGGTCGGAGACTAGATCCCACGTTCCGTTAACTCGGTCCTCTTGGTGATGGCAGAAACTAAATCGTGGCTCAATGTACTGAGAGTGCCGATGAATCGCGATCGATCTTCTATCCGTCGGCGACGGGGGCCTCTGAGCCCTGCCGTCCTCTATCTCTTGGCAGCCATTGTAGGCACGGTTGCCATTGGCTTCGGCGTCTTCTACGCGGCGCTGGCAGCAGAGAACAACAATTGGCAACGGACCTTGCATCTCGCCGTGTCTCGAGCAGTGGCGTTGACAATTGTTCTGTTTACTCTCGCGGCACTCTACGGTTTACACCGCCTCCTGCTACTGCTGGTAGACCGATTTCTGCTCCAATGGGTCATATCCTTTCGAAGGGGGCAGCATGAACCGGAGCCTTCATCGAGTCCCGAGACGCCGGTTTACTCGCTATCGGTTCTGTGTCGACGATTCAGACGCTATGCCGTCTACTCCCTGATGGGGCTTACGGTCGGAACAGCCCTGGGAATCGCTGTGTTTTGTCTGGGCGTCGTATGCTGGGAATACGCGTTTTCTTCCTCATCGCCAGCCCGTTCCGGTGGCGACCCGATCGACGCATGGGCGGACGGAATCGTCCGGTTCGTGCTGATGATCATCACGGCATCTCCTTTCGCAGCGACCGGGTTAGTCGCTGGAGAGCGGGTTGCACGAGCGATTGGCGGTGACCGTCGCGGAACGGCGTAGGAGGCAGACATAGCACCGCATGAATCTGACTCCGCTCTGCTCGATGGCGGTTCTCTCGCTGGGCCAGCCGCTTGCCGCCGGCTGTCAGCCGTGGTATGGTAGTGGTATACTAGCCATTGTCATGCGTGCGCTATGAATACAACCTCTCTTCGCCAAAAGGCTTACGACTATCTGCATGAGAAGATCCTCCGCGGCGATCTTTCGCCGGGGCGCCAGATCTCCGAGCAGTCGTTGGCGGCCGAGATCGGGATCAGCCGCACGCCGGTTCGCGAGGCGATTCGCCAGTTGGCCGAGGAGGGGCTCGTGGTGCAGGTGCCGCGGTTCGGCACCATCGTTCGCACGCCTGGTCGCCGCGAACTTGTCGAATTGTTCCAACTCCGCGAGGCGTTGGAACCCTATGCCGTGGCGCTGGCAGCGCAATCGGTTTCAGCCGCGGATCTCGACTTGTTGGAGTCGTTGTGCCGCCAGATGCGGCAGATCGCCGTTGATCTGCGTGGCGTCGGCGCGTCGGCGCTCGATCCATCAGCTCTGCAACGGTTTCTCTCTGCGGATATGGCATTCCACATGCTCCTGATCCGCGCGGCCGGCAATCGCCGCATTGCAAAGATCGTCGCCGATTCGCGGGTCATTGCCAGTATCTTTGGCGCGGGCCGGCAGACCCACGATCTGGGCGTCGTCGCCCGCGCCTATGGATACCATCGCCGCATCCTTCACGCGGTCCGCCGGGGCGATGGCGAAGCCGCCCGGCGGTGGATGGTCGACCATCTACGCGCGAGTATGGCGGAGACCCTCGAACACTACCGCCGCGCCGAGAGCGCCGTGGAGCAACAGGCGATTTCCGCGTTTACCCTGCCCGATGATGTTCGTCGCACGATCGAACACTTGGAAAACCACCTGGAAAGCTGACAAAGGAGCACACCATGACGTCAATCCGCCTGCCGAAGCGATCGTTTTTTGTGCCGATCTTGTTCGCATTGGCCGGACTTCTGCCGGCCGCCGAACCTCCGGCTGCAGAGACCGGTGTGCTTGAGCGCGTGAAGTACAACCACCCCGGGCTGGTTGTCGACCTGGGCGTGGGGCTTTGGGCCTGGCCGCTGCCGATGGACGCCGATGGCGATGGTGACCTCGATCTGGTGGTAACCTGTCCCGACGTGCCTTACAACGGCACCTACTTTTTCGAGAACCCCGGCGGAGGGAAATTCCCCGTGTTCAGACCGGGAGTGAAGATCGGCAAAGGTTTTCACAACGTGCGGCCCTCCTACGTCGGCGATAAGGTCCGTGTGCTGGTGCCCGGGCAGGAATATACCGACATCAACTCCACCCAACTCGGCGAAGCCGTGAAGCTGCCTCTGCCGGCGAACATCCACCCCAACCGCGTCCGCGCCAACCAGTGGCAATACGTCGATTACGACGGCGACGGAAGGCTGGATCTGACGGTGGCGGTCGGCGATTGGACCGACTACGGTTGGGACAACGCCTTCAACGCCGAGGGCCAATGGACGCGCGGCCCCTTACACGGCTACGTCTATCTCCTTCGCAACACGGCAAGCAACGAGGCTCCCGCCTATGCCGATGCAGTGAAGATCGACGCCGGTGGCAAGCCGATCGACGTCTATGGGATGCCATCGCCCAACTTCGCGGACTTCGACGCCGATGGAGACCTCGACCTGATCTGTGGCGAGTTTGTCGATAAATTCACCTACTTTGAGAACGTCGGCACACGAACCTCGCCCCAGTACGCCGCCGGGCGATTTCTTCAGCAGGACGGCCGCCCCATGCAAATGGACTTGTGCATGATCGTGCCGGTCGGCATCGACTGGGACAAGGACGGCGACGTCGATCTCGTTGTCGGCCAGGAAGACGGCCGCGTGGCTCTGCTCGAGCACACGGGCAAGGTGGAAGACGGTCTGCCGGTGTTCCTGCAGCCCAAATTCTTCCAGCAACAGGCCGAGGACGTGAAGTTCGGCGCGCTGGTCACGCCCGTTAGCTTCGACTGGGACGGCGACGGCGACGAGGATCTTGTGTGCGGCAACACGGCCGGCTACGTCGGCCTGATCGAGAATCTCGATGGCGGCAACCCGCCGAAGTGGGCCGCGCCGCAGTGCCTCAAGGCCGATGGCCAGACGCTCCGCATTGAAGCCGGGCCGAACGGCTCGATCCAAGGGCCGTGCGAAGCGAAATGGGGCTATACGACGCTCAGCGTCGCCGATTGGGATGGCGACAGCTTGCCCGACCTGGTCGTCAACTCGATCTGGGGCAAAGTGGTCTGGTATCGAAATGCCGGCAGTCGCCGCGAGCCGAAACTTGCCGCGGCCCAGCCAATCGAAGTCCAGTGGTCCGGCAAGCCGCCCAAACCGGCTTGGAACTGGTGGAATCCGCAGGCCAACGAACTGGCCGCGCAGTGGCGGACCACGCCCGTGGCGACCGACTACACCGGCGACGGGCTCACCGACCTGGTGATGCTTGACCACGAGGGCTACCTCGTCCTGTTTGAACGAAAGAAGGTCGACGGGCAGTTGCGCCTCATGCCGCCGGCGCGCGTCTTCATCGGCGAAGACGGTAAGCCGTTGCGGCTCAATGAGAAGACCGCCGGCGGCAGCGGCCGACGAAAGCTCTCCTTCGTCGATTGGGACCGCGACGGCCGCACCGATCTATTGGTCAACAGCCGCAACGTCGATTTCTTCCGCAATGGGAAAACACAAGAGGGAAAGACCGTCCTGAAGAATCTCGGAGAGGTCGATTCGCGAAGGCTGGCGGGCCATACGACCAGCCCCACCGTGGTCGATTGGGATAATAACGGCGTACCCGACCTGCTGGTCGGCGCCGAAGACGGATACCTCTACTTCATGCGGAATCCCCATGTCCAGCCGGGGCTTGTCCGAATGGAATTCATCTACCACGAGGCGCCGTTTCCGCAGTGCCACGCGTCCACTATCGAAGCGACGCCTTCCGGCCCGGTGGCCGCATGGTTTGGCGGATCGCGAGAAGGGAAAGACGACGTGGCCATCTGGTTTTCCCGCCGGGAGCCGGCGGGTTGGACGGTGCCGACGATGGTCGCCGATGGCAAATCGTCCGACGGCAAGCAATATCCCTGCTGGAATCCCGTGCTGTTTCAAACGAAGGCGGGTCCGCTCTTGTTGTTCTATAAGGTTGGCCCCAGTCCCAGCGCCTGGTGGGGCATGCTGATCCGTTCGACCGATGGTGGAAAGATCTGGTCGAAGCCGCAGCGATTGCCCGACGGCATCCTCGGTCCCATCAAGAACAAGCCGCTGATGCTTGCCGATGGTCGGCTGCTCTGCGGTTCCAGCACTGAGAACCAGGGGTGGCGGGTACACGTGGAATGGACGTCCGATCTCGGCCAAACTTGGGAAAGGACCGAGCCGATCAACGAAGGCGAGCAGATTGGCGCGATCCAGCCTACGATCCTCAAGGTTGGCGACGGCCGACTTGAGATGCTCTGTCGCACCAAGCAAGGGAGAATTTCCGAGGCGTGGTCCAATGACAGCGGTCGCAAATGGACCGAGATGAAACTCACCGAACTGCCCAACCCGAATTCCGGAATCGATGCCGTCACGCTCACCGATGGCCGCCACCTGCTCGTCTACAATCCCACCAGGCCGCCGGAAGGCCGCTGGGGTGGCCCGCGCTCGCCGCTCACCGTGGCCGTCTCCGAAGACGGCAAAACGTGGAAGGCCGCGCTGGTGCTGGAAAATGAGCCGGGCGAATACTCGTACCCGGCCGTGATCCAAGACAGCGACGGCTTGGTCCACATTACCTACACATGGCGGCGGCAGAAGGTCCGGCATGTCGTCGTTGATCCGGCCAGGCTCGAACTGGTTGCCATGCCCGGCGGCGAGTGGCCGCAATAGCCCCACAGCGAGAAAAGGCTGCCCGATGCTCCCCGAGGTCGATTTCATCGTACTGCTGCTCTACCTGGCCGGCGTTGTCGGACTGGGCGCTTGGTTCGTTCGTCGCAGCCGCACGACCGAAGGCTTCATGGCTGCCGGCAGGTCGATGCCCGGTTGGGTCGTAGGGCTCTCGATCTTCGGCACGTTCGTCAGCAGCATCAGCTTTCTGGCCTTGCCGGGCAAGGCGTATGGTGACAACTGGAGCGCCTTCACCTTCAGTCTGACCTTACCGATCGCTGCCTGGATAGCGGTGCGGTGGTTCGTCCCTTTCTACCGCAATTCAGGCGAGATTTCCGCCTATCAGCATCTGGAACGCCGTTTCGGCCCCTGGGCGCGGACCTATGCGATGGCGTGCTATCTGTTGACGCAGTTGGGCCGCATGGGGGCGATCATGTATCTGGTCGCGCTGGCTCTGGCCCCGTTGACCGGTTGGAGCGTGGCCACGATCATTCTCATCACGGGCATTCTCGTCACGGTATATACTCTGCTAGGCGGCATTGAAGCGGTGATCTGGACGGACGTCGTGCAGAGCATCGTGCTCATCGCCGGCACGGTCTTCACCGTCGTCGTGCTGCTGACCGGCATGCGCGAGGGACCGGGACAGATCTTCCGCATCGCCGCCGAGCACAACAAGTTTAGCCTGGGGAGCTTCGGATTCTCGTTCCTGCAGCCGACCTTCTGGGTGGTGCTGATCTACGGTCTGACCATGAACCTCCAGAATTTCGGCATCGACCAGAGCTACGTACAACGCTACATTACCGCCCGCGACGACCGAGAGGCCGCCAAGAGCGTCTGGCTCGGCGCGTTGCTCTATGTGCCGATTTCTGCCCTCTTTTTCTTCATCGGCACCGCGCTGTTCGCCTTCTACCAGGCGCAGCCGGACCTGCTTCCCGCGACGCTCGCAACCGACTCGGCTGCCGATAAGGTATTTCCCCATTTCATCGTCAAGCAGCTTCCTGTTGGGGCAACGGGCCTGTTGATTGCCGCGATTTTCGCGGCGGCGATGAGCAGCGTCGACTCGAGCCTGAACTGCTCGGCGACCCTCGTGCTCTGCGACATCTACCGCCGCTACTTCCGCCCCCGGGCCGGCGAACGGGAATCGATGGCCGTCCTCTACGCCACGACGCTCGTCTTCGGCGCGCTGGGCACCGGGACCGCGCTGGCCTTGATCGGCACCGAGCGTGCTTTGGATGCTTGGTGGATGCTCTCGGGCGTTTTCGGCGGCGGAATGCTGGGGCTGTTCCTCTTGGGCCAGATCGCCCGGCGGGCCACCAACGCGGCGGCGGTAACCGGTGTGATCGTGGGGTTGCTGGCAATCGTCTGGATGACGTTTTCCCCCGGCTGGACCGGCCTGCCCGAGTCGTATCGAAGCCCATTGAATTCTCTATTGATCCCCGTCATCGGCACACTGGCCATCTTCCTCGTAGGGCTGCTGGTGAGCCGATTGACCGCGCCACACAGAGTTTGACCAAAAACAACCTGGAGACATACGCCCGTGACCCACGATGCAAGCGACCGTTGTTTGTCGAAGCAACTCCGAGGCATTATCCCGCCGATGGTAACGCCGTTGTTGGACCGCGACACTCTCGATATCGCCGGTCTGGAGCGTCTGGTGGAGCACATCCTCGCCGGCGGGGTTCACGGGCTGTTTCTCTTGGGCACCACGGGCGAAGGGCCCAGCCTCAGCTATCGGCTGCGGAGAGAGCTGATCGAGCGGGTGTGTCGGCAGGTCGACGGCCGTGTGCCGGTGCTGGTCGGGATTACCGATACGTCGTTTGTCGAGTCGGTCCGCCTTGCCGACCATGCCGCCGATGCCGGGGCCGACGCCCTGGTCCTTTCCACGCCCTATTACCATCCGATCGATGCCGGCTCCCTTCTCGGCTATGTCGAGCGGATCACCGAGGAACTGCCGCGGCCCGTCGTGTTGTACAGCATCCCCAGCCACACCAAAGCTGCTTTCGACCGCCCGACGCTCGCCCGCGCCATGGAGCTTCCCAACGTTATCGGCCTGAAGGACAGTTCGGCCGACTTGATCCATTTCCATCATGTCTTGCGTCTGGCCCGGCAGCGGTCGCAATGGAGCGTACTGATGGGGCCGGAGGAGTTGCTGGCCGAATCGGTGCTGCTGGGAGGCGACGGCGGGGTCTGCGGCGGCGCGAATCTCTATCCGCGGCTCTATGTTGACCTGTTCCACGCCGCAGAGGCCGGTGACCTCACCACCGCTCGACAGCTTCACCAGTGCGTCCTGCAGGTTGCCGGCACGCTCTATGCGATCGACAGCCGGCCCGGCTCGGTAATCAAGGGGCTGAAGTGCGCACTGGCATGCCTGGGCATCTGCCGCGATACGATGGCAGAGCCCTTCGAGAGCTTCGCCGAAGCGGAACGGAATACAGTCCGCCGCCATCTGGACGAAATTGCCCGCCTCATGAGCATCAACGCGCGAACGAGTGAAACGGCGAGATAGTGCTCCCTCCATCATGGTATCGGTCTCGCGCTTAGTATCGTTCGAGAAACAAGTGGCGTAAGCTTCCAGCTTGCGGCGGACCGTTACTTCTCGAACGATGCTTACACAAGATGTAGGGTGCCTGTCACCGTTTCCGGACAGCCTCCAGTGCATCCCGTCTGCCGCGGCGCGCTTTGTAACGCTAAAACCGATTGTGCCGAACACGGAAGAGTTGTTGGCCTCCCGGTGCGCGACGACCCGATACCAGACTTGACAGACTAAGCCGAGTTTTCCGATTCGGGAAACTACGTAAAAAACGACAACACGCGAGTACGCCATGTCGAGCTTGAGTAATATCCTGCTGGACAAAGAAATCCTGCTGGAAAGCGGCACGAACGAGTTGGAGGTGTTGGTATTCGACGTGGCGGACTACACCTTTGGGGTCAACGTGGCCAAGGTCCGCGAGGTCTTGCCGGCGGCGGCGATCACGGCGCTGCCCCAAGCGCACCGGTCGATTCGCGGCGTCTTCAAGCTTCGCAACCAGGTCATTCCCTGTGTTTCGCTGCTGGACTACCTGGGGATAACGCCGACGCGGGAAGATTCCGAATCGACCATGATCCTCACCGACCTGAATCAGCAGCAGACAGCGTTTCTGGTCGATGCCGTCGAGCGGATTCACCGGCTCAGTTGGGAGAACATCCTGGCCGTGCCGGGGCTCGACGCCCTCTCGCATACCCCGGTTACCGCTCTGGGACGCTGCGACAATCGGCTGGTCGTGATGCTCGACTTCGAAATGATACTGGACAATGTTACGGATCAGTATTTCCGTGTCGACGAAGTGGCCAATCCGCTCGGCCTGGCGCGCCAGCAGCTACGGATCTTCCTCGCCGAAGACTCTCCCACCGTTCGTGAGGCCGTCGGCAATACCCTGCGAGCCAGCGGCTATACGCAACTCACCTTCTTCGAGAACGGCGCCGAGGCATGGCAGACGATCGAGGAGCGATTGCGGCAAAACGGGCGCATCGAAGACGTCTGCGACCTGGTCATCGCCGATATCGAAATGCCACAGGTCGACGGTTTGCACCTTACCCGTCGAATCAAACAGCACCCGCAACTGAATTCGATTCCCGTCTTGCTCTATTCCTCGATCATCACACTGGACAACCACAAGAAGGGCGTTGCCGTCGGAGCGGATGCCCAGGTCTCCAAGCCCCAGTTGGCCGAGGTCGTGCAGTTGGCCGACCAATTGATTTCCGACGCGCGGCGCGGCGCCGTTGCCGCCGGGCTCCGCCAGCTTACCGACGCGGTCTGCGCGGCCGCACCGCCGATCGTATGCCCGAGTTCTTCCGAAGCTTCCAGCTCGGCCGTTTCGTCGCCTATGGACATAACTGCACCAGAACCGTCCCCGGCACGGGCGGCCGAGCTTTTTGACACCAACCCCACTCGATTTTCTCGCCCGGCTGAGGACGATTGCCTCGTCGACGATGGCGCATCGACCGCGCTGGCCGAGCCGGCCGAAATCGGACAACCCGGCGAGTGTGTACCGCCGCCGAACGTGCTGCCCGAGCTATGGCAAACATTCCTAAGGGAATTGGGCGGTCACGCGAGACGCTTGGGCCAGCGACTCGCCATCGCGGCCGCCGGCGGCGCCGACGACGACGTTCGTCGCGACGTGGCACGAACTCTGCACACGATCAAGTCGTCCTCGATGGTTGTTCCCTTCGATGCGGTGACCGAACGTACGCATGCCGTTGAAGGTCTTCTGGCGGCATCCGCAACCGACGCCGGCGAGTGGCCCCGCGAGTCGCTGAAACAGTACGCCGATTGGCTTATCGCTCTGGCTTCGTCGCCGGAACAGGCCGCTGCGACGTCCGCTGTCCGATAAAGACTTGTTCACAAACAAGTTCACGGGGCGGAATTCATTCCGCCGGTTCCGAAGGCTTCACCCGCAATGCCCGGTCGGCGGCACCGCGGGCTTCGAGTGTGTCGTCCGAACGCGTCGCCTCCAGCGCGGCGACCGAACGGACATCGTGGATTTTCCCCAGCGCGTCGGCCGCGGCACAACGAACGAACGGGTCTTCGTGAGCCAGTGCCGCGATCAACGGCCCGACGGCTCGCATCGCGGCGATTTCACCCAAGGCGTAGGCGGCGGCCAGCGACACGTCGGAAACGTCCTCGACGAGCACGCGAACCAACGGTTCCACGGCGCCGTCGTCCTTCAACTCCGCCAACGCAAACGCCGCCATCAAACGCACATCGCCGATTTCGTCGTCCAGCGCCGCGATCAAGGGTTCCGCGGCCCGCGTCGCGCACCGATCGACCTCGGGCAGGGCATTCGGTAGACGAACCGTGATTTCGCCCTCAACGGTTTCCGGTGGCGGGCGGACCGAACTGCGTGAGGCATGGAAACGCCCCATCGCCTCGGCTGCCGCCATGCGCACCTCGGGCGCCGTATCCTCCAAGGCGGCTGACAACAGGTCGATCACGCGGTCGTCGTCGATTTGCCCCAGCGCATCGGCAGCAGCTTCGCGGATCGCCGCCGCATCGTCCGTGAGCGCATCGGCCAGGCACTCCAGGGCCGTCCCATCCCGGAGGTGTCCCAACGACATCGCGGCCGACAACCGAACTCCAAGGTCACCATTGAACAGAGCTTCGCATAGCGCCCCCACCGCGCAGGCACCGCCCATTTCGCCAAGCGCTCGCGCCGCTTCACGGCGCTCGGCCGCCGTGCCCTCGCACAACGTCGCAATCAACTCCGCCGTCTTGCTGCTGATTCCTTCCGGCATAATTCGCGCCTCCCGTTGCCTTGACGCCGATCATTTTATCCTATCGGACCACCGTGGCGTCCTCAACGGCGGACCGCCTTCGCGGAGGCAATCCGCGCGGCACGTCTGCCGGAGCCCTTGACAGCCACTACCGCGAGTGTGTAAGGCGCCATGTACGCCAGGTTTTCCAGCCCGACCGCAACGCCGGGTCAGACTGGAAAGCCTGACGTACAAGTGACGATTATCGCGATTCTTCCGACGCTCGACTCACGAGCCGGTCCGAGTGCGCCGGGCCGATTTGCTCAACCCTGGTGTTTGAACTAGACTTCTCATGGCCAGTCGGCGCGTGATGACTTCGAGCGCCGCTATTCCCCAGCACTCATCGTGCGAGCAACCGTGCCTGTCGAACCTCCGGTCCAACGCGTCGATTCCGAGCGGATTCGCCGTTGCCTTTCGCAGTTCTGCGAGAGTCAGAGCGAATTCGACCGCTTTTTCTCCGAAGTCTTCGCTCAACTCGACGATCTTTCCGAACAGTTCCTCCATAAGCAGAAGTCCTGGTCTCGCCGGCGCGAGGACGAGGAACTCGCGTTTTCCCGACAAGCGGCGCAACTGGACCAACAGCGTGCGGCTATTGCCGACGAACAAGAACGACTGCGCCAGTCAGCCGGGCATTCCGGCGAAGTCGCCGCCGCGGCCGACGATCGGATCCGGCAAACGCTCGAAGGGATCGAGCAGGAGCAGGCGTCGTTCCGCGCGGCATGGGAACAGTCCAATACCGAACTCAAACAGCAACTCGTCGAAGTCCGGCACGATCGCGACTCTTTGCAGCAAGAACGCGCCATGCTGGAAGCCGAATTGGAAGCGGTCCGCAACCGGGCCGCCGAAATGACCGAGGCGCTTGCTGAGCAGAAACGCGAGATCAGCGAGGAGCGGGTACGGTGGACGGACGAAATCAAGCGGCTGAGGCGGATCCTCGAGTCGCTGGCCGATAGACCGGTCGGGCACGAAAGCATCGCCCCGCGCGAAGCCCAAGCAGCACACGAACCTCCGGCGGCGTCCGTTGCGGCTTGCGACCCCGATCCGGTCCTCGACTCGGTGATGGCGCAGTTCGAAATGCTGCAACGAGACCTGGCAAGACGCCGAAAACAACCGGCCAAATCGGGTTGAAGCCTCCTCAGCAATGCGGATCGGTTTACCCCAGGCATGACGGGAGCGACTGATTGAATACCCCCATATGGTTCAATGCGAGCACCGGAATTTTCGCTACCACCGCGGCCATCGGCCTGGCCAACTTGGGCTGCGGCTGGTATCTCTCCAACCCTTACTTGGCCGGCGGTGGCGCAGCGGGAACCGCGTACGTGGTGCTGCGGACCCTATCCCGGACCCGACGAACGGTTCGACGGCAAAAGCCAACTTTGGCGCAGCCTGCGCGGGGCCGCCCTTCGCGGCAACAGGCCGACCCCAACGACCTGGGCGCCGTGGTGCGGCAGATGCTTGAGCAAGGCCGCTACGCCCTCCTCTTGCGACCGCAAATCGCCCATAACCTCAACGAGGACGACTTCGATCGCACGCTCGACTTGCTCCACGGCGCCATGAGCCTTGTACCCGATGGAGAAGTGGTCCTCGGCCAGATCGACGACGCGCTGGATGACGGCAAGCTCGACGACGAGGAAATCGCCACCCACCGTAGCCGACTTGTTCGCGTCGGACAGTTCTTTCTCGACCGCTACCCGGTCACCAACGAACAGTTCCATGAATTCGTGATCGCCGGCGGATACGAGCAGGCCGCCCTTTGGGAACCGTCGGTCCTGCCGGCCGTACTCGATTTTGTCGACCAGTCCGGCCAGCCGGGGCCCCGTTACTGGTCCGAGGGCGTCTATCCGTCCGACAAGGCCGATCACCCGGTGGTCGGTGTCAGTTGGTACGAGGCGCAAGCCTATGCGCGGTGGGTGGGAAAACGTCTGCCGACCGACGCCGAATGGGTCAAGGCCGGCAGTTGGCCGGTGCGGGTTTCGCCGACCAGTCGGTTGCAGCGACGCTATCCTTGGGGCGACACGATGGATCGCGAAAAGGCCAACCTCTGGGCCGGCGGACGCACGGCGACGGTGTCCGTCGCCGAGTACACGCAGGGTGGAAGCGTCGGCGGCATCTACCAACTTATCGGAAACGTGTGGGAGTGGACCCGCGGCAACTTCGCGCTGCGCGGCGCCGACGGCGAGGAACTCCTGCTGGAACCTTCGCTGAAATGTATCCGCGGCGGCGCGTTCGACACCTACTTCGAAAACCAGGCGACCTGCCAGTTCGCCAGCGGTGAATCGGCGCTGGCTCGCAAAGCAAACATCGGATTCCGTTGCGCGGTGGGCGTCGGCGATCTCGTGCTCGCCCATCCCGGCGCGCACCCGCCCGCCGAGTGCGAAGCCGAGGCCCCAGCACTCGAGGAGGTTGGAGTATGACCAAGGGCGTTATCGTTCCGCTCCAGTCGTATCGGCTCGCCCAGTACGCCGTTCCGGTCGCTTGTTACATCTGCGAAGCGCAAAACACCTTCGACGCCGAATTCTGCGACCACTGCGGCGCGCCGATGGCTTTGGCGCACCAGGCCACCACTCAGAAGATGCTGCCGCAGATGGTCGCTACGATGGGCGCCAGCGGCGCCGGCAAGACGGTCTATCTGGGAATGCTCATGGACATGCTCTCGCGCCGGCCCGACCGCTTACAGATCCTCGCCCGAGGAGCCTTTTCCATCACGCTCCAGCAGATGGCCATCTCCGCCCTCTCGCACTGCGAGTTTCCCGAAAAAACCCCCAACGAACCCGATCGCTGGAATTGGGTCCACTGTCAAATCCGTCACCGCAAACGCCGCCGTCCGTTGGAAATGATCATTCCCGACATGGCCGGCGACGCGCTGTTGGAGGAAGTTGACCACCCTCACAGCTTTCGCGTCATCGCTTCGTATCTCAAGAAGTGCGTGGGGGCCTTGGTGCTGGTCGATGCAGTCCAACTCAGGGACGGCGAACTCGAAAACGACTATTTTACGATGAAGCTCATCAGCTACCTTGGCGAGTTAGACGACGACCCCAAACGCGGCTGGGCGAAAAAGCCGGTCGCCCTGGTCTTCACCAAAGCCGACCAGTGCGAGCAGTGCGTTGCCGATCCGGAGCAGTTCGCCAGAACCCACGCCACCGGACTGTGGCAGCAGTGCCGCGAGCGTTTCCGAATTCACAAGTTCTTCGCCGCCGGCGTGGCAGGCGCCTGTGCCTCCCGGCACACGCGCGGTGAAGGTCGCGTTTGCGTCCCCTTGCGCGTCGAGCCGCATGGAATCATTGAGCCGTTCGAATGGGTATTGGAGAGGATGAAGTGAACGACGCGGAATGGATCGAACAAGCGGTGTTCACGTCGGCCGTAACCGGCCGCGCCGCCGGTTACCAGATCGTGGCGGCCAGCCCGGGCATTGGCGAAAGAGACCTCCGCGAGTTGGCTGCCTGGGGACCGTCCCACGACGCCTTGCTGACCTCCACTCCCGGTGCCGCCAGCATCAATTTCCACCCGTTGCCCAGCGGTGCTTTTTGCGTCAGCCGCACCACGCCCGCCGGCTGGGAGTACAGCGGCCGAGGCGGAGCGAGAGTTTATACGCAGAGTCTGGTGGTGCCGCCGGCCGTTCTGGCCCGTTTTAGCAACAATCCCTTCGCTTTGGTCCGCGCGGCCCTGGCGGGAGGATCGATTCGCGTCCACGACGACCCGCCGTCGCGACTCACCCCCTTCCGGCTTTCCGGTCGTGCCTTGGCGGTCGACCGCGGACTGCTCGGTCGCCTGCTCGTCCATCCTGGACCGGACTGGATGGGCGCGTTGGTCCAGGCGGCGCTTGGTTCAAGAACGCTGGCGTTGATCGGCGGCCCGCCCGCCGAACATATCATCGCGGGCGTGATCAACTGCCTTCCTCCGGAGTGCCGAACCGCCTTCTCCTTTTCGACAAGTTTGAAGTTCTCCTCGCGCCGTCCCTTTCGCATCGTGGCCCTTGCGCACGACGCCGAGGAGCAGCGGCGGGCCGAGCGGCTCTACGATGTCACGACGCTCCGTATCACCGGTGACGTTCCAGCCGCTTGGATGCCGGTCGACGCCTGGCCACGCCTGATCCAGCGCGCAATGCAATGCCGGCGCACCTCGCTGCTTGCGTCGGAACTTTCGAAAAGCCATCTCGACGTCGATCTCGCCGGTCTCTCGGCCTTGGGGCTGGAACTGCTGGAAGCGTTGGAGGCTTCCTTGTTGGATGGGCCGTCGCCGGACGAAGCGGATCCCGCGCCCTGTGTCTCAGCCACCGAATCTGCGCCGCCCTCCCCCCCGACTGCGACGGCGTCCCAAGCCCGGCCGGCAATCGAACGCACCCAGGCGCACGCCGCCCACGCCCGCTTCGAGAAAACGACGTTGCCGACTTCTTCTCCGACCGCAGTGCAGGCGCCCTCCGGTAGTCTTAAAGCGTCCTGCCCCGCCGCGCAGCAGCGACTGAGCCAACTGGACGACCTCGTTCGCGAGTCGATTTACGGCGACGCGGAGAGCCTCCGGCAACTGCGATCCCTTTGGCCCCTCATGCGAGACGAACTCGGCGACGCTTTGCAGGCCCGTTCGCGGGAGGCTTATTTACGCTACGCCCTGGCGATCTGGGAAGAAGGTATGCCGCCCGATCGCCTTCGAAATCCCGAGCGCGCCGTCCAGACGCTCGACGTTCTCTGCCTGCTCTCCGACGAGCGTTGACGCCGCCGGGCCAAACCACCTCACTTCAATGCGACGTTTCTCGAGCGATGCCCGGCGAGTGTGGCCACCAAGTTCGCGATTTCTCAATTGCGAGGGCGTTGGGTGGCCACGCGCTTTTGAGGGGTGAAGGGAGCCTGGAGGAAGGTGAAGGGCGGAAGAGTGAAGGTCGCTGCAGACCGGAGCTTGCGGCGGGAAGCGAACGCTGCGCAACGCGGTCGCCGCAGGATAGCTGCCATCGGAATCGAATTGTCAAAGAGCCTCGGAGCGGAGAGGCGTGAAACCGGCGCGATCCGCTTGCGGGACATGAAAGTGATCGTTTGTCCCTATTTCGAACATGAGCATGGTCGGTGCGGCGCGATTTGTCCAGGGAGATTTTTTGGGCCACGGTTGGCAATTCTCTCGTGACTCTCGACTCGCACGGGTTTTGAGGGGAGGATTTCGACAAGGGGGCTTTTCTCCGTTTGCAGTCGGACGAGGGGCGATGCCATAAAGGATTCGCCGCCCAGGAGTTGCGCAGCGGCGGCTGCCGGCAAGTCCTCCCCGGCTGAAAGGTGGGTGTCGAAAAAGTCGGGGTGGCCAGACCTATCTAAGCTTCGCCACCCAATCTTGGCACCCCAGTAGCCGGTCTTTTGGGAAGAGACGGCATGAATTTTGGCGTCTGCGAACGGTAGAGATCGTAATCTCGGCCGAGATGGCGGGCAAGATCCCGTTCCTCCAACGTAACGCCGACGAGGATGTAGCCGGTTAGCAGAAGCGAAAGCAACAAATGACCTGCCGTCATCGTCGGCGTTGCCCAAAAAGCTATGAGCATTCCGACCATCAGTGGATGCCGAACGATCCGGTACAGAGACCGCACCGCAAATGGAGGATGCGTATAGGGCCGATTACGGAAGTGCAAGTAAACCTGCCGCAATCCGAACAAGTCGAAGTGGTCGATGATGGCGGAACTATACAGGACCGTTAGCCACCCCAGGAAGAACAGCCCCGTCAGCAGGGCCGCTGCCAGAGGATTCTGAATATCCCAGATGATCGTTGGGATCGAACGCCATTGCCAAAACAGCAGGGCCAGAATCAGACTGGTGAGGAGGACAAAAGTGCTTCGCTCCATCGGCGTAGGGACGAACCTCGTCCACCACGATTTGAAAGCGGTGCGTGCCATGACACTGTGCTGGACGGCAAACAGCCCAACCAGGGCCAAGTTCACCAGGAGTGCCTGTCCGAGCGGGGCCGGCACGCCTGAGTCAATCGACTTGGGAACCACCATATTCCCAAAGAAGCCGATCATGTAGAGAAAGGCTACGAAGAAGGCTCCGTAAGCGACCGTCCCATAGATGAGTGTGAGGAAGCGACCCATGGTATCGGGTTCCTTAGCAAGGCGGAAGAGAATGGTTTGCCGCCCGTTTGGGAGGACTCACATCGTTGCAGCGAAACGCCTCGGGCTGAACCGACTTTCAGGAATGGTATGGTTGCCGAGGTGGTTGGGCAAATCCTACCTGCGGACGAGCGGGATACGGTGACCGGATCGCCGGTCCGACAGAGGTAATCGCTTGGTCTCGGCCAGTCGAGCCAACAGGGCGGAGCATCCCAAGACACGGTTGGCAATCCCGCGCCCAGCGGCGACCAACCCCACGGCCTCGGCATGCCCGAAGCGGCGAGCATCACGCCTTGCGCCTCGCCGCATGACTCCGATCCGGAGGCGCCCGTTGCCGACAGCAGGCCGAGCAAGAACGACCCGCCCAAAGACGTTGCGGGGCGATGTCCCTCGAGGAACGTTTTGCCGGTGCTCTCGAGGAAGACGTCACCATCTGGGGGATTGCCACTTAAATAGCACGGCGGTCGCCAAGCGGCCCAAGGGGATGCGGCTGAGCCTGCCCGAGGACGCCGAGCGGCAGGCGTTCACCCCGCAGCAGCGTCTGCTGCTTCTGGACACTTGGCGGCGCAGCGGCCTGCCCGCCAAGGATTTCTCCGCCCTGGTCGGCATCTCCAAGCACACGTCCGAAGCGGGATCAGGCTTTAAATATTTCTACAGCAAGACTTCCGGTTTTGTACGTTTGTGCTTGAGAAGCCATGACTTACGATGCGACTCGTGGGCGATGCGGTTGCGATCGAAATGATATTCGATCAACCGAATCGCGTCTTGCTCGGTAAGCGTCCGCCGTGCAAATGTGGATCGCAGCAGTTGCACGGCCATGTCCAACGTCAATCCGGGCTTGTCCTTTTTCCGGTCGCGTTTGGTGAGCGTCACGAACAGATGAGCCAGGGCAACGAGGCTCATGTGATGGTGCCAGCCGGCAGTTCCGCGACGATCTCCTGGACCGAGCGAACTTCCTTGTAACGATAGGAGCCCAGCTTCTTACGACGCTTCGGCCCCGGCGAGTATCCCGGCAACGTGGAAGGATCGACCGTCCACGCCAGCGTGTTCTTCTTCACCTCCAAGAGATAACGCTGATGCATGTCCTCCAAGGCATCCAGCAGCGGACCACTGTCACCATACAATTCGTCGGCGATGATCCAGTCGAAACGCACCTTGCCCGCCGCCTGCGTACGCAGAATCATCTCCGCGGCGATCTGCGGCTTCGTCCGAAAACGCACCTCCTTCCGCGTCGCTGGCTCATCGTTCGAACTCCGAGCAAACTGCAAGGCGATCAACTCGACGCTCTTGCGAGGCTGATCGAAGAACAGACCTTTCAGGTAATCGAGCGAATGCTCTTGCGATTCTCTGCGGCCGAACCGCGGCGCGAATCGTCGATGCCATCGAACGACTCGGGCCGCACTGGCGCGCACTTCATCCCTCGTCATGGAACTATACTCCTGCAGCCCTTACGGCCATGGCTACATCATAGAAATCCTACGCGTGCTAGCAGCGGAAAGGGAAGTCCAGAAGTCTTGCTGCAGAGATTTTTAGAGCCTCACCCCGCTATCGGCCCAAGTGGTCGTCCTGGATCCTCCCCGACACGATGAGATTGCTCTTATCCTGCGTCTTCTTCGAGTTCCCTTTCCTCCTGGCGCCGGGGAGCTTCGGCAGAGGCAACGTGCTGAACATCGCCAATGTCACTTTCTTTGACTTTCGTGCGTTTTCGTCATTGGATCCCACGCTGGGATTTTCCGTATTGCCGACTAAAACGGTTCTGCCCAGCACGATGACGTCGCCGCCCTCCAGAAATGGCGTATCTGCGCGGGCGGGTTCGAGAAGCTCCGTGTGCGGCATGGAGAACCACTTGACCGTCGAGTCGGAACATCTTTCCGACAGAATATCCCGGAATCCGGATATGTCCACCTTGCGAATTGGTGTCCGCAAATTGAACTCGATGACGTTGTTGCCGATCACGGCCATGTTGTCGCGGGGAAAGTCCTGGCTGAATCCGTTGAGCAGCACATCCGCACCGTAATGCTCTTTGATAAAGTCGACGGTAATCTCCCGCCCCGCGGCAGTCTTTGCAGCGCTTTGAGTCATATCCTATCCGTGCCCAACCCATCCCGTCCGGGAACCAGTCGCCGTTTCCGGATAGCTTGCGAGTTTTTACCTCCCCGCATTGCGCCACTTTGGGGAAAAGCTCTTTCAGGGATGCACAACTCCTCAAGCCAGCAATTCCGGCACGACGCGGGCTGTTTCCACGCCGGTGAGCCGCTGGTCGAGACCTTGGTGCTTGAACGTCAACCGCTGGTGATCGTAGCCCAGCAGTCGCAAGACCGTGGCATGGAAATCGCGGACGTGGACCGGATCCTTGACGATATTGTAGGAGAAATCGTCGGTCTCGCCGTAAATCGTGCCCCCCTTGCTGCCGCCGCCGGCCATCCACATCGTAAAGCAGCGCGGATGGTGGTCGCGTCCGTAATTCTCCTTCGACAGACCGCCCTGCGAGTAGATCGTGCGGCCGAACTCTCCTCCCCAGATCACTAGCGTTTCATCGAGGAGTCCGCGTTGCTTGAGGTCCGTGATCAGCCCGTAGCAGGCTTGATCGACGTCGCCGCACTGATCGGGAAGCCGCCCGGCCACGTTGGCGTGGGTGTCCCAGTTGTTGTGATAGATCTGGACGAAGCGAACCCCGCGCTCCACCATCCGCCGGGCCAACAGCACGGTGTTGGCAAACGTGCCCGCGTTCCGCGACGCCTCGCCATACAGCTTCCAAGTCGATTCCGGCTCCTTGGCCAGATCGGTCAGTTCCGGAACACTGGCCTGCATGCGGAAGGCGAGTTCATATTGCTGGATGCGGGTGTGCGTCTCGGGATCGCCGAGGCGCTCGTAGTTCCATTGATTGAGCGACTTCAGGCCGTCCAGCGTGGCGCGGCGAATTTCACGGGGTACTCCCGGCGGATCCTCGAGAAACAGGATCGGATCGCCGCCGCTGCGGAACTGCGCCGCGGCGTGCTCGCCCGGCAAATAGCCGCTCGACCACAGCCGCGCGGAGATTGCCTGCACCTGCTCCGTATTCGTCGGCCGCGCCACCATCACGACGAAGGTCGGCAGATCGTCATTGAGCGATCCCAGCCCATAAGAGACCCAGGCGCCCATGCAGGGCCGGCCCGTGACCATGTTGCCGGTCTGCATCAAACTGATCGCCGGCTCGTGATTGATGGCGTCGGTATGCATGCTGCGGACGAAAACCATCTCGTCGGCGATCTTCTTGGTCCACGGCAACAGTTCCGACATCCACATGCCGCATTGCCCGACTTGTTCAAAGGCGTACTTCGACGGCGCGATCGGGAACCTCGCCTGGCCGGAGGTCATCGTCGTCAGTCGCTGGCCCATGCGGATGCTGTCGGGCAGATCCTTATCGAACCACTCCCCCATCACCGGCTTGTAGTCGAACAGGTCGAGCTGCGACGGCCCGCCGACCATGTGAAGGTAGATGATATTCTTCGCCTTGGGCGGGAAGTGGGGCGGCACGGCGCCGGCCCCTTCCTGCTCGCCGGCTCGCAGAAGGCCGGCGCCGCCGAGCGCGGCCAGGGCGGCCGTGCCGACCACATGCGACCCCTGCGCGAAAAAATGCCGACGGGTGATGTTCTGCTGGAACTGCTGGAAAAAAGTCACTTGCTGAGCACCTCGTCCAGGTTCATCAACTGGTTGCAGAGCATCGTCCAGGCGGCCAATTCGCCCGGCTCGATCCTCGCATCGGCCTTCGACTGCCCATAGCCGATGAGCCGTTTCGCCTCTTCCGGCCGGGCCTGGTAGAACGACGCCAGCTTCTCGTGGCAGCGGCGGAGGATTTCCACTTCCTCCGGGCGAAAATCGCGGGCCAACAGACGCAGGCCGACCACGTGCAGTCGCCCTTCGAATCCCTCGCCCCCTTCGAGAATCGCCGATTCACTGAGATGGCGGGCGGCCTCGACGAACTGCGGATCGTTGAGCGTGACCAGGGCCTGCAGCGGCGTGTTGGTCCGCTCGCGGCGGACCATGCAGAACTCGCGCGCCGGCGCGTTGAACACCTCCATCGAGGCCGGCGGGGCCTGCCGCTTCCAGAACGTATAAAGACTGCGGCGATAAAGATCATCGCCGGTCCCCTGCTCGTAACTGCGGGTGTTGCTCACGTTCATCGCGATCGCTTCCCAAACCCCCGGCGGCTGATACGGCTTCACACTCGGCCCGCCGATCTTGCGGACGAGCAAGTCACCGGCCGCCAGCGCGTAGTCGCGGACCATTTCGGCGTCCATACGGAACCGAGGCCCGCGGCTGAGCAGCCGATTGCCCGGATCCTTCTCGAGTTTCTCGGGCGTCACGGCCGCCGACTGGCGGTAGGCGGCGGAAGAAACGATCTGCTTGAAAATCGCTTTGACATCCCAGCCTGACTCGCGGAATTCCACCGCCAACCAGTCGAGCAACTCCGCGTGCGACGGCATCTGGCCGGCGACGCCGAAGTCCCCGCTCGTCTCGACGATCCCCGTCCCGAAAACCTCCTGCCAGAATCGGTTCACCGTCACCCGCGCCGTAAGCGGATGGTCCGGCAACAGCAGCCAGCGGGCGAACCCCAGCCGATTGCGCGGAGAATCCAGGGGAAAGGTGGGAAGAATATCCGGCACGTCGGGCGTCACTTCCTCGCGGCGCTGGTCGTACGCGCCGCGGAACAACACGTGGGCTTTGGCCGGTTCTTTGTTTTCTTCCATCACGTGGGCGATCGTGCCGCGGGCTTCCAGATCCCTCTGCTCTCGCTCCAGCGCGGCCAGGGCTTCCGACGCACTTTGGTAAGCGGCGTCGAGCGATGTCAGCCACCAATCGTACAGTTCGTTCTTCTCCGCTTCGGTTCGCGCGTCCGCCGGTTTGGCGACCAGCGCGGCCAATCGCGTCGAACTGGCCAGCGAGGCTACTTCCTGCGGCGGAACCAGGCGGCGAATCACTCGCAGATCCTGGATCGCGGCGCCGGAGAGCACCGAGCCGCGATGCCGCTGCCCGATTTTCAGCGGCACGTCGGTACGGATCGAGCCTTTCAAGCCGTCGGATTGAACGTTGACGGCCTTCTTCTGGCCGTCGATGTAAATCGTCACGCCGGCGGCTTTTTTCGACCCGTCGTAACTGAAGGCGACGTGCGTCCACTGGTTGGCCGGCACTTGGTCGCCAGAGACGACCTTCAGCGCATCGTCGCTCCACTTGTGGATGATGTGCGTGCCGATGCGGCGACCCTCGACCCAGAAGTCCCAGCCGCGGAAGTCGTTGGGGTCGTCCATGCGGGCTACAATCGCGCCGCTGCTGTCGTTGGCCGGCAAGAACACCCAGGCGGCGACCGAAAACGGCGTGTCCGCTTCCCAATCGCCCGCGTCGGCCACTTCCGCCACCGAGCGGGTCGATACTTTCACCGCTTGGGCCGCCACCTGCCCCGCTTGCCGCTCGGCCGATTCATCCAGCGCGACCTGCCGCGACTCGCCGTCGACCGTGATGGTGGCCACCGGCTCGGCGCCCAAGTCGAGCGGGGCGTGAAAGTGCAGCCCGTCCTTGAAAATCCCTTGCGCGAAGACTTCCGGTTTAGCCGTCGCCAGCCAGGCATCGAACTCGGGTCTGGCCGACTCTTTGCGAGCGGCAACCTCTTGCCGTGACTGGACAACGAGAGTCTTCAATTCCTCGTAGCGGCCGCGGTCGTCCTCGCGCGGAACGATCACGATCGGCGGTGTGTTTGCGACATTGCCGTCGCGGACCGGCTGCGTGCTGTTGTTAAAAAAGGCCGACAGTTCGTAAAACTCGCGCTGACTGATCGGATCGAACTTGTGATCGTGGCAAACCGCGCATCCGGTGGTCAAGCCGAGCCAGACCTGCGACGTCGTTTCCGTGCGGTCGCGAGCATACAGCACGGCGTATTCCTCGTCGATAATGCCACCCTCATTGGTGGTCATATTGCAACGATGGAACCCCGAGCCGATTCGCTGGTCAAGCGTGGCTTCGGGCAACAGATCGCCGGCCAGATTCTCGATCGTAAACTGATCGAACGGCATGTTGCGATTGAACGCCTCGATCACCCACTGCCGATACGACCACATCTCGCGGTAGTTATCGAAATGGATGCCGTGCGTGTCGGCGTAGCGGGCATAGTCCAGCCAGTAGCGTCCGCGGTGCTCGCCCCAGGCGGGCGATTGCAGCAACGTGTCGACGAGTCTCTCGTAAGCCTTCGGTGAGGAATCGGCGACAAACTCCTCCACCAGCTTCGTTGCAGGCGGCAGGCCGGTCAGATCCAGAGAAACCCGGCGGACCAGCGTGTGCCGGTCCGCTTCCGCCGCCGGCGCGAGCCCCTCGGCCTCCAGACGGGCGAGGACGAAGCGGTCGATCGGTGTCCGTACCCAACCCTCGTCCTTGACCTCCGGCAACTCCGGTCGCTTCGCAGCCAGCAGTGACCAGTGCGGTTGATACTCGGCCCCCGCCCGAATCCAACGGATCAGCGTTTGCTTTTCGGACTCGGACAACGACTTATGGGAACGAGCCGGCGGCATGCGGTCGTCGGGGTCGTCGTCCAAGATCCGCTCCACCAGAACGCTCGAATCCGGATCGCCCGCAACGATCGCCCCGTAGTCGATCGCCGCCTGCCGTTGATCGAGCCGGAGGTCCGCCGCCCGCGAGGCGGTGTCGGGACCATGGCACGCGAAGCAGTTGTCGGAGAGGATCGGGCGAATGTCGCGGTTATACTGCGGCGATTCGGCGGCTTCCACGCCGGGAAGCGACAAGAGCCCGACGAGAATCGCCGCAAGAAGAACGGAACGCATCGTCGCACGGCTTCGAATGAGCATTCGACCTCTCTTAAGAATGACCCGCAGTGGACGGACCTTGAGCCAACGAATACTACGCAGAAGAGGTATGCGTGTCCATTCGCTCCAGAGAGGGGGGGCCCCTCGGAACAGCCACCCTTGGTAAATTCGACACTTGCTCTTTCGCCGATGCTACGCGAACAACATGCCGGCGTAACCGACGACGCGGTCGCGGTCGCCCGAGGCGTCGGCGCTGGTGGCATAGCCGATCGGTTCGCAGCGGTTCAATGCATCCAGCCGCTTGAGCGTCTGCATGACCAATACCGCGGGCAACACCCCGCACATGGAAATCTTCTCGCGAGTGACTGCTTCATACAGCTTGGCCGGATCGAGAGTCTCCAGGGCATCCAACGCAACCCGGTCGATCTTGCGGGTCGCGTCGTCCGGCGCGTAGTGGTTCATGTCGCTGGAAATGACCAGCAGCGGCCGCTCGGGCAACTCGGCCAGCACCCCGGCCATCTCGTCGGCGAATCGCGCTAGCGCCGCCAGGTCGCCGCCGTGGATGGCGATCCCGACAACTCGCGATTTCGGCGCCAGGCGGGCCAGCAGCGGCAGTTGCACTTCTATGGCGTGTTCCGATTGATGGGCGGCCGCATCGAGTTCCAGGCCCGTTACCGCATCGGCCAGTTGCCGGGCCAGTTCGGGGTCGGATTCGACGCCGACGCCGGGCAGCGACCAGAGCCGATGGGGCGCCACGGCCCAGTCGGCCCCCAGCCTCGTGTGCTTCGGGCAGACGATGATAATCCGCTCGGGGATCTCGATCCGCGCAAGCGTCTGTGCCGCCAGGCGGCCCGAGTAGATCCAACCGGCGTGCGGAACCAGCGCCGCCGCCCAGCGCCCGGGCTGGCGATCCTCCGGCAAGAACTGGTCGAGCAAATGGCCGAGTTCGTCGGCATCGGCCGGATAGAACCTTCCCGCGACCGCCGGCGGACGTTTTTCCGGGCCGGCCTGTGGTCGAGCCACGTTGCTGAGCGTGAGCCGCGATTCGGTCGAGGAGGCCGCCATGCTGGAGACGGCAGTCCTCGCCGAGTCGCGGAAACGGGCCTGGTCGATGGCTTCGGCCAACAGTTGCTCGGGCTGTTTTGTCGGGTCAAAAGCCAAACTCCACCTGCCCGCCTCGTGGACCATGACCGCCCGCTGCCGCGGATCGATGCCCTCGAGCTGCGGCGTCGCGGCCGTGCCATGCATGGCCGAATCCCAGAACACACTCACACCCACCCTCGATCGGGCAACCACCTCCGCGCCGACACGATGGTTTCGCAGGGCGGTGGCCGCCGATTGCGTCAACTCGAACAACGACGACTGCAAGGGCAAATCCGGCCGCAGATTCAGCTTGCTCAGTTCGAGTGCCTCGTCGCGGCCGGGCAACCGCACGGAGAGTGTTGCGCCGGCGACACTGCCATCGTATCCGCCCGGCAGGTAGAAGCTCGGTGTCGCGCCCTCGACCAGTGCCGCCAGATTGCGCCGGCAATGATCGGCCAGCAGCCCCAGTTCGGCCTCGGTCGGGCCGCCGGGGGCCGGCGCCGCCGACGTATCGGTGAGAACGTCGGCCAAACGGCCGTGAATCGCGAAGCCTTCGAAGGTCATCAACGTCGTTTCGTCGCTTTTCCACGCATCAGGCGGCAGCCCGGCCTTGCGGCAAACCTGCTCGAGAAAACCGCGCGCGTCCAGTTCGTGCTCCACGGCCACGCCCGGCAGCAGCAGTCCCCGATTGCCGCCGCGCGCGATCTGCAGGCCGTGCTTGCCGATCGTGATCGCGCCGGCGCGAGCCTCCCCCGCCGCTGCCACCGGCGCCAGTCCCCAGAGCAACCACACCTCCATGTCGAGGTGGGCCAACTCGGAAGGCGAGATGGGCGGAAAGCGGGGATCGTCGGTCGCGGCACGGACTGCCGCATGATCGACAGCCTGCGACATCGGCACCGATTGCCCCAGAAACCCGCAGCAGGAACGAAGCTGCTGGCCTCGTTTCAGGCTGACAAAGACACCCAGCAGCGGCAGACTCGCCACATCACCCAGGGATTGCTCGACCCGCTCGGCCGTTTGCGACCGCACGGCCGCCGCCACGCGGCGAGCCGCCGTCTGGAAAACCAGCGACTGTTCTTGCTCGCTCAATTGCGGTCGGTCCGCGGCGACTCTCGCGTCTACGGATGGTTGTCGGGGAGTTGGTTCCATGCTCGTTTTCTCCTCCGCTGGTGGCGGTGCAGCCTTCTGGGAAACGGCGAACGCCGAAATCCGGATCGGCATCCGGCGAGCGCCCCAAGTGCCGGGGGCAATGTCGAATCGCCCGTGGATTTGCGCGCCGCATTGGCGGCACTGATTTCCGTCCAAGGCATAGACGCCCAGGAAATATCGGTCCCGCTCGATGACCACGCGTCCGCATCCGGGGCAGAACGTGCTCTGGTGCTCGCGGTCGCTGACGTTCCCCGTGTAAACATACTGCAAACCGGCCGCACGTGCGATGCGGTGCGCCTGCTGCAACGTGGCCACCGGTGTGGCGCCGCGATCTTTCAAACGGAAATCGGGATGGAAGGCCGTGAAGTGCAGCGGCACGTCGGGGCGAAGTTCCGCGGCAATCCAGTCGCACATCCGCTTCAGCTCGTCGTCCGAGTCGTTCTCGCCGGGGATGAGGAGGGTAGTCAGTTCGACCCAAACCTTGCTCTGGTGGACGAGCCACCGCAGGGTATCCAATACCGGATCGAGATGCCCGCTGGAGAGCTTGAAGTAGAACCTCTCGGTGAACCCCTTCAGGTCGACATTGGCCGCGTCCATACGGCTGAAAAACGGCTCCCGAGCGACCGGTGTGATGTAGCCGGCAGTGACCGCCACCGTCTTCACGCCGACGGCGTGGCAAGCGTCGGCCGTGTCGATGGCATATTCCGCCCAGATCACCGGGTCGTTGTAGGTGAACGCCACGCTCCGACATTCCGTCCGCAGAGCGGCCTCGGCGATGGCGGCGGGATCGGCCGTTTCGCTCAACGAGGCGACCTCGCGCGACTTGGAAATCGACCAGTTCTGGCAGAACTTGCAGCCCAGATTGCAGCCGGCCGTGCCGAACGAGAGGACCGCGCTGCCGGGATAGAAGTGATTGAGCGGCTTCTTCTCGATCGGGTCGATACAGAAGCCGGTGCTGCGGCCGTAGGTGGTCGACACGATGCGTCCGTCGAGATTCTGTCGGACAAAGCAGAAGCCCCGGTCGCCCGGCCCGAGCGCACAGGCTCGGGGACAAAGATCGCAAACCAACTTGCGACCGTCTTCCGTTTCGTGCCACCAGCCTCCGGCGCGGATGCCGTCCTGTGCTGGGCTGTCATGGGGGGGCAGTATTACGGTTTTCGGCATGACTCTTTAAGTTTATCGATTGCCGGGAGATCCGAGTACCCGTCCCCCGGGTCACGCGACCGAATCCGGCATAGCCTCGCTGTCCCAATTCTTCAGCAGCCTTCAACGCCAGAAGATCAAAAGCATCGCCCCGCCGGCCAGCGGAATCGAGAACAGGACGGCGACATGCGCCAGCAGTCGCCACCGGCCCAACAGGCCGGCGATTCCCGCCTTGAAGACCAGATTGGCCATCGCGCCGATGACGATCAGTCGCCATCCGTCTTCCACCGCGAACTGGGGGTTGTTCTGCGCGATGCGCGCGGTGGAGAGCGTGATGGCGTCCATGTCGGTGAGGCCGGAGAGCACCGCGACCGCGTAGAGCGCCTCGTTGCCAAGATACTCCCGTGCCGCGGCCAGCGCCAGGACGACCGCGGCATACATCCCGGCGAAGAAGATTGCCGATTTGAGTTGGGTGGGATTGCCCTGCTCGGGCATTTCCGCGGGTGTCTTGCGGACGCGAAGCCAGGACACCAATGCCGGAATCAAGGTCAGCAGCATGAGAATCATTACCGGAAAGGCCGCCGTCGCCAGGAAACGCGGCGCGACAACGGCGATTTCCACCAGCACGCGAACGAACACGACCGTCGATGCGATCAAAATGACGATTGTCGCTGCCTGGGTACTGATCGGACCGGTGCGGGCTTGTCGCGCGTAGCTGACCGTCGTCGCCGTACTGGAAATCGCGCCTCCCAGAGTTCCGCCCAGCAGGATGCCGGCGCCGCGGCCGAGGAAGCGGTAGGCGATGTATCCCCCGAGACTCATGCCGACAATCAGCACGACCATCAACCATGTCTCATAGGGATTGAATGCGCCGAGCGGCCCATAGGTTTGGTTGGGCAGGACCGGCAGAATAATGCACGTAATCAGCACGAACTGCATGATCGCGCGCAAATCGCCGTCGCCCAGCTTGTGAGCGATGCTGTGCAATTCCAGTTTGAACTGGAGCAACACCGCCACACAGCCTGCGACCACGATCGCCAGAGACATCGGGGCTACGACCAACAGCGCGCCGACGGCGTACATCAACAAGGCGGCGATGTGGGTCGTCGTGCCTGGATCCGGCTCGGCGCTGCGGATCCTCACGAGGCTCGGGAAGCTCATTGTCGCCACAACCGCCAGCAGACCAGCCGGTATGACCCAAGTGCCGAACTCCCGCCCGAGCATGGCACAGACGGCGCCCAGCAAGGTAATCATGGGAAACGTTCGTACCCCCGGCATGCCGGTCTCGGTTCGCTCTCGTTGAAGTCCGACCAGCAGGCCGAGCAGCAGCGACATGCCGATTTGCTGAAACGCGACAGAGACTTCGGGCAATGGATCCGCTCCTTTAGCAGTCGGGGGGGGCGCCGTTGCAGCGTCCGGGCTCGCGACGGGGCTTTCCGTATCAACTATAGCTTGTGTGGTTGATGGTTCGTCAAACAGCCCGGCTGCTCTGAGCAGCCGGGCTGCTGGTTGCGACGATTGTCGTGGTTCTTCGTGAATCGGAGTGTTGGAAGCTCCGGCAAAGCGGGGACAGACGCCCTCGCTTCGCTTTGCTTGCCCGGGTTTTCCTCAGGCGGACCGCATCAGCGCCGATTTGTCGACGTCAGCATCGACAAACTCGCGGGTAATTCGGCCCCGACTCATCACCAGGATCCGGTCCGCATGCGCCAAGATCATCTCCGGTTCGGTGGATGCCAGCACCACGGCCGTCCCTTGCGCGGTCAACTCGGCCACCAACCCCATCACCTCTTCCTTGGCCGCCACGTCCATCCCCCGCGTCGGCTCTTCCAGCAACAATACGCGGACATCGCCCAGCAGCCACTTGGCCATGACCACTTTCTGCTGATTTCCACCGGAAAGGCTGCCGACCGGCAGCAGCGGATTGGGCGGCCGACAGCCTACCCGGTCAAGCACAGGCTGCGTGGCGGCCAGCTCGCGCCGCCGCGTCAGCCACCGTCCGGTTACCTGGCGGAGATGGGCCAAGGTGACGTTCTTGTAGATCTCGCCTTTGATGAACAAGCTGCGGGCACGGTCCGCGGCGACCAGCACGACCCCGCGACGAACGGCCGTATGGGTGTCGCCGGGCGGCAAAGACACTCCGCCGAGTCGGACGCAGCCCGAGGTTGCTCGCCGCGCTTGGGCGAGCGTCTGAACCAGCTCCTGGTGTCCGGCGCCGACAAAACCGTACAGTCCCAGGCACTCGCCCGGCGAGACTTCCAGGCTGATCTCCGAAAAGCTGCCGGAGAGCGACACCCCTTCCGCTACAAGCACCGGCGGTTCGCTCCGCCCAGCGCCGAGCCGAACGCCCGCCTCGTAACCCCTTTCCGTCGCCTCCCGCCGGTGGCCGAGGATCTTCTCGATAACGTCGTGTTTGCCGAGACAGGCTACCGGCGCGGTCTCAACGAGCCGGCCGTCTCTCAGGACGGTCACCCGGTCGCAGATCTCCAGCACGTCCTCGATGAAATGGCTGACAAAGACGATGGCCACGCCGCGACTGCGCAGCCGCCGGACCAACTCGAACAATCGCCGGGTTTCCGGCGGGCTTAGCGCGCTGGTCGGCTCGTCGAGGATCAGAACACGCGCGCCACTGTGGACTCCGCGGGCGATCTCGACCATCTGCCGAACCACCAGTGGGTAGCTGTCCAAACGCCGCCGGATGTCGACGTCGATTTCCAATTCCGCCAACCACGCGCGCGCCTTGCGGCGGATGCCCATCCAATCGACCCGGCCACAGCGCGTCGTCGGCTGCCGGCCGAGGAAAAGGTTCTCCGCCACGCTCAACTGCCCGACGCCCGACAATTCCTGATAAACCATGGCGATCCCCTCGGCCATGGCCGCCTGAGGTGCGCTGAGGGCGACGGGCCGTCCGGCCACCAGCACGGTTCCGTCGTACTCGGCGACGGCCCCGGCGAGGATCTTCATCAGCGTGCTCTTGCCGGCGCCGTTGCCGCCGACCACGCCGTGAACTTCGCCGGCTTGCAGCGTAAAATCCACCTCCTGCAAGGCAACGACGCCTCCGTACCGCTTGCCGACCGAGCGGCACTCCAACAGCGGCGTTTCCGTGGCGGCAGGCATCGTTCTACACCAGGCAGTGTCTGGGGTCCGACAAGAAAAGCATGGCGTCGAGATTGCCCGACTCCCGCGAGACCAACGGGCTGGGCAGGATAATCTGTTGCGGAACGTCGTCGATCGGTTCCTTGTTTCGGACAATGAACTGGCCGATGATCAGCGAGTAGCCGTGGATCATGCAGGTCGGGTTGACCGACGTCGCGGCCAGTTGGCCGTCGCGAACGGCCGCCAGGCCCGCCTTCTGTCCGTCCACCCCGGTCACGACCATCTTCTCGTGCCGTGTGCCGGCCAGCGCGGGAGTGCAGGCCAAGGCCATGTCGTCGTTGTGGAAAAACGCCCCGGCTATCGGCTCTTGGCTCTCCTGCAGCAGCGTTTCAAACGTGTTCCTGGCGATCTCCGTCTTCCAGTTGCACCACCGCACTCCTTGCCCAACCACCTCGACCTCGGGATACTTGGCCAGAACCTGGTTGAATCCACGCGCGCGGTCCTGGGCGCCGCTGTGGCCGCTCTCGCCGCCGATGTGGATCACTTTGCCTTTGCCACCGATCTTTTCCATGAGGTAGCGGGTGCTCGCCTCGGCCATGGCGATCTGATCCGGGGCGATCTCGATCCACACGCCCGCCTCGCGCAGCCGCGGTCGTTCGACCAGCAGAGTGTCCATCGAAATCACCGGGATGCCCCGCTGCTTGAGTCGCTTGACGGGCTCCTCGAGAATGCCGGTCTGATGGGGCTGGAATGCGCAGAAGTCCCAGTCGTCGTCGACAATCAACTCGATCTTTTCGCGTTGCTTCTGCCCGTCGAACTCGCCGTCGAACCACACCACTTCGACGCCGAGCAAATCACCCCAGAGCATGGCCGCGTCGTAGCCGAGTTTGTTCCAGGTTCCCTGCAAGCCGGCGTTGGAAAAAGCGGCACGGAGTCGCGGCCTCCCGGACGGGTTGGTGGAGGGGGAAGCGTTGCAGCCGGCCAGCAAGGCACCGAGGCCCAGCCCGGCGCTCGATGCGGCTTTCAACAGACCGCGGCGCGTGGTTCGTGAGCTGTCTGCTCCAGACATGATGATCTCCTTCAGCGGATTGAGCGACTGGTTCGGCCGGTTCATGGGGCCAACCCCGCAAGCTCCTGTGCAGTCATCCCGATATCGCGAGCTATCTGCCGCAAGAGAATGGGGGAGATGTCTCGCCCTTTATGAAATGGCACGGTTGTGCAGCGCCCGTCGAAGTGCCGAAACTGCTTGTGCGAGCCACGTTGCCGGACTTCAATGAACCCCAGTTTCTCCAAGCGCGCCGCTACCTCTTGAGGCTTGAGAACGGGAACTTTCGACATAGTCAAGTCACCTGCAAGGTCTGCGTACCCACGAACTGCGATTCGACCTGGGGCTCCCCATCTTCTAACAGCATACCGATCACGTCCTTGAGATTGTCATTCAGTTCGTCGAGTGTGGCACCCTGGGAATGGGCGCCGGCAAAGCCGGGAACGTAGCCAACATAAAGTCCAGTTTCAGAACATCGTTCGATAACCGCAGTGAATGATCGCATAAGTACCTCCTCAACCACGGAGGGCCGGCCTGGCCTTCGAGAATGTGCCCTGGAATCCGTCTCGACCCAAACAGTTGCCTGCTCGGAAGCCAGATAGTACAGGCTTCACGGCAGGCAACGGCTCTCCCGCGATTATACCTCGTTAGACGTACCAAAGCTATCAGCGATCGACGGAAGGCCATAACTCCCTTATTCCTGTAAACCACCGCGCATAGAGCGGAGACGTTGTGGCCAGATACTCCAGCCGCTCCGCGGCGTTGCAAGCGATTCGGTGCGGAAAGAACGTCGGCGCCATGTCGGCTGCGGTGTTTTCAGGGCTGCCGGTTTTCGATCGGGCAAATCCGAATGTCGTCGAGCCACACCTCGCCAAACCCCGAGAGGGCAAAGCTCACCGTCAACGTCCCCGATTCCGGAGCGACCCGATAAAGCGTGAACGGCTGCCAGCCGGTGGTTTCCCCGATCCGCTCCGCCAGCGTCTCGCCGGTGTAGGAATCGGCGATCAGCAAGCCGTCGACGCTGCCGGTGATCGGCGACGGTATCTGCACCCATCCCTGAATCGAGAGGAGTTCACCTTGACGCACCGGCACCTCGGGACTGGTAATCCACACGGGCGGTGATTCCGCCAGCACCGCAGCGCGATTGGGATCCGCGGGAAGCGCCGACAGACGCAATCCGTATTGGCCGTCATGCGCCGCGGCGGGAGCGAGGCCGGCTTCGGTGGTAATCCCCGCGGTGGGATGCTGGAAGTGGCGCCAGCCCGACTGGAGCGTGCGGCCCAACTCCTCGAAGTCTCCGCCGGTGAGCCGGTCTTCTCCGAGGCTCGACTGGCCGATCCGCTTGAGCAACCTCCCGTGGCAAGGCAACGTAGCGAAGCAGACCGCCAACGGGCTGGCCACCGGACGGCTCAATCCGGCGATGGCCGCCTGCCATCGTTGGCGTTCGAGGAGTCGCAGTGGTCGCATGGCGCGTTCGGCGCCGAGATACGCTGTCCGGTAATCTCGGCTTGCCGCCGCGCCGGCACACGACTGGAGGGTTTGGCGGGCATCGGACAACCAGCGATCCTCCGCCGCCGCTCGGCCGATTTCAGCGGCCAGTTGCCCCTCGATCCGTTCGACCTGCTGCAGCTTGGCGCCGGCGAGTTCCCGGGCCAACTGAGCGGCTCTCGCCCCGATGAGTTCGGCTCGCTGGGACAGGCTCTGGTAAACCAGGGCGTCCTGAGTGAGCAACACCAGCGCGGTGAGAGAAAACTCGTCCAGCGTCACGCGTGTTCCCCCGCTCACCCGCCGGTCTTTGAGCGGACGCAATCCGCCCGGCAAAACATGGTACGCGTCATTCGATTCCGGCACGCCGGGCACCACGAAGGTAACCCCGTTGCCGGCGGATTGTCCGGAAACGAACTGCGCGCCGGGCGCGGACCAGACAGGCACCAGGATTCGCGCCCGATCGGTCTGTAGGATGGCCCCCACCACACCCGGTTCGCTGGCGGGAATCGCGCTGACGAAACTCCCCCCGGCGAGAAACGGCTCGATCAGGTCGAGTTCCAGGTTGAGCAGTTCCAGCGACATGGCGCGGATGCGGGTATCCTCGTCGGATTCCGCCAGAGAAGATGCCGACTCGAAGAGGAAGCCCCGGCTGCCCGCGGTCATCGATGTGTAGGTGAGTAGCCGGATCTGTTCGGCCGCGAACGTCGCCGGCGGCGGCCCATCACATCCAAAGCCGACCCATTGACGGCGGAGCGCCTCGCACGGCTGGGTCTGGATGGTTGTCCATACCGTGGTGCCGGGCCGCGCGACACGGGGTCGCTCGCGAATCCAGGTGCCGTAGTCGGCCAATTCCAGACTCGTTCCCAAAGGCGAGCGCCCGATGAGCAGCACGTCCGCCGGCCGACTGTAGCCGCGCAGCCCGTCGACCGGTTGGCAAACCAGCGGCCGGCCGCTCTGGCTATCCGCTGCCCGCACTTGCTCCGCCCGGCGTTGCGTCGACTCAAACTGATCCGCGGAAACGCCCCGTCCCAAATCCCAGGCGAGCACACAGTCGTACAGGGGTCCGATTTTCGGCATCGGCCCCGCCAGCGCATCGCCGGGCGGCGAAGAAACCTGCACGGGCGGGGGACAAATCAGCCAGAGGCCGATCCGCCGCGCCTCCTCGAGCATTTCCACCGTCGGCGGTTCCCCAAGCCAGGCCGTGTTGAATCCCAGGGCACGAAGCCGCCCCAACGGCTCACCACGATATTCGATCGCTCTGGGGAAGAGCGGTCGTCCATCGATCAGCAGTACCGAGCCTGCCATTTTGATTCGGTTGCTCGGCGGAGGCTCCACGAGTTCCGGCGCCGGCCGCGCGTAGGCCGGCGATGGCGTCGCCGCTTCCGCACCGCCGGTCATGCGGTTTGCAGGCGGCGACGCGTTCGTGGGCGGACCGACATAACCCGTTACGTCGAGATCGTCGATCCATACGTTCGTCGAGCCGGGTCCGCCATACACATTGAGCACGACTTCGCTGACAAACGCCTCTCGCGGATCCACGCTGGGCCCAAGTTCGGTCCGCAATGCCCACGTCTGCCGGGCGAGTTGTTGGGGGAAACTGTCGATCCTCAGTTGCTGCCAGCGACCGGGAGTTGTGTAACTCGCGCCGTGAACGAGCACGGAAATCGCCTGATTGGTCCGCGGGTCGGCGGTGCGAGGCAGCGTTACGCGGGCGATCAATTGCATCCCCGGCCGATCCGACTTCAACCAGAGGGTCGGCATCAGTTCATCGATCACGCGCGGCTTCCCGACATCGTGCCGGAAAAGAATCTGAGAACCGGCGCCGCCGGAAACCCGCAGCCATTCGCAGCGATCGCCGGTGTGGGCATCGCCCGTCCGCTGGTGCTGCTCGATGCGGAAAGTGACATCGCCACCGGCCGGCCGCCAACTCGGCTGCAATCCCTCAAAACCCTCGTACCAGGCGGTCTGTCCGCGGGCAACCGCGTTCGGCAGGCCAAGCGTTGCCGAGAAGGCGGCAAGAACGATCAGTCGGCCAAGAGGGTGAGGCATCGCGCATTCAAGGACGGGAACCACCGATGTCGCCAAAAAACCACATCGGGGCCGCAGGGGCAACCTCGACGTAACAACCGCTTGTACCAGGATTTGCGAAAACGATCCAGAGCAAATGTTGCTATTTGGCACTCGGAGCGAATAGAATGAAAACCGAGCCCTCTTTCGTAAATCCTCCCGATTCAAACACTTATGGCACAGCGCGCGGGCTGACGGCCAATCCGGCACGGTGGGTGCATTGCACTGGTTCCGTTGCCACCATCCTGAAGGAAAATCCAATGAGCCACAACAGCCGACTTGCCCAGAGCGATGTCAACGAAATCCCGGCCGAGATCTCCGAATTGGTCGCCGTTATCCAAGGGCTTCCCAACGAGTGGCAGGCCCAAATCGAGCCGTGCCTGGCGAGAGTCGTCGAGAGCACGAAGCGACGACGGCGAATTCTGAACCTGGTGCAGGACGCCCTCAGCCAACTGCGAGTGGATATGAAATACCTCGTCTTCGACCTGGAAGCCACCCGCCGGGAGCGGGATGAGTATCAACGCCAACTCAACGAAGCGACCGGCAAGTAAGCAGCTTTAGACAAGCAGCCCGACACCATCGCAGCGGCTGGGCTGTCGGTATCTGCGGGAAACCTTTTTGCGCCCCGCCCTACCCCGTGTATTGCGGGAGCGGCGTTTGGCGAATACGATGATTGGGGTTGGTCGGCGGAAAAGCGGAAAGGTCGCATTTCATGCCGGGCCCCATCGGCGCGGACATCACCAGGAAAATAAGAGCAAGGATACCTGCAGCATGGCCCAAATCACTTCCGAACAGATCGCGGAACGAGCTTTGGACCTCGGGCTTGTCGGCGACCGGCAATTGCAGGAAGTGTGGAGTTCCTTCGGCAGTCGCAGCATATCGGCCGACGATTTCCTGGCGGTGATGGTCCGCCGGGAGTTGCTCACCAACTATCAGGTCGAGCGACTCGTCAAAGGCGAGCGCACCGGGTTCTTCTTCGGCGACTACAAGGTTCTTTATCTGATGGGAACCGGCACATTCGCCCGCGTCTATCGAGCGGTCCACAAGGACACCGGTCAAGTCGTGGCCGTCAAAGTGCTTCGCAAGCGTTACACCGACTCCTCCTCCCAATGCGCGCAGTTTGTCCGCGAGGGTCAAGTCGGCAGCAGCCTGCGGCATCCCAATATCGTGCCCATTTACGAGGTGGTGTCGCAACGTCGGATGCACTTCCTGGTCATGGAGTTTGTCGAGGGGCGAAATCTTCGCGAGTTCATGAAGATCCGGCGCAAGCTCGAACCCGACCAGGCGACCCGCCTGATGATCGATGTCGCCTCCGGCATGCAGTATGCCTTCGAGCGAGGTCTCAGCCATCGCGATCTGAAGATGAGCAATGTCTTGGTTTCCAGTCTCGGCACCGCCAAAATCGTCGATTTCGGTCTGGCCGCCGCGGGGGACTCCTCCAGTGACGAGGCGCTGCTCAATTCGAATAATCCTCGCACGGTTGACTACGCCGCGCTGGAGCGAGCCTCGGGAGTCCGCAAGGACGACACCCGCAGCGATATCTATTTCATGGGCTGCATGTATTACCACATGCTCACCGGCGTGCCTCCGCTGGTGGAAACCACCGACCGCACCCTTCGGCTGAGCAAGAATCGTTTCCTCCAGATCGTGCCGATCCAGAAACTCGACGCTGCCATCCCGAACAATGTGGCGGCGGTGGTCGGTCAGGCGATGATGCTCGATCCGGACAACCGTTACCAAACGCCCGGCCGGATGCTGACCGATCTACGGAATGTCGCCCGCCGCCTCGCCGAAGGAGATACCGGTGAGCCGACCGATGCAGCCTCGTCGCCACAGGTCGTCTCTTCCGAGGAGGAAGAACAGCAGCAGGCGATTCTGATTGTCGAATCCGATCCGCAGCTTCAGAACGTATTCCGCAACGGCTTCAAGCGGGTGGGATATCGCGTGCTGTTGGTCAGCGATCCTGACCGCGCCGTCGATCGGTTTCAGCAGGATTCGAATGTCGCCGCCGCCGATTGCGTCATTTTCAGCGCTCAGAACCTGGGCAAATCGGCCGTCAGCGCTTTCAATCGGCTGGGCGAGCAGGCCAAGTCCGCCTCGGTGCCGGCCTTGCTCTTGCTCGATGAGCCACAGGCCGGGTGGGGGCAGGAGGCGAAGACGGCGCCGCACCGGGTCGTCCTCAACATGCCGCTGACCCTCAAGGAACTCCGCGGCGAATTGGCCAAACTCCTGCCGGCCAAACTGCCATCGGCCGCGGACCGCGAAGTGTAGGCGGGGCACTCCGTGACCCGCCTTGGCCCGCCGCGGAGTGTTCGGACGACCAATCCGTTGACGGCAGCCCGTGCAGCCCTATAATCTCAGGGTTCCCGCCTGCGTGCGGGAACGCCCGTTTGGCTGGCGTCCCTGCCTTCCTGCGGGACGTGAGGCACACCGAAGGAAGGAGATTCTTTGATGGCCAACGTGACCGAACTCAACGAGAAAGATTTTGAAACCGAGGTTCTCCAGTTTTCCCAGCCGGTGCTGGTCGATTTCTGGGCGCCGTGGTGTGGTCCCTGCCGGATGATCGCGCCGGTTGTCGAGGAGTTGGCGACGGAGAACGCGGGCAACCTCAAGGTCGTGAAGATCAATATCGACGATAGCCCCAATGTGGCGTCGAGTTATGGCGTGAGCAGCATTCCCACGTTGATGATCTTCAAAGGCGGAGAAGTGGTGGACCGTTTCGTCGGCGTTCAGCCCAAGAACCGCTTGCAGACCGCCATCGATCAAGCCAACGGCTGAGAGCGTCCTGGCCACACGGATTCATTTGCCAGCGCTTAGCACCCTCGTTGGGCCAAATAGCCCATTCCCCCGGGGTGCAAGCAAGGCGATCAGGCGGCCTCCTTCATCTATAGCGGCAATTTCCGCCGCGTCCTGTGGAAAATCCGTGCCAGCGGTTGTTTGGCCCGACAGAATGCGCCGTGTCTGTTCCCGGTCGAGCGTTACTTGAGGCAACCTCTCGACGGCAAGTCGCGGCGGCAGAAGGCGCTCCGTCCAGTTCTCCTTGGTGAGCGATTCAGGGTCGAGGGCGCTTTCAATCGAGAATACCCCGATCCCCGTTCGCAGCAGAGCCGACATCACGCCCATCGTACCCAACGATTGCGCAAGGTCGCGTCCGAGCGACCGGATATATGTGCCCGAGCCGCACTCGACCTCGATTTCCAGCGCCGGATATTCGTAGCCGAGCACGTCGATTCGATGAACAACCACCGTACGGGCTGCTAATTCCACTTCCTGCCCATTGCGGGCCAGATCATACGCCCGCCTCCCCTTGATCTTCAGCGCCGAATAAGCCGGCGGACGCTGTTGAATCTCGCCGACAAGCGCTCGTGCAGCGGTGTCGATTTGCTCGCGCGCCGGGATGGGCGGATCGGCCAGTTCGATCACCTCGCCCTCCACGTCTTCCGTTGCGCTCTCTCGGCCCAGCAGGAACGAGGCCCGGTATCGTTTGGGCATGCGCTGCACATATTCGATCAGACGCGTGGCCGCGCCCACACAAAGCACCAGCACGCCCGACGCCAACGGGTCGAGCGTCCCCGCGTGCCCCACTTTCACGCCGCGGTCCAGCCGCTGCACCATGTCGACCACGCGGCGGGAGGTAATCCCGACGGGCTTGTTCAGGTTCAACAGACCGATTGCCGGCACGCCCATCTCCCTTCGAAGAGATTCTTCCGGAGCATCACCGAAATTGATGTCAAGATGCCGCCTCAGGGTCTATCCCGCGGGCTTATCGAAAGGACACGGTAGATCCGCAGTTCCGGTAGAGCGCATCGGACCGCGCCGTCTTTCACGTCGGCGGAAAGCTCGAGCGGCTGACCCTCGGGATCGTAGCAGCGGATGTGGGCGGCCGACGTGATGCCCGGCAGCCGCAAGGCCAATTCAATCGGGCCCTGGATTTCAGGTTCGCGCGATTCCACGCCCAACGGCACGTTGTAGTTGACCAGATGCAGCACGTACCGCGGCCGGCCCGGATCCCGGAAGACGTTCACGCGAACCTTCGACAACGCGGGAGTCTTCGCATCGGCAACGACCGAGAAACGGCGGCCGGCCACCTGCTCGACCCACTCGATCAGCTTCGTCCCCTGCGCCGGCAGCGCCGCGGCAACCACCGTCGTTCCTTGGCCAAAACGTTTCACGGCCAGTGACTGTGACGCAGCCGACGGACCAACGAGGTCCGCCAGCGGCGAGGCAGTAGGGCGCTGCCCTTTTTCGTCAAACTCGGGGACCGCGCCAGTGACCACCAGCACGCCGCCGGAGCGAACGTATTGCCTCAGAGCGCGGGCATGATTCTCGGCAATGTGACTCACCTGCGGCAGCACGATCGCCTCGTACTTCGCCAAGGCGTCGGGCACGACCTGATCGCCGATCAGGTAATCGAAGAGGACGTGGCCGTCGAGCAGGTTCTCGGTCGCCTTGCGGACTTCCTGCTGGTGACGCGTGTCGCCGTCGAACCAGGCCAGGTCCGGAAAGACAACGACCGCCACGTTGGCAAACGAATCGAGACCTTCATAGAGAGCCTGATGGCTCTCGAAGAAGCCGCGATATCGTTTCTGCACCTGCATCAGGTCCGGACGGGCGGATTGCAGGAAGCCGCCGCCTCCGCCGAACGCCGCGGCTTCGGCGTTTCCCAAGGCAGCCGAGGCAAGATTCATCTCCAGCAGCTCTCGCTCCGATCTCGGTACGTTGTAACCGGGCCGCGTGAGCAGGATCGGGCGCACGTTGCGACGCAGGCACTCGACGAACTTGTACTCGAAGACGTTGTCGTTGTACTTCTTGATCCGGACGTCCTCCACGACCGGCCGGAGGACCATGCCCGGATGCGTGCCGTGCGGCCCGACCGATCGCTCGAACATGATCAGATCGGCGTCGGGGTAGATATGCAGGATGTTCTCGGGCCGCTTCTCGCCGCCGTTGGGGAAAACGAGGAACGGTTTCTCCGTGACGCCTCGGCCCGCGTCGGCGATCACCTTGAGGTGATCCTTCAGACAGGCCGAGCGGAAACGGTGCGTTTCCGCCCAGAGCAGCCCCGCTTGCTTGCCGTCGCCCAACTCCGGGCTTTCCGTACCGAAGAGCTTGCGACGATCCTCGGCAGTGTAGCGGCCGTCGATCCAGGCCCGCCATTTTCGCCGGCACGTTGAGCAGTGGCACCGCAGCGAGCCGGCGTTGTCGACGAACACTCCGTCGAAACCGCACTGCGCGATGTTCTCCACGACCTTTTCGGTCCACTGTCGCCACTCGGGCTGGTTCTGGCAGACGGCGTAGCGGATGTTCGGCTCGTAGGCAGGATAAAAATCACCTTGGAACCCGTAGAAAAAAAACGGTTTTCCGTCGGGTGTTCTCTGTAACCATCCGATCGGATCCGTCGCCGGCTTCGGACCGAGGCCGAACGAGGAGTATTCGTCCCAATGATCGAAGAACTCCCAGAAGCCGGCTCGCCGATCGGGATGGCCGCCGATGGTCATGCTGCAGATGTACGGTGTGACCCATCGCACGCCCGCCGCGTGCAGATCGGCGGCGAGCCTGGTCAGTTCGGCCGTCCGCCACTGGGTTTCTTCAGGCGAAAGTCGGCGGATGTAATCCTCTTTGGCGTAAGGCTTGCGTTTACCGTAGGCTTGGTTCTCGCCGCCCAACGCCTCGATCGGGCCCCAGTTGTGCGTGAAGGGGACATCTTTGCCCAGATGGAGCAGCGTGGGCGGGGCGGCGGAGATCCGCTCGATGTACGCCGGAGAATTGATGTGGTCCGGGCCGTAGTCGAGGATGTAGGTGAAAGGTGTCTTCGTGAGGACCGCGGCCGGAGGTTGACCGATGGCGGCGCCCGGCAGAATGAAGAGCAGGCAAAGAAAACGGCTGACTCGCATGATCGAAGTCTCCCAAAGGAGTTGGCTCTTGCCCAAACGGTCGTGAAATGATGGAGGCGTTTTCGCTCGACTCAGGGATGCTTGCGCTTGCCGAAAGCCAAGGCCCAATCCTCTCGCGTCGACAGGTACGGCGGCAGGGCCGCATCGAGCCAGAGCGTTACGTCGTCGACGTTCAATTCGGCGGCCTTCGGTTTCCGCAGCGACAGCGACCAGACCTTGCCGTCGCCGCCGGCGGGCACGCCGACGCGTACCCGCTGCGGCTTGTCGTAGTCGCCCTCTTCCTCCACGATGCTCCGGCCGTCGGGCCCCGAGATCTCGATGCGAGCCCCTTCGCGCGGAGTGTCGGCGGCGAGCCAGATGCTGAACTCTCGGCAGCCGCCGGGAACGTAGAAGAAAAACTGCTTCACTCCGCGGGCAGTGTGGAGCGGTACGATTTCGCGAGCGACGTAGGCCAGCGGTGCCTCTGCGGAAACAATGCGGCAGGCGTTCCAGCCACTGTCGAGTTCCAGAACGTGCAGCCCGTTGGTCTTCCCGGGGAAGGTCAGCGCCAACTGCTCACCCAGCGAAACCTCCCCCATGCTGAGCGTGTTGCTCTCGGGACCGGTCAGCACGAAGCTTAGCACGTCGGAGTAGACGGGCGAGTACTGCTGCGACTCGATCACCATGCCGGCCTTGCCGCTTGCTTCCTGCAGAACGGCCAGGTAGTTGGTCTTTCGCAAAACCGGTCCCGCGACGTCGGCCGCCTCAGCGGGACGCGAGGCGTTTGCCAATACCAAGACGATGAACGCCAGACTTATGCGGATTGTCATGCCGGCCTCTCTCGGTGCGCACTGCGAGTTGTACAAGTTGCCTATTCCCGGGCGGGCGATTCAACGGGTGGCAATCAACTCTTCCACGAACTGTTTCGCTTTCTTCACTTCCTCGAGCGTTTGGGCCAGGTCGCCCGGCTTCACCATCTCGATCGCCAGCGGCCCGTGGACGAAGCCGTCGCGGCGCATGCGGCGGAAGAGCGTTGGGAAGTCGACCTTGCCTGTGCCGGGAGTCAGGGCCACGTTGTCCGGCGGCAGATAGTCTTTGACCGATATGCCGGTGATCAGGCCAGCCGCCGCGGCAACGTCTTCGACCGGATCGATCTGCCCTTTGGAGTAGTAGAAGATATTGCCCGGGTCGTACATGATCGTGAAGTTCTTGCGATTCACCCGGCCTGCGGCATCGCGAAGTTGCGGGCCGGTGCCGGTCGTGCCGCCGTGCGGCTTGAGAACCACCGCGATCCGCTTCGACAGCGCGTAGTCGCAGCACTCGGCCACCGTGCGGCAGCAGGACTCATAGGTTTGCTCGTTTCCGATGCCGGAAAGGAGCACCGAGTGGGCGCCGGCCGCCGCGCAGTTATCGATCAGCTTGCGGAGTCCCTCCGGGCCTTTTTCCAGCGAGACACCGCCGCCATAGACGTTGCAAATGGCAAGCCCGCGACTGCGCGCTTCCTCGCCCACCCGGGCAGACTCTTCGATCGTTGTGTCGACGGCGATGACGCGCCGCGTGGGAGTCTTGGCGCCGGTGAGGGCAACGTGCTTGAAGCCGGCCTCGGTCATGGCGTCGAAGCCGACGCGGTAGTCGTAGGCCGCCCAAGGCCGCGTCCAACAGCCGACGAGCCAGCCGCGGTCTTCCAGATAGGGGACCGCAGCGTCGGCCGCCGCGACTCCGGAACGCGAGACGATCGTTCCGGCCACTGCCCCGGCGACGGCATGGGCGAGAAACCGACGACGCGTGAGCATGGAGGACTGATTCATGATCGGGGTTCTTTGCCGAGATGCGAAGTTGGGAGATGGCGAGCGATTGGCCTTTGGCCTATGGTTTCTTTTGTAACCGTGTACGGGGCGGCCAGGCTGTCCCCCTCCTTTCCGCCCCGTGAACGGATACGCTTCTTTTGTATCCGACCGCAAGACGCAACGCAAGCGCGCGTAACCGCGCGAACCAAGAAGATGCCAGGAGTTTCTTTCCCTATCGGCCGCAGAGAGCCGCGAACCCGGTGTCGAGAACCAATCGAATGGCTTGACTCTCAACTCTCAACCACTCACCGCACCCGCGCCCAGGTGTATCGGGTTTTGCCGTCCGGGTCGAGCAAGACCAGGCGATCTTCGCTGATCTCCTCGATCTTCTCGACCACGCGGTCTCCCATGGTCTTCACGATCAGATTGACCTTATCGGCGGGCTCGCCGCCGACTGTCTGTTTTTTGAGGCATCCATTCTCGACGGACCAAACCATCTCGAAGCGAAGCCGCTCGGCAAACAGTGTCGCACTCAGTCCCTCCAGTTCGACCACCATCCAGCCGGCGCCGTCTTCGGCGAGCGTCATCGTCCGTTTTCCCCGATAATCGTCGGTCCACGTTCCCAAGACGCCGAGGCGGAGTCGCTCATCGGGATCCGCGGGAACAGGCCGCCCAGCCTCGGTGTTCACCCGGGCTATTGGTCGAGCGGCAGTTGGAACGTCGGGTTCGCCCGCCACAAACAGAAGCAAGCCCAGCAGGCCCGCTGCCGCCAGAATCGCCAAACACGCCAGCGACCACGCGACCGCGCCGGCGAGCCTGCCATGCTGCGCACAGCGAACCGCCTTTCGCTGTTGCCGTCGATTTTTATTCTTCTTTCGTTTCCTTTCGATGCCACTACCACAAATTCGTTCGTGCTGGTCACCGTTCTGGCGTAAACATGGCCTCATTCTACCGGAATGGTGATGCGGATGGTAGAAGGCCGAACTGGAACGTACGGTGCCGTCACCTCTGCTGAAATCGCCGAGCAGTTTTGTACGCCTCCGAAGGGGTGGTACATGGGGTAACGGTCGGCGTCTCCGCTGCATTAATCGGTCCGAGAATTGCGAAGGGGCGTCTGCGATCCGCTGAGAAACTCGGTGTGACGTGAACCCTGTTTGCCCCGTCTCCCGCACCGAGGCAGCGGGCGGTACAATGTGCCGATGCGAATCATTTCTCTCCAATCCGGCAGCAACGGCAACTGCATTTACGTCGAGACGGATGGCGTCAGACTGCTGTTCGATGCGGGCATAAGTGGCATCCAGGCCCAAGAGCGGCTAGCTTTCCATGGGCGGGAGATCAAGGGCGTTGATGCCCTTCTGATTTCGCACGATCATTCGGATCATGTCCGCAGCATGGGCATCTTCCACCGGAAGTTCGCACTGCCGGTCTACGTGACGGCCAAGACCTACAGAGCGTCGAGCCAATACGGACTCGGAGAGATGAAGGCCGTCAATCACTTCGGTGCCGGGGAAAGCCTCCGGTTCGGGAAAGTGGTTGTTGAGACGATCCCGACGCCGCACGACGGGGTGGATGGCGTGGGGTTTGTCGTCGATGACGGCCAGCACCGCCTCGGAGTGCTCACCGACCTGGGGCACGTATTCAGCGACCTGGAGCCGATCATCCGGTCCTTGGATGCAGCCGTTCTGGAAAGCAACTACGATCCTGAGATGTTGGCCAACGGATCCTACCCGAGGTGGCTTCAGAAACGTATCGCAGGCCCAGGCGGACACATCTCGAATCGGGAATCGGCGGAACTGCTCCTGAAGACCGCCTCGAATCGAATGAAATGGGCTTGCCTGGCCCACCTCTCACACGACAACAATACCCCCGATCTTGCCCTGCGAACGCATCGGACAGTTCTCGGCGACCGGATGTCGCTTTTCGTGGCGACACGGCACGGACCAACAGGCGTGCTGGAGGTCTGACTAGGGCTGGCAGTGGGACAACTTGGACCAGTGCGAGCCGCCCGAGCAGACCAGCACGGGATTCCTGGCCGGCTACTTCCAGGACTGCTGGTTCGACGACTGGCCCTCCGCGGACCAGATCCTCTGGAAAGTGCTGGCGGTCGATCCGTCTCTGGGCGGCAGCGACAAAAGCGACTACTGCGCGTTCATCCTATTGGCCTGCGGCCGTAACGGACTGCTGTACGTGGATGCGGATGTGCGAGCACCTGGTCAACTCCGGACTTGGGCAAGACGGACTCATCGACGAAAGGGCGGTGCCCTGAGGAGGCCAAATGAGCGACCATTTTCTGACGACTACCGGGGCGATCGAGCGGATCGAGGCCGAGTACGGCTTCCCGATCTCCGGCGACGTCATGCGGGACGTCGTGGCCAAGCTCAGGATCGGGATGCGGGCCGGGCGGTACCGGATCATCCACGTGTCGCAGATGGAGGCGATTGTGGATGAGTTGCAGAGGAGGGATTTGGTGCCGGGGGAGAAGCGGGAAGGCACCGCCGAGTGCGCTGAACAGGATAGTCAGAACCACAAGCAAGGCGTCCGCGGCATGGATGCGGCGACTTAGCGGGCCTTCGATGTTGGCGATAAGCACTGCAAGGCCGTTCTGCTCATCGACGTCGTGATGCCCGATCACGATTGCGGACCAGCAAGATTCCTGAGACCCATCCAACAATTGCTCCGCCAGCTACGAGGACTGAAAACATGATTACGCAGAATATGCAATAGGCGACGGCAAACAGTTGGTAGAGCCCCAGTTCGTCGGTCTCGATCGGGCGATGTGCGAAGCTGAGGATGTCTCTGGTCCAGAGCAAAGCGACACCCGCTCCGATCAGCATTCCAATGCGCGTCGCATTGCGAACGACAACGGGACGCCCGTGGTTTTCGGCAACCTCACTCATTGAACGTCATCGGCCAACGTCTTTCTGGCCGACATCCCGTTAATGGCGGCTCGTTGCAAGTATAATGGAGGCAAGGTGCTTACGAAAATCACGGGTTCGAATTCGCGATTTCCGGCACCCCTCATTGGCACTGATATTGAAGATACCCGGAACCCGCCTGGGCTCCAATCCTTGTGCGCGGCGATCCACTGGTCGATGTGCAACGGGGTCAACTGGACGGCCGCCAGCGTTCCATAACCGGGATGGATCCGTTCGGCTTCGCGATCCTCCTTCCTGGACCGTGATTGGGTTCGGCGAGGTTCCGCTGGCTTGCTGCTTGCCCTCCTTCTGGAGAGCTAAGTACCATTGATAGGCTTCTCGAACGACTTGGGAATCGTTGTCCTGGTCGCGGATCCGTTGGCCGTCCTGGTAGCAGAGCGGTACGAACTTGCCATTGGTGTCAACCAAGAACCACCCGCGTTTCGGCCGAAAGAAGTACCCCTTGTTCCGGCTCCCCTTCTTTCGGCCCCGCTTCCGTTTTCCCATCCCTTTGCGCCTCGGCCTCGATGGAGTATGATTAGGTCATGCGGTACATGACCATGGCGAACTCGACCTCGACAAGCACGGCTTTCACGCGCCGCAAGGTGTGCCGCGCATGGTCGAATTTTATTGACAGATTTATTGACACGGCCATATAGCCTAATCCGAAACCCTTTGCCAGTAAAGGTTTTGGAAGACAAGCACCCCTAGCTCAATTGGATAGAGCATCGGTCTACGGAACCGAAGGTTACTGGTTCGAGCCCAGTGGGGTGTACTGAATTAAGTCCTGCCGAGAGCTAGACTTAGCATCCCCGCCATCTCTGGCGGAGCGGCGTGTGACGGGAAGAAAAACGTATCGTCCGATACGTTTTTGCCCCGCGGAGGAGCCCAGCCGATGGCTCACACGCCCAAGTACCGCCGCCACCCCAACGGGCAAGCCTTCGTCGAGCACCAGAGCATCCCCGGCCGGGATCACCGCCTCTATCTGGGGCTGCACCGGTCCGAGGATCGCACGGCAACTGGATCGTCGCTGGGCCAGCTAACGCGGTCGTCCTCCAGGAGCATCTCAGCCCAAGCCCCCTCTTCGCGGTTCATCCGATTGAATCGCATCACATATGCCTCTGCCGCCGTGCGCGGCAACCGGGTCTGGACGATCTTACGGTGAGGTTGAATTCGGACGGAAAAGGTCGGACGGATCGCTGTGGCAAAACCTCCCATGGTTAATGGACCTGTTGCAATCGTGCTGCCGTCCGGCGGCAGTACCGGCGGGCACCCCGGCCCGGGTTCAGACACAAGGGCCTCAGCCCTCGCAGAGCCGAATCGTGCGAGCCGTGCCCTTGGGGCCGCGAGACGATCAGCCCGCGACAACGCGGATTCTCGGGCAAGTGGTTCGGACCGCTGCCGGGCCGGTTTGGCGATGTTCGGGCCTCCTATTCTTCCTTCGTCGTCAGATACGCGCTGAGCGTGTTGACGTTTCGGATGAACGTCGTGCAGTCGATGACTCGGCGTGTCGGATCATTGTCGCCCTGGTAGCGGAGCGTGCCGGCTTCGACCCATCGACCGCGATCGTCCAAGTCGCCCAGCACCGCCTTCACCTGGGCGATCAGTTTGGATGATGGCGACCGTGCCGGCTTTGTCGCGTTGACTTGCCGCAGCTTATCCGGCGAGAGCTTGACCAGTTCGTCGTATTGTCGCTGGGCGGAATCGATCCAGTTGCCCACCTTGAATGCGTAATGGGTCGGCATGTCGCCGTCGTCATACGTCAATTCGTAGGTCTTGGTGAAGTAGAGCGGCCGATTGGTTTTCAACTCATAGAAGCGGGCCAGTTGGCCATCGGGAAGCACGGAACCGCGGTAGTAATCGATCGCCCGCGGGACCGGTTCGAGGTACTTTTTGTCGCCCGTCTCCCGGTAGATGCGAAAGAGGGCCCGAAGCACCCCGTACGCTTCCCCACCAGTGATCGAGGGCGGCTCGAACTTTCTCGCCCAGGCCGGTTGCATGTCGCCGTCGTACTGCTGGGCCCAACCGGGCTGCGGATCGGGCATCTGGGCCAGCAGGAGGAATCCGCCCGCGCGCTCGGCGGAGGAGCGGTATTTCGCTTCATCGTAGGTATGCCAGGCCTCGAACATCACGTCGATCACGTCGTTCATCGCGTTGTCGTTGAACGTATAGAACGCCTTGTAGTCGATCTTGGGATAGTTTCGCGACCATGTTTCCGGATAGCTGGCCTTCTTCACCGGGAACTGGTTCGGATCGAGCGGGCTGTCAAATCGCTGCGGCCAGGCCCCGTTGGGGTACTGCGTCTGGATCAGTTTGTCCAGGCCGTAGACGACCGCATCGTGGATCGTGGAATCCTTGAAATCGAGCGCCTTGTCCAGCCGCATCAGCATTCGCAGGGCCGCTTGGGTCGTATCGTCGTCGAGCGTGCTCGTATTGCGCAGCTTTTCCTTTCTTCCCGACTCGACGCGATAGGCGTAGCGAGCGCGGTCTTGGGGAGCAAAATCGATACGGTAGTCCCAGCCGCCCGACTCAAGCTGCCCGCACACCAGGCACATGCCGGTGCGGCGAGCCGCCTCCAGGTAGTGCTTGTCGCCGGTGGCTTCGTAGGCGCCGAGAATGGCCATGCCGACCGAGGGCGTGCCGGGCGGCTGGACCCAGACGGTCGTGGGCGACGCTTTGCCCTCCCCTTCGCGGCGCTCGAAATCGTCGCTGTACCTCCAGAGATACCCGCCTTCGCAGGAGACCTCGTTCTGGAAAAAGTCAATGGCCTTCGTGAGCCCTTCCGCGGCTTGCCGTCGCAGCGACGGATCGCCGGCGGAGGCATCGCCGGCCAGAAAGACGGAAACCAGGATCAGAACGTTTGCCGCAGTACGCATCGCAACCCTCCCGTTTGCTTGAGTGATAGAACAAGAACCGGCGTTCATAATCTCTCTTATGCGATCCGCATCGTCAACCCGCCATCGACCGTAACGTTCTCTCCCGTGATGTAATCGTTGCGAGCCAATTGGAGGATCATTTCCGCGATGGGCTCCGGCTGCCCGTGGCGGCCCAGCGGGATTCGCTTCTCGACGTTCAGTTTCCGCTGCGGTTCGCTCATCCCGGCCAGCACGTGGAATTCGGTCTCGATCACGCCGGGCGCGATGCAATTGACGCGGATGTTGTCCGGCGCCAGATCGCGGGCGAGCCCTCGCGTCAATTGAAGGACGGCGCCCTTGACCGCCTGATAGGCAAGGATGCCGGGACAGCCGCGAATGCCGGCCACCGAGGAGACCAGAACGATTGCGCCTTCCTTCTTCTGCCGCATTGCCGGCACTGCGGCGCGGCAGAGATGGTAGACCGCGTGAACATGGACGTCGAAGGCGTGATACCAATCTTGCGGCGAAACGCTGAGAACGTCGCCCAGAACCGGGCCTCCTGCCGAATGCAACAGCACGTCGACCGCTCCCAACCGGTCGGCCGCCTCTTCCACGGCGCGGGTGTTGTCGTCCGGTTTGGCGCAGTCCGCAACGATCATCTCGCACCGCCGCCCCAACGACTGAATCGCCTCGCGCGTCTTCTGGGCCTGCTCGTCATTACGGCGGGCAACCAGCGCCACGTCCATCCCTTCGCGGGCGAAGGCGACCGCCGTGGCCGCGCCGATCCCGCGGGTTCCTCCGGTGACCAGCGCAACCTTGCCTCGTAATTCCATGCAATGACTCCTCAATTCTCGTGCCAAATCCACGCGGAACGGTTACGGCGAATCGAACCTTGGCCCTCTTTTGCGGCCGCCTCGTGCAGCCTACCATCTTCTTGCCTTCTTGCCTAGAATTCAGCCACCTGCCAAACGTCAGGGGCTTTCGATGGCGTGTTGGGGTAGGCCGTTGTGTTTCTTCGCCAACGCTTACGCTCACCCCTTTTCCAAGAACGCCTCCAATGCGCGGCGGAGACGGGCAAGTTCGCACTCAAGATCCTGGTAGACGGCTCCCGCCTCGCTAAAATCCTCGTCGTGCCCCTTGGTCTCCAGACGCTGGGCCGCACGCATGGCGGCGCGGGCGTCGAAGTTGCCCACCAGCCCTTTAAGACGATGCGCGGCGAGATTCAGGGCGGTGCCGTCGCAACGAGCGATCGCCGCGCCGAGGTCGTCGAACAGCCCCGGCGCATCCTGGAGGAAGAACCGCATCTGTTCCCGCAGCAGTTCCACATCGCCCTCCAGACGCGCCAAGGCGGGCCCGAAGTCCAACGCGACGTGTGCCGGCGAGCCGACCGCCGCTTCGGCAGGCGTCGAGAGAGAGTCTCCGATGCCTTCCACCAGCTTATGCAGTTCGCGGGCGTGCAACGGTTTCGCAATGTAGCCGTCCATGCCCGCGTCCAGGCATCGCTGGCGATCGCCACTCATAGCGTAGGCGGTCATTGCGATGATCGGCAGGTGCCCACCCGACTCCTTTTCTTTGCCGCGAATGGCGGCCGTGGCGGCAAAACCGTCTATCTTCGGCATCTGTACGTCGAGCAACACGACGTCGAATGGCTCCCGCTCGACGAGGTCGAGCGCCTCTCGTCCGCCGGGCACGGAAACGACGTGGTGGCCGCGTTTCTCGAGGATCCGTGCGGCGAGCACTCGGTTGGCCTTGTTGTCGTCGGCCACGAGGATTCGCAGCGCCCGCGGCGGTGCGGCACATCCGGCCTCGGACGGCGGTTCCGGGGACGAGACCTGCCGCCCCAGGGCCCGCTCGACGGCGTCGCGCAGGTCGGACGACGCGATCGGCTTGACCAGATAGGCGGCCATCCCCAGCTCTTTGCAGCGCGCGATATCGCCCGGCCGGTCCGACGAGGAAAGCATCATTACCGTCGGCAGCGGCGCGTTCGTGCCCGATTGGATCTGGCGGGCGAGTTCGAAGCCGTCCATTTTCGGCATGGCGGCATCGAGCAGAACCAGCGAGAAAGGCCGGCCCTCCGCGGCCGCGCGCTGCAGTTCCGCCAGCGCCGAACGGCCGTTCAGCGCAGCGGTCGGTTGCATACCCCAGTTCTGCAGGCACTCCTTGAGGATACGGCGATTGGTGGCGTTGTCGTCGACGACCAGGACCGATTTCCCCGCCAGGTGACCGCGGCTTGGCGGTTCGTCCGGCGCTTCCTGCGTCTCGGGCAGCCCGAAACGGAGCGAAAAATGAAAGGTGCTCCCCTTGCCGACTTTGCTCTGAACCCAGATGCGGCCGCCCATCAGGTCGATCAACTGCGAAGAGATCGTCAGCCCCAGGCCGGTGCCCCCGAATCGCCGGCTGGTGGAGCTATCGACCTGCGTGAACGCCTCGAAAATCTGCTGCAACCGGTCGGCCGGGATGCCGATGCCGGTATCGGCCACGGCAAAGTGCAGGGCGACTTCCGTCTCCGTTTGCCATTGCGGATCGACGGTAACCACCACCTCGCCCTTCTTGGTGAATTTGATGGCGTTTCCCACCAGGTTGAAGAGAATCTGTCGCAGTCGGATGGGATCGCCGACGAGCTGCTCGGGGCCGTCCGGGGGAAAACGCCAAGCGGTCTCCAACCCCTTCCTGGCAGCACGGACGGAGAGCGCTTTCATCGTCTCGTGCAGTAGCTCCGGCAATCGGAAGGGAACCCATTCGATCTGCAGTTTTCCGGCCTCGATCTTCGACAGGTCGAGCACGTCGTTCAACAGCCTCAGCAGGGCGTCGGACGATTGCTTCACGGTCAGCAGGTATTCTCGCTGCTCCGCGGTCAACTCCGTGCCCAGCGCCAGTTCGGTCATGCCGATGATGGCGTTCATCGGGGTGCGGATCTCATGGCTCATGTTGGCCAGAAATTCGCTCTTCGTCCGGCTGGCGGCCTCGGCGGCCTCCTTGGCCGCTTCCAGCGATTCTTGCGCCTGGCGGCGGCGGGTGGCATCGCTGAAAATCGCGATCCAACGCGTCAGTAGGCCGCTGTCGTCCAGCACGGGCGTGAGACTGGTCGAGGCCCAGTACGTGCGGCCATCTTTGCGGTACTGCAGGATCTCCTGGTTGAGGCTATGCTGGTTTCTCAAGGCGTTGTCGATTTCCTGGAGCGACTCTTCGTCGGTCTTCGCCCCGTGCAGGAATTCCGCGGGCGGCTTGCCGACCACTTCGCGCAGCTCGTAGCCGGTGATGCGGACAAAGGCATCGTTGACCCATTCGACGTTGCCGTGCTGATCGAGGATCACTACGGCGTGGTCGGTCTTGCTGGCAACCAGGGCCAACAGCGACATCGTGTCGTTCAGCGACTTCAGATCTTCCAGTTCGCGCTGCAGATCGGCGCCCTGACGGCGGGCGACGGACAGCTCCGTATCCAACTCGAGGATCCGCCGTTGGCTGCTGACCAGCGCCGAGCGGGGCGACTTATTGGCCAGCACCGCGGCCCAATCCGCGGCGGCGCCCTCGGTCAGCGGCGGACTGCCCGGCGGCAAAGCCTGGGAAATGCGGACCACCGTCCCCCCCTCGGGCTGCGTATCGAGCGTAAGATGGTCGACCCATCCTTGGGCTCGCCGCAGGCCGGACATCGGCTTCCCGCGGCCGGGAACCGACGCCAACTCCGCCACGACATGCTCCAAGTCGGGGATGCCCGGCCCGCGGTCGCGGACAATCACCTCCAACCACTGGCAATCCCCTTTGGCACGGACGCGAAACTCCACGATGCCGCCGCCCGCGTGATTCACCGCGTTGCGGGCGATTTCAGTCAATGCCCGGCCAAAAGCGGTCCGTCGCTGAGAAGGAAGTCCGGCGAGCGACGCCAGCAACCGCGCTCGCTGGGCCGTCAGCGAAACGTCTCGCTCGCGTTCGATCCCGAACTTGGCGATTCTCAGCTCCATGAGCCCTCGGACAGAAAGTTGCCATGTAGTGACGAACCAAAGGGGCAGCGACTCCGGAGGCGATATGGCGAAAGCCGGCCGCGAATAGTACCTTCTAGCACATCACGTGCCAACGGCGTGAACAGTCAATCCCCGATTTGCGGCCGTAAAGCACAAGCTTTTACGCTTAAAGCAGTTGCGACCCGGAAACCGCTGGCGGCGTCGGAAGGTTGGTGTATGGGCGAAGTTCGGCCACGCTGGCCAGCGTATGGCCATGATACTTCGACCCCACCGTTTTAAGGGGGTGGCGGCTGGATGGGAATCTCCGTGTTCACCCGGTTCCGGAGACGTCGAGTTGTTTCGCGGGTTCCTTGTCAGTGGAAACGGAATTACTCGGCCGTTGCTCTTCGCAGCGTCTCTTCCGGCCTCAGCGATAGTGCCGGCGGAAGCTTGGGATCGAGTTGGATCGTGCTGTCCTCGAGCACGCCCTCGTCGGCTCGGCACAGTTCCAGCGACCAGACCGCATCGGACTGATCGGCCACCGGCACCTCCAGGGCCACCTCCTGCGCAAGCGGCTTCGTCTGGGCTGTGGCCGCCGGCTGCCCGTCGGGCGTGTAGACGTTCAACCGGACCGTCTCGGCGCCGTTGCCTTTCGCCTTCAGTGTGAACTGCTTCAACCCGCGCGGCACGTGGAAGTAGAGCCGCTTGGCGGCGAAGATCACATGGAGCGGTTGACCGGCGTAGAGTCCGACCGGCACGCTGGAGCGATCGACCGACCAGGCGGCGCCCCCAGCGGAAACGCCCACCAGGTAAACGCCGTCGCGATCCGGAGTGAAAGCGACCGTGGTCGATTGCTCTTGCGGGGATTTGAGCGAGGCGATTTTCTCCATCGCCGGGTTGCGGACTTCCCAGATCAACAACGGCGGACTCTGTCCGATGCGGTAGCCGCGGATCTCCATCGTCACCGCTTCGCCCGCCTTGCAGACCAACAGCAGCAGGTTTTCGTGGCGGAGACGGACCGTTGGATACTCGGTCGAAGCGGTCTTTGCCGCCGCAGTCAGCGCGGGCCGATCGCCTGTGTTGAAAACGCCTAGATTCCAATTCTCATCGGTCTGGCGAGGTTCGCGCCACGCCTGCCAATCATTCGCGGCAATCGCCCGGTTCGCCCACGTGAACCACTTCCAGTATTCGGCGTGGTCCGGCTTCGTGTAGGTCGGACCCTCATAGAAGATCCAGTAGCCGTCCGTCGTCTCTGAGATCATTACGGCGTTTTTGCCTGAAAACTCGGGATCGGCGCCTCGCACCACCGGATCGATCCCGCCGGCGTAGAGAAACGGAATGCCGGCCTGCTGCGGTATCTCCCTTCCTTTCAGGAGCTTCTCGCGGTTCACCTCGAGCGCTTCGGTTTGCGGCATCAGTTGCGACGGCCGACCGTAAACCCAGGGATCGGCCAGAATGATCGGCGCCTGCTTTGTCGACCATTCGCGATAGGCGGCCTCAACCATGAAAGGCGTTCCAGGCGCCGGATAGATGCAAAACTGAAACGCGGGGGCATACTCGTCGACCGCCTGGCGAAGCTCGCGGCACCGTTGCCGCCAATGGTCGATCTGAAACGCCTGGAAATCGTCGTGAAGACGTTGCTTGTCGAGCCAGCCTTTTCTCTCCGCGAAAGCCAGCTTGGGCGGATCGATTCCTTTGGCCTTGGCGAATTTGCCGAGGATCACGTCGTCGTAGGAGAGCGAGTAGAGATTTCCCGCTTTGCCCTCGGCATAGTTCTCGTAATCAAGGAACACGCCCATGAGGTTGAGGTTTTCACGGCCGATTTTGGCATATTCGAGGATGTAGCGGCGGGTCCACTGCCAGAACTCATCGGAGTTGGGGCTCCAGAGCGCCTGCTCGATGCCGCCGGCCCAAACGACCCGTTTGCCCTCGGAGGCGAGCCCTGCCGGGGCATTGAGCGAGCCTCGCATCCAGGGCATGTAGTAGAGTCCGTATTGCTTGCACCAGGCGGCCACCTGGCGAACCTCGTCGAGTCGCTCATAGCCCGCGCGAGGCGAGAGGACGTTGAATCCGGCCTCGGCCGTTGCCTTGACCATCCACTCCTGCGTGACCCAGCCAGCGGTCGGCTGCATCACTTTGTCGACCAAAATGCGGAGCTTGACGCCGCGGCCCAGTTCGTCGCGTGCGGGAAGCTCCGCCGCGAAAAGGACCGTGGGAAGCAGCGCCAGAAACAAGGCCAACCATTGTTGACGGCGAATCTCGATCATTTCAACTCCGTGTGGTTCAGACGTGGGCAGCAGTTGGTAGATCCCGCTTGCCGAGCGGGATCTCGGTGGCGCGATTCGGACTGGCAGACGGGAGTTCGACTCCAAGATCCCGCTCGGCAAGCGGGATCTACTATCCCGACGCTGGCCTAGGGTTTGGTCGATTCTTTCTCCAACGGCGCGGTGTAAACGAAGAGGTAGTGGTTCACGCCGTCCTCCAGAGAGCGGAACGTCACCGACCGGTCGCGGACGATCCCTTCGATGTCGTAGTTGTGGGCAACGATCCGCGAGCCGGGCTTGAGCTTCATGAGTTGCGGAATGAGCCGCTTGTTCATGCTCGGCAGAAGGTAGAGCAGAACGGCGTCGGTCTGGCTCAAATCGAGCGTGAAGATGTCCTCCTGCTTGACCTCGACGAGATCCTCGACGCGGTTCTTGTCGATGTTTGCCAACGCTTCTTTGATCCGCTGTGGGTCGATATCGTAGCCCACGCCGTGGCAGCCGAAACGCCGGGCGGCGGCCACCACGATGCGGCCGTCGCCGCAGCCGAGGTCATACACGACGTCGTCCTTGCCAATCGCCGCCAGGTCGAGCATCTTATCGATAACGTCGTAAGGGGTGCCCACGTAAACGCAATCCGGCCCCCGCACCGGCTTGGCGCTTTCCTTGGATACGGCGGCATTTTCTTCCGCCACCGCTGCCGCGGCCCAGAGGAGACTTGTCGCCACAAGTGCAAGGCACAAATATCGTCGCATGAGAATACCTTTCATAAAACCGTGGATCGAACGCCGGTTGCCTTAGAGCCTATCCCAAAACCTCGAGGAGAAGGGGACAGGCACATTTTGCTCCGAAGACTCCGCAAAATGAGCCAGTCCCCGACGGTTTTGGGATAGGCTTTTAGCGGAAGACCGCCAACCCCGGCATCTGTTGCTTGAAGTGCTTCGCTTCTTCCTCCGTAACGGGGCACATCTTCAACCGCAGAATCCGCAGGTTGGCCAGCGGGCGTAGGTGCTCCAGCGAGTCGGCGGTTACCTCGCAGTCGTTCAAATTCAGCACGCGAAGCTCGCCGAGTCCGGAGAGGTGCGAAAGGCTGTCGCCGCTGATGTGGGCGTTCTGCAGGGCCAGCGTCTCCAGGCTCTTCAGCGGCTGCAGGTGGACCAGAGCGGCGTCGTTGAGCTGGCAGCCGCCCAGGTTCACCACCCGCAGATCATGCATGTCCTTGAGGTGTTTCAGTCCCGCGCCGGTAACGCGAGTCTCTTCCAGGGCCAGCGCTTCCAAGCCTTCGAGCGGCGTCAGATGGGCGAGCCCTTCGTCGCTGACGGCCACACCGCGCAAGTAAACTCGCCGCAACCCGGTTATTCCCGCCAGGTTGGCAAGCCCTTGATCGCCGACCGAGCAGTCCATAATCCTGATCCACTCCAGGTTGGGCAGCCCTTTCAGATGCACCATCGCGGCATCGGTGATCTCCGGCCCGCTCATCTCGACGCTGCGGACCACACCCCGGTAGTCCTTGACCAGCCGGGCCGAAAGGGCTTCCAGAGCCGTAACGGCGCCGGCGTCGTCGGACGGAGTGGTTTGCGGAGAAATCGCCGTCTCCGCGGTTACGGCGATCGAGCACAACGCGCCGTCGAGGAGACGCGCCGCGACGACGATCACAAACAGGTAGGCTGGAATTTTCATGGCTCTCCCCACATTTGTGGCTGGGTCAGTTTGCGATCCCATTCTAATCTTCGCGGCTTGCTGATTTCAAGCCAACACCATTTTTCTGTCAATACTCTTTCTGCCGAAGTTCTTCTTCGGGCGGAAAAATGGCATGACAGAGAGAATTGGCTCCATTGTGGAAATCGTCGCCCGGGGCGATAATAGCGAGAGTACCTTCGCCTACCCCGTGGGAGAAACCGCGATGTCCAGCCCGCTGCCCGGCATGGATCCATTCCTTGAAATAGAGGAGTGGGAGGATTTTCACACGACCTACAACACCGTGATTCGCGAGGCGCTTTCGCCGCGTGTTGAGCCGCGATACGTGGTGCGCGTCGAACGTCGCGTCTACTTCGAACATGCAGATGGCGTCGACGACGGGATCGGGCGCGCCGACGTTGCGTTGCTGTTGGCGGAGAACAGCGGGAGCGGTGCAACGCCGCGCGAGGAAAACGTTGTGGCGACGATCTCGGCCACGGAATGCCTCCTGCCAATCCCCGAGGAGAAACGCGAGACGTACCTGGTGATCCGCGCGCGAGAGACATGGGAAGTTGTGACGGTCCTGGAGTTGCTTTCGCCTTCAAACAAACACCGTGGAAGCGACGGGCGGCGCGAGTACCTCCAGAAGCGAGAGGAAGTGCTCCGAAGCCAAACGCATCTGGTGGAAATTGACCTTTTGCGCGGCGGCGAACGATTGCCGACCAGGACTCCGCTGCCATCCGCGGATTACTATGCCATCGTCAGCCGTCGCTACCGTCGGCCGCGCGGGGAGGTGTATGCCTGGACATTGCGAGATCCGCTGCCGACAATTCCCATACCGCTCCGGACGGAAGACCCCGATGTACCTCTGGATCTTCAGGCCGTCTTTACGACCGTTTATGATCGCGCCCGCTACGACCTGTCGTTGGACTACACCAAGCCGCTCCGCCCGCCGCTCCACGAGGCCGATGTCCCCTGGCTCCGCGAACGTTTGGAAGCTTTTCGGTCCCGGGAGAACGAGTAAGCATCGGCGATAGAATGAGTGTCGCATTTACCGGTTGCCGGGAGTCGTCGTGCCGTCGAGGTCGCCCATGACAAACTGAATGGCGCCAAGATAAAACTGGAGGATTGTCGGGTTCATGAAGTCGGCCGGGTGGTGGCCGATCGTCGAATAGACGACCCGTCCTCGGCCGTGGCTGCGCGTCCAGGCCAGGGCGTAGTCGTCGTCTTCCCGCTCGATGCCGGGCTTGCTGCCCTTGGGCGGAAGCTCCGTTTTGGCCGTATCGATGCTGAAAAGGACATGAACCCGGTCGCGGCTGTAGGGATCGCGGACTCGAAAGAACTCGCCGACGTATTCAAACCCTTTTCCGCCGAACGGCCGGTTGAGCGGGTGGTCCGGGGAGTCGAGCTTGATGAAAACCCGTTCGTCCGGGGCCAGATGCGCCGTGCCCCGCGCGCCCAGCATCCGCCCGAACTCCGGCCATGTTTCCCGGCCCCCGTGCCGGAAATCGGTGAAGGCTGCGGTCGTGCCGTGGATGCCGAGAAGCCCGCCGCCGCTGAGAACAAAATCGAGCAGGTTCTGCCGCAGACCGGGGTCGGTGAATAGATTGCCGACGGTGTTGTTGAAGCAGACCGCGTCGAATTGCGAGAGGTGGTCTTTCTGGAATACGGGCGGATCGCGGGAGACCTCGGCCGTGAACGCCCCCGTCTTTTCGCCCATCCGCATGAAAGCGTAGTTCGCATAGGGAATCGAACCGTGGCCGCCGTAATCGACATTGCCGTCGTAGATGAGCAGTTTGCGGGGTTTTTCGGCGGCGGCAGGCGCCTTGGCGGGCAACACGGCTTCAATCTTGGCTTTGGCGTCGGGCGAAAGCTCGCCGCGGGGGCCCTGGGCCGCGGCGGCCGTCGCGCAAGCGACGACGCATAGCCAGGCGATACAGCGGTTCATGCGATTCCTCCGGTGTCTGCGTTGTCAGAGGCTGCCCGGAAACGGGGACAGGCACCCTGCATTTTGTGCAAGTATACGAACGAAAACACAACATCCGGGAGCCAGTCCCCGTTTCCGGACAGCCTCTCACACATTCCACGGCTCGCGGCTTGCCCGGGCTCGCAACGAGTTTGCCTCGCGGTCGTTCAAAAACTCTTCCTTGACGGGATCCCAAGCCAGCGCCCTGCCGGTCCACAGGGCGATGCAGCCCAAGTGGGAAAGAATGGTCGAGCACGCGCCGATCTCCACGTCCGCCCGCGGGCGGCGGCGGGTGCGGATGCAGTCGAGCCAATCGCGATGGTTCGCTTCCACGCTGTGAAGCTTGGGGGGCTCTTCGTCCAATAGATTCGCGGGATAGCAGCGTAGCAGCCCGAACCGTTCGACGTGGATCCACCCGCGGTCGCCGACAAAGAGAACGCCGAAATTGGCGATCGGCGTCTTCACGTCCCAGCCTTCTGGGACGACATGCTTGCCCTCCTCCAACCTCGTGGCACAGACAATCCGCGTGCCGTCGGCATAGCGGAATGTGAGCGACGGCTCACCATTGATGCCGGCCGGTGTGATCTCGACCGGACCGTCGCCATCCTTGCGGAGCCCCGCATGCGCCGAGTCGAGGTTGTGAACCAGCCCCGAAGTAAATCCTCCGGCGCCGAAAGCCCGGTTGCAGCTCCAGGGAACCACGTTCTTCGGGGGGCCGCTGTGGTGATAGCGGTAGTTGTAGGGGTGCCAGGGACAGGGGCCGAGCCACATCTCCCAGTCGAGTCCGTCGGGGATCGGTTCGGCAGGCAGGTTGAGATATTGACTCACCCCGCTCGCCGACACATAGGCCAGCTTCACGTCGCCGATGCGGCCGGCGTCCACCATCTCAAACGCCTTGAGATACTCGGCGCTGTTGCGTTGCTGCAGGCCGGTCTGGAAGACGCGGTTGTGCCGCCGCACCGTTTCGGCCATCGTCCGCGCCTGCCGGATGGTCAGCGAGATCGGCTTTTCACAGTAGATGTCTTTGCCGGCCTTGGCGGCCCGCACCGCAATCGCCGGGTGCCACCGCTCGCCGGTGGCGATAATCACGGCGTCGATGTCGTCGCGGTCGAGCAATTCGCGGAAATCGCTGTACGCCTTGAAGCCGTGGAAGCGGCCGCTCGGCTGCTGGGCGCCGTAGACCTCCTGGAGCACCTGGGTCGAGTGGTCGCGGCGCCACGGGTCGACATCGGCCAGAGCCAGCAGTTGCACATCCGGATATCCCGCGGCGATGCGGAAATGCCCCCGGCCCATCATGCCGACGCCGATGGACCCGACGGTAATCCGCTCACTGGGCGCCGTCGTACCGTTCATGCCCAGCGCCGCCGGACGGATCACCAGCGGGGCGGCAAGCGATCCGGCCGCGGCGGCAGTTCGCAGGAGCATCTGGCGACGCGTGAGGCGGAGCTTGCGGGGTTGTTTGCTGGTCATGGCTTTCTCCTACGGCTTCTCGCCTTTTTTGCGCGATTCAATGTCGCGGAGCACTTTGGGAATCTGTTGCAGCAGCGCCGGGTCCGTCGCCAGCGGCGCGATCTTCTCTAGGGCAGCGCGCGCCTGTTCGGGATGCGACTGGCTGAGTCCTTTCGCCACCTCAAACACAGCGGGAACGGCCGCCCCTCTTAGCGCCGCATCGTCCACGTAGCCCAGCAGTCTTGCCAGCGCATCCGGCACGCGGACCGCCGCCAGCCGCGAAAGGATCAGCTCCTTGTCTTCAGGACGCGACGCCAGCTTCATGGCGTCGTCGAGCATCTCGAACGTCTTTTGCGGCGGTCGATCCCCGGGCAATGCCACCACGCGGGCGTAGGCTCGCAGTGACCAGACCCGGTACGATTCCACGTCGCTCGTCTTGGCGATGTCGAGCAATTGGTCCGCCACCGTGGCGTCGGGCCAGTTGGCCAGCGCCCGGTAGCCCGCGTCGCGAACGGTCGGATCGGCGCTTTTCATGGCCGAACGGACCGCGGCGAGCGCTTTCTCGCCGCCGACCCGCGCGAGCGCCGGGAGCAGGGCGCACTGAGCCGCCGCGTCGGCCTTCTCCATCGCCACCAGCAACGGCGCGGCCCGCTCGGCCGGATCGGCGATCTGCAGGCAACTCATCCACACGGCGCGACCGGCCGCTTCGCGCTCGTCGCCTGCCGATGCCTTGCAGAGAAGCCGGACCAGCGCTTCGGCATCCTTCTCCGTCGCCATGATCGCCAGCGCCTCCAGCGCTTCCCGCCGAGTCGCCTCGTTCGCCGCTTCTGCCGCCTTGAGAAAAGCAGGCACGAACTCACCGCAGCGACGCGCCAGCGCGCATCGCACGAGAAACGGTTGGAGGTCCGCGCGGTTGTCCATCCACTCGATCATCGCGGCGTCGGTCCCGGCCGCGCGCATCAGCCGCAGCGTGTCGAGCGCCGCATCACGAACTCGGGTGTCTTGGGTTTTGGACGCCAAATCGGCCAATCCCGCGACGTCCTCCGCCGTTGCCGAAGCAATCAAGGCATCCAGCGCGGCGACGCAAACCTCGCTGTCCGGATGTTTCAGCGCCGCCAGCGCTGCGGTGCGGATCGCCGGACGAGAGCGGCCCTTCAGGCTTACCAGAGCCGCGATCTTGCCGGCTGCGGGCAGATCCGCAATCGCCGCGGCGATGGAATCGATCTGCTTTGGTGTATCGAGCGCGGCCGCGCAATCCGCCGCCACGGCCCGCTTCCAAGGCTCTTCGGCAGCCAAGCCGTCGCGGATCATGATCAGTGATTCGGAAGGCTTCGCTCGAATGAGCCCGCGGAAGGCAGCCGCCCGTACCCGCTGGGATTCCGCCGACAAGAGCCGCTGGCATACACCGGCAGCGGCTTCGAACTGCCCTTGTCGGCTGAGCGATTCTGCCGCATCGAGCTGGGCGTCGATCAGCACGTTTTGCAGTCCGTCACTCGCGCCGGCAGCCAACGACTCAAGGGCCTCGGCGGCCGCGGCCGTGCCGATCCGTCCCAGGGCAACCAGGATGACCTCGCGAAGTTCGTTGTTGCCCTTGTCGAACGAGGCTGCCACCAGCGGGACGGCATCGGCATCGGCAAGCCTTCCCAAGGAAATCACCACGCCGATCTTCTGCCGCCCCTCGGTCTTGGCGAGCATCTCGCGAAGCGACGCGGTCGCCGCCGCACCGCCGATGCCTTCCAAGGCGTAGCGAGCCATGTACGAGAGACGCGGATTCGTCAGCAACCCGGCCAGGACGGGCGCCGAGGCATCGGAGCCGACGATCGCCAACTGCCGGCAGGCGTAGTCCTTGGCCAGATCCGTTGCGCTGCCTTGGAGAACCGTGAGGAACCGTCGCTCAAGATCCGCGCGAGTGTGTTCATCTTGGTGCGATTGCGTGACCGCCCGATCGATGGAGCCGAAAGCTCCAAGGTCTTGCCCCAACTCCAACGCGTTCAAGGTCTGAAACGCGGCATCCAATGCGGCATTTCCGCCCGAATCCGCCCGTGCCGACGCGGCGACGGCCAAGAGGACGACGAGCAGGCACGCTCCTTGTTTGTACACCCTCCTACCCGGGCCTTTCTCGTTTATCCGTGCCCCGGCTATGCCGTCCGTGCAGCCAGAACCACCACAGAGTAGCACGGATAGCAGGGCCGGGGCACGGATGAAGGAAGAACGCCCAGCGGTTGATTTCAATTGTGACGGTTGTTTCTCGAACAATGCTAAGGGAGAAGAAGAGGTTGTCGGGAAATGATCCCAGCCGTAACCCATGTTCTTATCTCCAATTGTCGGTGGTTTTCCACGGTCAAGCTTTGCCGTTTTACGGCAGATACTGAAGCGATGAACGCGTGGTTGCCTTGTGCGAAGGTAGTGGGTTCCGGAACGCACGTCAAGTAGGCGGGGCCTGGAACGGCGATATAGCCTTAGAGATCCTAACAAAACGGGGACAGGCACCTCGCCGTGACGTCTATTCTGCGCGTCCTGCGAATGTTTGCCTCGGAGCCAGTCCCCGTTTTGTTAGGGCCTCTTATGCGGCATGGGCGCCGTCGTTCTCTTCAGAGGGGGCGGCGAGCCTTCATTCTTGCGATCCCATGATGTTGTCGCGGCAGATGCTCGGGTTCGGTTTGCCGAAACGGTCCGGCCGCAGATCCAGCGCGGTGGTGCCTTGCTCGTTGAAGCCTGTGATATGGTTGCCGATGATCTGAAAACGGCCGGAAACGATCACGGCCTGTTTTACGCCTGTTGCATCGCCGCGCGTGATGAGGTTGTCTCGGAAAAGCGATGTGTCGCTGCCGTACGAGTCGAGAATCACCGGCTGCCGGCAGCCGGTGATCGTGTTGTCGCGGATGAGCCAGTTCGCCGACGGCGGCATGACCTCGAAGCTGTCGCCGACCTTCAGATCGAAGGGGGCCTTCAGCTTGAATTCCAGCGTGCCCGGGTCGTAGCAATCGATGACCGAAGTGCCGGCGACCTGCTGGCCGCGGATCCAGGCGATCTGCCAGCCGTGGTACTGGTGGGAGTATCGCCACTCGAGCGGGAGCGAGGATTCGAGGAAGCTCGTAGAGTCGATCACCTGCGTCACGCGCGAAACGGCACGCCCGGTCGCCAGGCCCGTGCCGCAGTTGCTGATAAGATTGTCGTGGACGTTCACGTGCAGCGCGGGCTCCGAGAGCCTGATTCCCGTCACGCGCGGGTCGCACTGGCCGCGGACGTAGACCTGGTTGTCCGCAACGGTGACTTCGGAGGCGTCGACGCGGACACCTACTCGATCCGCCGGATTCTCTCCCACGCAGGTCATGTCGATGATATTGCCGCTGATCACGGCACTTCGCGATGGGAAGGAACCCCAGTCGAGCGGCGCGTCCGGCTTGAACCACGGCAAGGAGGGCCGCACGGTGTGGTTGGAAACGGTGATGGCCGGGCCGTTGAAGTTGATGAAGAGGTTGCCGGAGATCACGACCTGCGAAGAGCCGTGGTTGACGGCGACACCACCGCAGCGGCCGATCCCCTCGAAGACATTGTCGCGAACGATCGCCTGCCCACAGCCCAGTTCGTGGAGATCCTCGTAGCGGTGGCTCATGTCGCCGACGGTCACGGCGCCGGTGTTGCGAAAGTAGCAGCCGATGACCCGCAGAAATCGGGCCGGCATCTCGGCCGCGTGCCAACCGGCCCCGTCCACACGGCAGTGGAGGATGCTGGTGTTCTCCCCGC
>JAAYEH010000379.1 GCA_012728855.1 Rhodopirellula sp. | reverse complement strand
GACCATTGGTCGGGGAACCGCGGCTGCACATGCCAAGTGTGCTCGGGCCTAAGGTGCCGTTGGACGACCAGCCCAAGCCGGCCGCAACCAGCGGGGACGACCAATCGCCGATGGCCATGTCGCCGACAACGCCCGCTGAGCCTCCACCCGCCGAATCGCCGTTGCGCAATCTGGCGGATCTTCTTTCGGACGACGTCACCGCGAAGGGCCCCAGTCGATTGCGCCAGCCCGTACCGGATGCCGCCGCTCAGGACGGCGCACGGAAACTGCTCGACGAAACGTACGGCGAAGAGAAAGCCGGTGCCGACTCGGCGGTGAAGCAATTATTGCTCGTCCAAAAACTGATGGACGATTCGGCGGGATCGGAAGAGAACGCCGCAAGGCGATTCGTTGCTCTCTCGATGGCTCGCGATCTGGCCGTGGAAGCCGCCAGCCCGTACCGGGCCTTGGAGATTGCCGAAGAACTCGCAGGCGGCTACGAAGTGGATCGTCTGGAGATGATGGCGGAATGTCTGGAGGCGTCCGAGCGGGCGGCGAAGAAGTCGAGCGAATACGAGACGGTGGCCAAAGCCGCGTTGCCGCTGATCGACGCCGCCGTGGCCGCAGACCGCTACGACCTGGCGAAACAGATCGGAGAACTGACCGCTTCGACCGCACGGCGGGCGCGCGAGTACTCCATCGCCAGGGAGGCCGTCGAGCGGATGCACGCCGCCGAGGAAGAGGAAAAACAATTCGCCGCGGTGAAAAGCTCATTCGACGCGCTGGAGGCGAATCCCGGCGACGCTGCCGCCAACCTGGCGGCCGGCCGCCATTATGTGCGAAAGGGCAATTGGGACGAGGCGCTGCCGCACCTCGCCGCCGGGGACGACCTGCAACTCAAGCAGGCCGCCGAGAAGGAACTTGCCGGCGCCGCCTCGCCCGAAGAACAAGCCGCCCTTGGCGACGTCTGGTGGGATCTCGCCGAGAAGCGGCCGGGTAGCGAGCGCCATGCGCTGATGAAACACGCCGGAACGTGGTACTCGCGAGCCCAGGTTCTTCTCCCGGCCGGAGTCACGCAACGGAAGGTGGAGAACCGCCTGAAGGAACTGACCGAAACGACGGAGAAGGCCGGCTCGGAGCCGCCCTCGCGCCCGGCGGCCGGCCCGCCCGCCAAATCGCGGCGGCTCCCTTACAACCGCTGGACGCCGCTGTTTACCTCGCCGAAGGAACTCGTGGGCTGGGAAACCGGTAAGGCCGACTTCACGTACGCCAACGGCATACTCGACCTGCGCGACAGCAGCATTCACTATCCTGTGGAAGCCGCCGACATGGCAATCCAGGCGAAGGTGAAGAAGGTTTCCGGGCAGAGCCTCGGCCTCCAACTGCGGGGCGGCCCAGATGGATCTTACTCCGCCTGGTACAACGGTGGCACGGCGTTTGGTATTTGCCGGGTGGCCAATGGGGAGTTTCTTGCTCTGAAAACCGGCGACCCGTTCAATCCGCCGGGCGACGGTTTTCTCCTCACTTTCTCGGCCGAGGGTCCGACACTGAAAGTGTTCGTCAACGGGCAGCAGATCCTCGAAGCGGAAGACCCGACGCTCACCAAAGGCCATCCCGGACTTTCCACGCTCAACGGCAGTTCGCTGTTTGCCGAGGTGCAGGTGCGGTTGCTGGATAAGCCGTGATGAAAATAGTATCAGGACAGATCGACCATGATCAAGATCCTTGCCCAAGAAACCTTGTGGATCGCCTTGCTCGCCCTTTGCCTCCCAGCGACCGTCCCGGCGGCGGAGGGCGAAATCGCCGGCGCCCACGCAAGCCCGCACGCAAAGCTCCGGAACGTGGATCTCAACGCTTGCCGTTGGACCGAGGGCTTCTGGGCGGACCGTTTCGATCTCTGCCGCCGCACGATCCTGCCCAACATGCTGCGGGTGATGGAGAAACCGGACAACTCGGCCAACTTCGTCAACCTTCAGATCGCGGCCCAAGAGCGCGAGGGGAAGTTCTTCGGCAACGACTGGAGCGACGGCGACTGCTACAAGTGGATCGAAGCGGCGGCGCATGTCTATAGCCTCACCCGCGAGCCGCAGCTCGACCGCTGGATGGATGAAAAGATCGCCACGATCTCCAAAGCCCAGGCGGCGGACGGGTACATTGCGACCCAGATCCAGCTTACCGACAAGCAGAGCTGGCAGGATCTCCGCTACCACGAACTCTACAACATGGGCCACCTCCTCACGGCCGCCTGCGTCCACCAGCGGGCCACCGGCAAGACGAGCTTCCTCGACGTGGCCCGCAAGCTGGGCGACTATCTCCACACGGTCTTCGCGCCGCGGCCCAAGGAACTGGCCCAGTTCGGCTTCAATCCGTCGAACATCATGGGCGCCGTGGATCTCTATCGCACGACTGGCGATCGCAAATTGCTCTCGGGGATCGGCATCGGCGGCACCGACTTCTTCTATACCAACGTGCTGCGGCGCTCGGGCGACGATGTGCCGCTGTTGAACAACGATTCCGCCGTCCGCTGGCCGAACAACTCCCACTGGACGGTTCCCCACGAGGGGTCGCTTCTTGGCGGGGTGACGATCTTGGAGACCGACGCCACGGTATTGCCCGCCGCCGCCGGCATCGGTTTGTACCGCCGCGTATCGGACGGATCGCCGCGCGAGATCAAGCTCCGGCTCATCCCTTACTACGCCTGGTGCAACCGCGGGCGATCGGATATGGCGGTCTGGCTCCCTTTGTCGCGATAAATCAACTTTCATCATTCGTGTAGCCCTCAGTGAGGCCACCGACCTTGTGTCAGTGGCAGCGACGATTGACGGCAGGTGGTGGACTAAACAGGAGTCAACAGAGATAACAGAGATGATTCCTCTGTTGCCTCAGTTCTCTCCTTTTCCATCTACGGGCTCCCGTTCCCAAAGTCCAAAACGAGGAAGTCATTCCAGAGTCATTCCCTAGCAGTTCGCGGGGACCGCTTCTGGCGCGCCCGTGTCGTTGCGACCGTCATAACCCGCGGATGTCTCCCGCATTCCACCCGGCAAACCGCGAGATTGGCTCTGCGGGCCTGCCGGGCAACCTACAATCGCGCATGGGGCGCATCAGGCCCGATCTCTCTCAGGCGGAATCGCGATGCTCGAATTCATCGATCTGACCAAGACAATCTCCAAGTCCGACTACCAAGCGGTCATCGATGGCCTGGAAGCGCGGTTGGGTGAATGCCAGCGGGCGGCCCAGGCGGCCGGGGTGCCGGTGGTGTTGGTTTTCGAGGGCTGGGACGCCGCCGGCAAGGGCGAGGTGATCAATAGTCTTGCCCAAGTGCTCGACCCGCGCGGGTTCGGTGTCCGCGTGATTCTTCGGCCCAACGAGGAAGAGCGGTATCGTCCCTGGATGTGGCGGTTCTGGAACCAGTTGCCGCCGGCGGGGAAGATCGCGCTATTCGACCATTCCTGGTACGGGCGCGTGCTCCGCGAGCGGATCGACGGCGAAGTGTCGGACGCCGACTGCCGTGAGGCTTACGAAGAGATCCGCCAGTTCGAACGGCAGCTCGTCGATTTCGGCGCCGTGCTGGTGAAATTCTGGCTGCACATCGACCGCAAAGAACAGAAAAAGCGATTCCGCAAACTGGAAAACGATTCGGCGACCGGCTGGAGAGTCGGCGACGACGAGTGGCAGCAGAACCGCCGCTACGACGACTGGCTCGTCGCCACCGAAGAGATGCTCGAAGAAACCTCCGCCGCGCACTCGCCCTGGGTGATCGTCGAAGCGACGCAGCGGAAGTTCGTCGAGGTGAAGGTGACGGAAACGATCGTCGTCGCCGTGGAGAAAGCACTCGAGCGGCGGGCAGCGGCGCCCGAACCGGTCTACGCGCCCATGCCCAAACCCCAAGAGTCGCCGACGCACGAGAGAACGGTGCTCGACCAGTTCGACATGAACCTTTCGCTCGATCGCGACGACTACGACCGCCAACTCGACGAGCTTCAGCAGCGGCTCTTCCGACTGGAGCATGAACTGTATGTCGCCCGCATTCCGGCGGTTGTTCTCTACGAAGGCTGGGACGCCGCCGGCAAGGGAGGCAATATCAAGCGACTGACGCGCGGGCTCGATCCACGTGGCTACGAGGTCGTTCCGGTAGGACCGCCCACGGAGGAAGAAAAGCGGCGGCCCTATCTTTGGCGTTTCTGGCGGAATCTGCCTAAGGCCGGCCACATTGCCATTTTCGATCGCTCCTGGTACGGCCGCGTGTTGGTGGAGCGGGTGGAGGGATTCTGCACCGAGGAAGAGTGGCGGCGGGCGTACCGCGAGATCACCGAATTCGAGCGGCAGATGACCGACTTCGGAACCGTGCTGATCAAGTTCTGGCTGCAGATCGATCAGGAGGAGCAACTCCGCCGCTTCCAGGCACGGGAAGACGATCCTGAAAAGAAGTGGAAGATCACCGCCGACGATTGGCGGAATCGCGAGAAGTGGGATCAGTACCGGGTCTCGGTGGTCGACATGCTGCAACGCACCAGCACTGCCCACGCCCCCTGGACGGTGCTGGAAGCCAACGACAAACTCTACGCCCGCATCAAGGCGCTGCGGACTGTCGCCGAGGCGCTGGAGCGCGCGGTCGGCTGAGGATCGGTCGTCTCCCTTCGATAGCGCCCAGCACCGCTTGTGTTGCTGGATCCTTGCTTCAGATCGGCTTCAGCCGCGAAGCCGAGTCACTGGAGGCGGCAATCCGCTCTGCCATTGCCGATGTCGGCAAAACCCGCTGCACGGTCAGCGAAATCACATTGGAGGCCGATGCGCTGGCCGCGCTGCCAGAATCTTAATGCAGCGATTCGCAAGTTTTTGCACGTTTCGGAAAGGCACCGCAGAGACGCGAAAGACGCAGAGGGCAGTCTCTCACTTGTCGAGCGATTGACAGCACACTATAGTAACGAGCAGAATCACACCGTAAGGTACGGCATTCTCATTTCCGGCCACGAGGGTTTTGCCATGGCGTCCGTGCGGTGTGTGCTGCTGTTGGTCTTTGTGGGGTCGATACGCCTATCGCCCTGCAATGCGGAGACTTCTCCCTGCCCTATCGTCCCGCATCCGAAGCAGTACCAGGAGACCGGTCGCACGGCAACGCTGCTGGCGGGCGACGCCGCTGTGATTGCCATCGGTTCGGACGCCAGCCCGCCGGAACGCTATGCCGCCGAGTGCCTGCGGGATCAGATCGAGCGGCGCTTCCAACGCAAGCTGTCGATCTGCGATGAATCTCAGGTCGCGGAATCCATTCGCCAGGTCTTCCTGTTGGGACAGGTCGGCACCAGTGCCTGGCTGAAACGATTGCAGCAGACGAAGCGACTCGATTTGTCCGAGCAATCGCCAGGACCGGATGGATTCGTGATCGAGTGCTTCGACGACGGGGGCCGGCAGGTCGTCGTGGTGGGCGGGAGCAATCCGCGGGGTGTGATCTATGGGCAACATGCGCTGTTCGACTTGCTTTCGCACCAGGGGGATGCGGTTGTCTTCCCGGTGGTCTCCGTCCGCGACTGGCCGAGCATCGCCTGGCGGGGACGGCCGCACTCCGTGTTGAAGCAACACCTCCAGCCGGGCGCGTTGGACGCCTACTTGCGGTCGAGGATCAATTTCACCGATGTCCGCGACGACCCGGACGTGCCGGCGACGATCATTTTTCCCCCGCGGAAGGCGTCGATGGGTCTGCCGGCGGGCAAACCGCTCGATGTGCCGCTGATCAAGCGGATGATCGCCCAGTCGCAGCGGCGGGGATTGTTCGTCTACGGCACGGTTTCCTGTGCCGTCCCGCGTGAACGGATCGGCGAGGCGATCAAGACGTTTGAGGAACTGATCGCATTGGGGGTTGACGGACTATGGATCTCCTTCGACGACGTCGGCCCCGGCGAGAGTGCCCCCGAATTGATCCGCCAGGTGCTCCAGTTCGGCGCCCGGCACGGGATTACTGGGCGGCGGATCGCCATCACGCCGCCGCCGGAGGAATACCAGCACATCGACAAGCAGTTCAACCATCTCGCGGCAACCGAGTGGGGCCTGGCCGAGGCGCAGTGGCTGTTCACGCGGGTGCCGTGCGCTGAAGACGCCCAGACCGCGCGGCGACTCGGCATGAAGACGTTGCCCGGCTGGTGGCACAATCTCGTCAACATTCGAGGCGGCTTTCTGCACAACGGCGACGTGCTCTGCTCGCTGCGGGCCGACGGCAAGCCCGCCTATGTCGACATCCAGCCACTTCGCAACGGCTGGCATCGCCCGGACTACGACCAGATCCGCGATGCGCCGAGCAACACCGATTGCGCGCTTCTCTGGGGCGTGGTCGGCGGTTGGCCGGAAGAATACCAGGTGGGCGCCTTGGGGTTCTGGGCGTGGGAACCGGCCGCGCACGACTGGCCGCAGACCCGCCGGGCCATCTACCGTTATGTCTACGGGCCTTCGCAGGTCGACACGGCCGAGACGCTCGACGACACGCTCGCGAAATTGAAAGACCTCTTCGATTTGCCCGGCTGGCGGTTCGAGCCCAATCGCGGCTGGCCGCCGCGGCTGAAGCAGATCGCCGACCGGCCGAAAGCCCTGGCGCTGATCGCCGAACTCGAACCGCTACTGGCGGCGCTCCAGCAGCGAGCGCCGGCCGAAACGGCGATCGATCCGGGTCGTCTGGAATCGATCTACCTGGAACCGATGCGAGCAACACTCAGCTACGCCCGCAAGATGGCCCAACTCGAGTATCCGGAATACACGGCAGCCGATTTGGAGCCGAGGATGATCGACCTGATCGAGGCGGGCCGCGAGGAGGAAGCGGAAAAAACGCTCGCCCCGCTTGGCATCGCGATCCGCCGGCAGCTTGCCGACATTCGCCGTGAATTGGGCGAACTGAAGGGAATCGAGGGATACGCGGCCTACTGGGAAGGCCGTTCGTCCGGACTGGGCTACTGGACCAAGCGCGCCAAAGAGCTTCGTCAGGAGATGACGCAACGGTTCCGCCGCATGGCCGAAGCCGAGGTCGCCACGTTCTTTCCTTACAAAGAAACAGTCGCGCCGGGAGAATTGGATGCGTTGTTCGCCAGCATCGGCGATCGTCCGGCCGGCGAAGTCGTGGCCCAGATCAAGCCCGACGATTGGCTGCGAACGCCGCCAAGTTTTAGCGGCGCCTTTTGCGCCGGACGATTTGACCGGCACGAGCGGTCGCTTGTCGCCATCGGGTACCCGCGGGGGATCGCCTCGGAGATCGGCCAATACGCCGAGGTATCGGCCGAAATCCCGCGGCCGGACGTTTCCGGGCGGCTGGTTCTGGATTTCTTTCTCAACGACACGCGACTGGAAAACCGTTATCCGGGACATCGCTTTGGGCAGCTTTGGCTGAACGATCGCCTTGTCTGGGAAGAAGACATCGCCTCTTCGCGATCCGGGCGCGAGTGGGGCACGGTCGACGTGACCGAGGCGGCGGCGGGCGGCCCAAACGTCACGGTGCGATTCCGTGTGGTGGACAAACGCCCCGTGGGCGATCACCTTTCCGTATCGTTTCTCGGCCCAGTTGTCTTACGCACCATCGCTGCGAAGCCTTCGGCTTCCAAGTAACTCAAACTGGAAGTGCGGCAGCCCGGGAAAGCCTGCCATGGGGAAAAGCACAAATTGTACATCGGCGCATACCGGTAGCGCCGACCGCCCGAGGCGGTCTTTTGAGGGATTCCGATCCCGACGGAGGTGTCCGGCATGAGCGATCTCTGTCGGT
>JAAYEH010000378.1 GCA_012728855.1 Rhodopirellula sp. | reverse complement strand
AGCTTGTCCGGCTTGCCGAACACTTCGAAGACGTCGATCTCTTCGGAGTACGAACCCTTCTGGTATTTCCGGGGCGGATCGAGCGGGTCGTAAAACCAGAACGCGCTCGAACAATGCGACGGCATCGCCTTCGCGCGGGCCTCGAAGTAGCCGTACTTCACCCGTTTCTTGCTCTTGACCGCCCCTGTCGCGAACGTGTGAAAACCGCGAACGTGATTTTCGACCGTTTCCATGCTCTCAGGCATCTTCGTCGCCGAGATCTGCAGCATGCCGTCCTTGACGGCGACATTGTCGCGAACGAAGAGTGCCGGTTTGCGGCCCACCCACATCGGGTTGAAGTCCCACCACTTGGAATCGTCAAGTTGGTCGCCGTTGAACTCATCGCTGAATTCGGGCACACACTGCCAGTCGCCCGGCAGCGGACAGACCGGATCCTCCGCCCACAGCGGGACGGAACAGACCAACAGACCGACCAGCATACCTAATGTCAATCCTCTCATACGTGTTCTCGCAGGCCACATTGTGTTGAGGAGTTGAAGCTCTCCTTTTTCAGAACAGTACCCATGAGGGAGCGGACAAAAGCCCGATTTCGGGACGGGGCTCCGGCGGCGGCACCCAGAACTTCTTGTTCCAGGCGGCGGCGGGGCTCTTCCAGTCGCCGAACATCGGCGCCACCGAGGTCCAGACGTGGATCTGCAACTCGACTTTCTTTCCTCGCAAACTGTCCGGAACCGTCCACTCGAAAGGCGCCCACGCACGCTCCCCCAACGCCTGCCCGTCCAGCGTGATCGCCGTGTACAGCCCGCCCGTGTCAACCCGCAGCTTGAGACCTTGCGAATGAGCCGGAACTTCCACTTCCCTCGTGTACGTCACCTGGCCCGTGAAATCGGCGAGGCCATGCCTCCAGAGGGGACCGGCGCCTACGGTTTTCCGCAGGGCTCGGATGGCACCGTCGTCGACCGCGAAATCGCCGACGAGCCATGCGATCGGGAGAAAGTAGTTCGTGTCGCTGCCGCCCGCCTCAACGACCAGCACGTGCTCGCCCGATTCGAGCCGGAACGGCTCGGTTTGCCGGTAGAGTTCGTTGAGTCCCGGACGCAACGTGTCGCAGGGTTGATCGGCCTTCACAGGTTTTCCATCCAACGTCACGTTACTCGGCGCCGGATGATGCCGCAGCACGAGCCGCGCTGCGGCGACCGGATCACCGACCTTGACTCGGGCCGTGTTGTTCGCATCGAACGCCAGGCGATGGGTGTTCTTCGCGCTCAGCGCAATGTCGAAAGAAGTCTCCGGCGGAAGCGGACGAACGACGGCAGGTGTCTCCGGTTCGGGCGACTTTCCCTCGAACCGGAACACTCCCCGGGCCGGTAGCTCGAACGGGACCGGTCCCCCTTCTCGCCGCATCAGGCGCAGCTTCCCGTGCTCTTTCGCCGCCAGTCCCAGCACGACCACACTGCCGTCTTCATAGTGACGCAGCAACACGTCCTCCACGGTTTTGCCGTCCGCGTTCTCGACCCAAACGGCCGGCGCAGAGACCGTCTTAGCAAATGCGGCGGCCTCGTCGGGCGACGCGAATGTGCGTCTCGATTTCTCTTCCTTCAGGGTCGCCCCTTCGAAGGAATATACCAGCGGCTTGTCGCACGCCTCATCCTCTTCGTAAAGGTCGTACGTGAGTTGCTGCGCCGAGAAACAGCGGAGTGTGGCGAGCAGCGCCGGGTGCGGTTTGCCTTTCGCGGCCAACCGTGCGGCTTCGCGCTGGGGGTAGCGGATGGCGATGTCGCATCGCACCGGCTTGGACGCATAGCGCGCGGCGATACGCGACTCTTCGCTCAGCAGGCGGAACGCAGGGAACCACGGCTGCATCCGCGTCATGGGGTTGAAGTACCCGGACTTCTCCACGTTGCCGCGTGCGTCGATCGGGGCGATGGCCAGCACGTAGCGGTCGATCTTGTGCATCGCGCAAAGCCAGATCATCTGGCGGTGGGTCGCGTGGCGCATGTCGCTCGGGCCCAACGCGAACAACTCGACCAACCCGCCGTTCCCGCGCCGGCCGACGGCGTGCTGCGCGACGGCCAGCGTCAGCCATTCGATGGTCTCCGGATCGAGGCGCGTTCCGATCTCATCCATCCCCGGCAGCGTCAGGCCTTTCAGTGCATCGAGCGGATTGCCGTTGAAGCGGGCCGAATCCGAAGTGCTGTTCTCGGCGATCATGTGCCCGGTCGAAAGCAGGCCCACGCGGTCGCACCAGGCGCGGATCGGTTCGAAATAGGCCTTGCGAAACCGCTGGCCCAGCAACCCGTAATAGACCGCCCACACCTCGTCCTTGCGGTTGTCGGCCAGATAGGCCTCAACGTCCGCGCGCAGCTCGCGCCCGGTCGCGCTCTTGTACTCGGCTTCCCCGCCGTCAAAGTAGCGGAACAGCAGGTCCGGCTTGCGGTCCAGCTTCACCGGCGTGGGATGCGATGGCTCGTCCGTAAAGATGCCGGCGACGGTCGACCCCAGATACGGACCGAGCCGCTGCTCATACTCCTTGTGCGTCAACTCAATGAACCGCTCCATGGCCTGGAAACTGTAGTTGTCGACCCACCCGGGCGAAGGGACGATTTGCCAATCGAAGGCCCCGTCGGCTTTTTTATAGACCGCGTACTGCCGCGACTCGAAATCGGGATTCTCCGCTGGCACCCGCCCTTTGCACGAGCCGCTCGGCCAGTTGTATTCGTCGTAGAGCCAGATGGTCATGCCCAGCCGCTTTGCGTGCTTGCAGAACCATTCGCACATCTCGAGCCACTCTTCACCCATGTACTCGTATTCCAACCCGCTCCTCGGATAGATCAAATACTGGTCGACGCCGACGGCCTTGTAGGCTTCCAGCGTTTCCTTGACCGTCTGCTCGTCGGGCTTTCCCGTGATCGCCCCCATGGGAATCAGCGGACAACGCGGCTCCGCGGCCGCCGCGACAACGGTCCAGCCCGCCGCCAGAATCAGCAGAGTTGCTTTCGAGTTCATCTACTTTCTCCCACGATGCTGAAAGGTAAAATCTCTCTCGAATCTCTTCATCCGTGCCCCGGCTTTGCCATCCGTGCTACTATATCATTCTGTTGTGTGAATAGCACGGATGGCAAGGCCGGGGCACGGATAACGATGAGCAGCAAGAATGCTAGCCCATCGAGCCGATCGGACTGCCGCGTCTTCACCTCCCGCCGTCACTGCGCTGCATCTGCTTTCTGCTTCGCATCGGTTTCCTGCTGCCGAAAGCGAGTGCAGACTACGGAGTGTTTACGAGCATTGGTCCAATGCTTGATGTTGCCATGACATTGTTCCCATTAGGTTACTGTTTGCTGCGTTCCGGCAGGGGCGTTACCGCATGGGCCACCGGCCACGTGGCTCGCCAGTGGTCCTGATAGAGGCCGATTTTCTCGAACGGAATCCGCTCGAAACCAATATTCCAGGCAGGCGAGTCCTCCTGAAGCTGGAAGTTGCCTCCCTTCTCGTCCACAAGTCTTGGATCCACGTCGATCAGGTTGTTTTCAATCGTCACCAGATCGAAGACCTTGGCTTCGATGTGGTGCCACCAGGCGTTGCGGTAGCTTCCGCTTTCGGGAAACGTGTCCCAGCCCGTGCGGCGGAGATTCACTCCCTCTCCTTGCCAGAAGATATTGCGCCGGACGATGTTCCCTTTCGGCTTGGCCGGCTCGTCTTCGAGCATGGTGGCGAGCTTGGGGTAGCGCGTGCTGAACGGCGGCTCCTTGAACCGGACCCCACAGAGGACTCCCGTCTCGATTGCCGTGTCGATCCTCGGCTGGACGGCATACGCTGCCCAGCCAATGCCGCGGGCATCGAGGTGAATGGCCTGGGGGCAGTCGACGAAGAGGTTGTTTTCCACGAGGTTGTCGCGGCCCCCGCCGATGAACACGGGCCGCCAGGCCTGGTAGAAGACATTGCCGCGGATCGTGGCGCCGGAGTTCTCGTCGTCCAGATAGATGCCGTTGCACGGACCGCCGTCTTTGCCCCAAAGGTGGTGCAGGTAGTTGAACCGAAACACGTTCCCCTGCAGGCACCAACTGCGCCCCGCATAGATCGCCCCGCAGTCGTGCGACTCCTGGCAGACGTTGTGGATCTCGTTATATTCGAACCGGTGCTCCTGGCCTCCGTAGAGAATGGCCGCGTGGGGCGCGTGGTGGATCAGGTTGTGCGACGCGCGGAGCCCCACGCCGCTCATCCATATGCCCGGCCGATACATTCGGTCCCAGCGGGCGTAGTGGTGGATGTGGTTGTTCTCGGCATAGGGTCCTCCGGGCGCGAGCGTCTCGCTCTGGCCGCCGATCAGGTAGATGCCGCCCCCGCCCATCTGCGACAGGTCGCATCCGACCACACCGCAACTGTTCCCTTCGAAGATCGTCACGGCGTGGTTGCTCAGATTGCGGATCATGCACCCGACGACGTGGCACTCGCGGCTATTCCGCATGGAAACCGCCGTACCGCGAACCGCCTCCATCTCCAGCGCGCGGAGGGTGATGTGGGCAGTGTCGGTCAACGTGAACAGGCCCTCGGTGAGCGACACCTCCGCCAGCCCGTCCTCCAGCGGCGAGGGAGGCCAGAAGTAGAGGGTGCCGTTTTCACGATCGAGATACCACTCGCCCGGCGCGTCCAACTCGCACAGCATGTTGAACCCAACAAACCACTGGCCCGCCCGGTAACCGGTATAGTTGTGATACGGCTCTTCCACCGTGATGATGCGTTTCTCGGGATCGATCATTGCGATGCGGTGAGACTGTTCGCACCAGTCGCGGAACCAGTATCCCTTGACGAAGGCGTCCTTTTCGTCGATCCACCGGCGGGGGCGGTCCCCGGTGTAGCTGAAAATCCCTTCCTTGCATCCGACGACGCCGCGGACCTCGACTTTGGTCTTGCCCAACACCTGATCGATCTGGCTGAATCCCTGGTTCGGCCAGCGTGCGATCTGCATGGGGATCCCGTTGAAGAATAGTTCCATCCGCGGCGAGACCTGCTTGCCGCCCTTCGAGTAATCTCGACTCGCCAAGGCGGCGCCCTGGGCATTTTCGCCCTGGTTGTGCTTCGTGGCCAGATAGCACTGTAGCTCCCAGGCCGCGTCCAGCGCGAGGTCTCCGTAATCGGTGATCCCCAGCACCGCGAGATCGGCCTGGAATACTTTGCCGCGGGCTGCCGAATCCAGACGCTCTAGCGTGGCGTCGTCGGTGACCGGCCGCCAATCCGCGATCGTACGGCCGCCCGTCAGCAAGACTTTCTCCCCCCGCCGGGCGCGATACATGATCGGGGCATCGGCCGTGCCCGCGTCCTCCGCAGTCAGTTCGATCGCCTTCGTCAAGGGATAACGGCCGCCGAGGATTTCGACAACGACGCCGCCCTTGGGTAACCCGCCCGCACTCTTCATTTCGCGAATCTTCCGCTGGGCCTCGGCGATCGTCCCCAGCGGGGCATTTTGCGTGCCGTCGGCCGTGTCATCTCCGTGGGCAGAAACGAAGATTATCCCTCCGCAGGCATCCTCGACGAAGAGCGGACACACCGCACCTGTGAAGAAGATAAGCATGGCAAGGGCAGTAGCGGTTTTCATGAGCAGATTCCTATGTCATTTCCGCTTGGCGACGAAATAGCCAAAGCCCGTGACGTGCAGCAGAGCCCCACTGTCGTCGGTTTCGGCCTTGGCGCCATCGTCGATCAGTGTGTCGTAGGACCAGCGGGTTGGCTCGGGAAACGTGATACGCACCTTGACGGCGCGATTCGACAGGTTCACCACCGACAGAATCTCGCTGTCGGCCGTGCGCCTGCGAAAAGAAAGAACCGAATCCGGCCGGTCGTTCTTCAGCCACTCGACGCTTCCGGCGGTCAGTGCTGTCTCGTTGCGGCGCAACTCGATAAGCGTCTTCAAGAAAATCAGCAGAGCCTTCTGCCTGGGCAGTCCGCCTGCTTCCCAGTTGATCGGCCAGTGGTGGTAAAGGTCTTGCGGCGTCGTGTCGCCGATTTCCTGGCCGTTGTAGAGGAAAGGCACGCCGTCGATCGTGAAGTGCAGCACCGAGGCGGCCCGGACGCCACGCTCGCCGAACAGGGTCAGCGAGCGATCGATGTCGTGGTTGTCCGTGTAGCGAATGAATCGTGCTCCGCGCGGGACGCTGCCGTGCTGCTTCTCCCAGAGCTGCACGATCGCCTCCGCGGGTTGCCTGCCCGTCAAGACGTCTCGAAGCGCGTGATACCAGGCAAAAGAGTAGTTGATGTCGAAGGCCTTCACCTGGTCGTCTGCTCGCAAGCCTTCAGCCAGGATGACCAGATCGGACCGGACCCGATCGAGTCGCTCGCGAGCCGCCTCCCAGAAATCCAAAGGCACGGCGCCGGAGACGTCGCAGCGGAAACCGTCTACCCCGCACTCTTTCACCCAGTGGATCATGTTCTCCGTGAGATATTCACGCAGTCGGGGGCTCTCCAGATTCAACCGCAAGAAGTTCCATTGGTTGATCGCCGGCTTGCCTTCGGCGTCGAGCTGGAAAAACTCGGGGTGTTTCAGCAGGACGCAGGTCGGCCCGGTGTGGTGATAAACGACGTCCATCAACACCCTCAGCCCGTGCTTGTGCGCCTTCGCCACGAACTCCTGCAGGTCCGTTTCGGTTCCGTACTCGGGATCAATGCGGTCATAATCCTTCACACGGTAGGGATTCCTGGGATCGGCATTCGGCGACTTCTGCTGACGCGGGCTCCAGAACTCGGGACGTGGATCGTCGTCCTGGAGTTGAACCGGGCTGAGGTACACAACGGTCGCTCCCAGGTCGGCGACCTCCGCCAGGCGATTCGCCGCCGCCTTGAGCGTTCCCTCGGGCGTAAAGGTGCGGAGCCAGACCTGATAGATGACGCCGCGCGTCAGCCAGTCCGGGGACGGCCGAGCCTGGCGTTCGTTCGGCGGAGTCGACGACGCGACTTGCGCGAATACTGACATCACCAATAGCGCGATTATTCCAATCGATGCATTCTTCATCTTCAGTCCCTTCCAGCAAGATCGTGATTAGGGAATCCGTGTTTTCTATTTCGGTTCGCGGGTCACACCCCGGCACAGGTCGCTCGGTTGCCCTCGATGGCCGTCGCGGTCGACGGCGAGCACACGGTAGTAGTACCGAGTATGCGGCCTGAGCCCCTTGTCCTCGAACGGCACCACGACGTACGGTCCCGGCTCGACCTTCGCCAAAAAGGTCTTCGCGCCGAGTTCGAAATCGGGAGTGTCGTCGCGGTACAATTCATAGTGCGACAAGTCGGATTCCGTGTTCTGTCCCCACTGCAGGTAGAGCGTATCCGGCTTGTCGCCGCGCCAGGCCCTCGGATCGGTAATCAGCCCCGTGTAGCACGAGCCGACCTTGGCCGGCGGTGAATTGCCGGGCGCTTCAGTCGCAGCGTGTACCGACCGGGAAGCGGCGCCCTGTCGCGCGTCGGCCGTCACGGCGGCAACGCGATAGTGGTACGTCGCGCCGGGGCTCAGCCAGTCGTCGGTATGATGCGTCTCGCGCGTGGTGGCAAGCAGATGGTACTCGTCCGGTGGAAAGTCAGCCTGTTCGCCACGGTAGACGTGGTATTGCCGTGCTCCGGCGACGGGGGCCCACCGAAGCGCGACGCTCTTGTCCGAGCATTCGCCCAAGACGATTTCCGGCGTCGCTGGCAGCGGCCCGTGCGACTCAATCCGCAAGGTCGCGTAGCCGAAGGGATCGAATCGCAGCGACGGGGATTCCAGCGTCTCCTGGTCTTTCTCGATGATCGAGCAGCGAGTCAGACGCAGGTTCTGTCCCCAACCCAACCTGATACCTACCTCCGACGGCCGACCATCGGTCCCGTGAAATCGCGCAATCACGCCACGGCCGGGGGTCTCGCTCAACTTGAATGTCAACAGGCTGACGTTCGATGCGTCAACCGACAGAAAACTGTAGGGAGCCGGCCCCAGT
>JAAYEH010000377.1 GCA_012728855.1 Rhodopirellula sp. | reverse complement strand
GATGGGGCCTGCTCAACGCTGATGGTGAGTCCCTTGGCATCACCGTACATTGGGATCGGCGATCATCCACCGATACGGCATACGCCAACGCCAGGCTCATTGCCGCCGCCCCGGACCTACTGGCCGCGCTTCAGAGGCTGCGGGATGCCGTGCAGACGGCCCATGTTGGCGGCGATGAGCGGTGCAACGATTGTGCCGTGTGCGTGTCGTTAAAGCTGGCAGATGCCGCACTTAGCAAGGCGGCATATTAGAAAGGACAACCAATGAGTTACGCAATCATCACAGAGGATCACACGCTCGACGATGCACTGTTTGTGAAGGTATTTCAGAACGCGGCATCAGATTGCGTTGCGGCGACCGTCGCGGCGTGCCTGTTGCAGGCGACGAACACTCAGAATTCCGATAGGGCGGATGAGATTCTACGCCTCGTTGCCGACCTATGCCATGACAACGAAGCGGGCGACGACATCATTGCAATGGCGAATCAGATTCAGGAGTTGCGCAACAGGCGGCATGCCGCGAAACAACCAGGATACAAGGGGCAATGACCAATGGACATCATCGTTCTACGCGGGGTCCGGAACCGCAGGGCGTCTCGCGATGGCTCGCGACACTCCCGCCCACCAGCGGCAGCGCTTGCGGTTGGCGCGCCGCCCCCGCGTGTTCTGTGACTATGGACGCCGAAATCATCGAGGCCGCGCCGCGTGGCTGATGTTTTTACTTGCGGGGGTTTTGAGAGATGAGATGGAGCTTGAAACACTAGAAGCGAAGATCAAAGAGCGTGCCAATCAGGACGTACAGGCGAGTATTGGCGCCTTCAGAACGACCATTAGAACAGCGCTGCACAAACTTCTCGGATTCGAGATCATGACGTACGACGGGAACAAACTCCGTCGAGTTGGAGATTGCTCGCCGAATCCCGAGATCGACGGCATTCTTGCTGGGCTCGCGAGAGGCGCGAACGATTGCTGGCCGCAACGACTATGGGCTGAGGCAGAAGAGCGCATTAAGGCAGACGTGCTTTCGACGATGGATACATTGCAGCGGGTGCTCGCGTCAAAACCTTCGACGCCTGATGACGCTGTTCCGGCCCCTGCAAAAGAGGGTGCCAAGGCGTAGATGGCTGATTTGACACGAAAGGACGACATGAGAACAGTGACTTTAAAATGCGATCGGTGCGGTGCAACAGCCGAGAATGACAAGAACTTTCTTAAGCACGTCGCCGTTGGCGTCAACTGGGGGTACGGCTTTCAAGCGGCCGACCGGAAATTAGAGGCCGAGTGGTGCCGCGAGTGCCTCATCAAGGCTGGACTGCACAGCCCACAAAACGAAGCAGACGAGAAGATCGCGCCGCTTGTACCGCCGACACTGGAAGACCTCGTTCGCGACATCGTGCGAGATGAAATGGCGAACACGCTGGAGACGACATGCTGAGCGACGAGACCAAGCCCCTGCCGTGCCCGTTCTGTGGCGGGACCCGGTTGCAACTACTGCACCGCGACTGGGGATGGTGGTTTGTGTGCAAGAAGTGCGACGCGCT
>JAAYEH010000376.1 GCA_012728855.1 Rhodopirellula sp. | reverse complement strand
CGCACGGCCAAACGCTGCAGCGACTGCAAGATCGCTTTGCCCGAATCGTTCCGGGATTTCCACGGAAAGAGCGAGCAACAGTGACCGCTTCACGCACCGCGCCGCCGGTGCGTCAGGCGACATCACTGCGGTAGGAAAACCCTCGGCCTATCCCGGTTTGTCGTCGCCAACGCAAATGGGCGGCGATCGAAATCCGGTCATGGTTCAACGATCAAACGACGCGAACGAAGATAAGGAACTCGAAATGCTGAGGGAACAGAACGGCCGCCCGGAGACCGACGCTGACAGCAGCTCGCATAACGGGTCGACGCCGATCAATCCGCGACAGCAGGTCGAATCGAGGAAACGGTGGACGCGCTGGTGGGAGTTCTGTCTGCTCTGCGTGTGGTTTGGACTTCTGCTAGGGCTGACCGAGGCGACTCTCAACGCCACCTATCGATTTCATCTGTTTTCGCTCTGCCTGGTGAAATCCCACTATCGCTGGACGGCGCCGGCCACCTATACCGGCCTCTTCTTTCTGGCCGGCATTGCCCTTGCCGTCGCCGTTGGAGCGTTGCCGGAAAAGTGGCGGTGGAAGCTTGGGTTTCGCGGCGCGACTCTGCTGCTGGCCGTCGTCTATTTCTATCAGCTCGTCGACCATTGGGACGAGATCTTCCTGATCGGCATCAGCAATCTCTCGCAGTTGATTCTCGCCTGCGGAATGGCGACAACCGCATGGCGGTTTCTTGCCCGCCATGAGGAAGGGTTCTTCGGCGCTGTGCGTTACGGCACTCCCGTCATGGCGCTGGTGGCGGTCGGCTGGCCGTCCGGGATCTATGTGTTGGAATCGTGGCATGCCCGGCAGGCGGCCACGACGCCGGCGGTCGGGCCCGACGCTCCCAACGTGCTGTTGATCGTCTGGGATACCGTGCGGGCCGAAAGCCTGAGCCTCTACGGCCACGACCAGCCGACGACGCCGACCCTCGATCGACTGGCGTTATCCGGCACGGTCTTCGATCATGCCATCGCCAGCGCGCCTTGGACCCTGCCGTCGCACGCAGGCATCATGACCGGCCATGCGGCGCACGTCTTTCCCAGTATTGAAACGCGGGGAATCCCGGACAGTTTCACGACGCTGGCGGAAGTCCTTCGCGATGCGGGATACCGCACGGGAGGCTTCGTGGCCAACGCCTCGTTCTGCCACCGTCACACCGGGCTAGAGCAGGGATTCGAGCACTATGATGATGACGACCTCACGCTGGCGGGGGTTATTCGCCGTACGCGACTGATACGCAACGTGGGAAAGGATCTGCTGGTTCCTCTCTTAGGCGACGAACTGCGAAGAGTAGGGCGGCATCGATCGGCGACATCCATCAACGCATCTTTCCTCGCCTGGCACGACCGGCAAGAGCACCGCCCGTTCTTCGCCTTCTTGAACTTCATGGAGGCGCACCAACCCTATCATCCGCCGTCGCCGTTCGACCAAACCTACGGCCCTAAGACGAAGGAGGATGTGGAACTGCTCTGCAACTGGGCGGAGTCCATTTCTCACCCCGAAAAGATCACCGAGCGGCAGATGCAAGTAGCGCGCCGGGCCTATGAAGGTTGCATCGCCTACCTCGACCGGCAACTCGATCTGCTCTTGAACGAACTCGAGAAGCGCGGCGAGCTGGACAACACGCTGGTAATCGTTCTTTCCGACCATGGCGAGGAATTCGGAGAACACGGCGTCTACACGCACGGAACCAGCCTTTATCAACAACAAACACGCGTTCCTCTAATCATGCTCATGAATGGGCGGATTCCCCAGAAGCGACGGATCGCCGAGACGGTTAGCCTTCGCGATGTTCCGGCCACCGTGTTCGGCCTGCTGGGTATCGACCCTTCACCGATCCCGGGAAACTCGCTGGCCCGCTTCTGGAACCCGGAAGCCGCGCTGGCGCACCGTGCGGACTCCGCGGTTCTCAGCGAGTTGACCCCGTTCTCCCGACTCGACCTCCCGGACGTTAGTCCGGCGGCCAAGGGGCCGATCCGGGCGGTGTGGTCCGATAAGACGAAGTATATCCGCCGAGACCGGGAGGCGGTCGAAGAACTGTACGACCTGGCAGCGGACCCGATGGAGCGGAACAATCTGGCGAGTG
>JAAYEH010000375.1 GCA_012728855.1 Rhodopirellula sp. | reverse complement strand
GACCCAGCCCAAGAAACATCGCCAGCAGATAATAGCTCGTGGCTGCATGCCGTATGAACTGCCGCTGGCGATTCGCATCGCTCTCCAGCTTGCGTATCGTCGGGGCGATGCCGTTTGCGAACGGGTTTACCGCAACGGAATCAACCGCCTCCGAAAGCCCGAATCCGAAGGTGAAAATGCCCGCCGGTCCAAGCCCGCGATAGAAGACGATGATCGCCCGATTGACCAGCAACGTGGCAAGCCTGGCCGCGCCGGATCCAAGCAGCGGATAACCAAACGCCAGCGGTCGGCGGATCATTCCCAGATCAAGCTTGAACGAAGATTCCCTCAGAAAGATCGGCGCCGCCAGCACGATCACCACCGCGTAATCCACCGCCAGCCCCACCGCCATCGCGCTGGCGCCCCATCCGCGAAACAGCAACAGGTACAGCGTAACGCCCGCACAGGCAGCGCCCGAAATGCAGTTGAACAGCACGTACCTGCCCGCCAACTCGCGCAGCTTCATCAGCGACAGCAGCATCGACCAGATCGGCCAGAGCAGCAGAACCAGCGAAAACCACGCCAGAAGCCCCTCGTAACCTGGGTTCTTCAGCAGCAACCGCGATATCAGCGGAATGGCAAGCAGATACGCAGCCGTGATTATTACCGACTTGCCCGCGGCGAACAAGGCGAGGTTAAACAGCAGCTTGTCCTGGCGGTGGATGTAATCAGGATGAAAGAAGAATCGTTCAAGCGCCCCTGTTATCGCCGGCGTTTCGGTCAGTAGGGCAAGGAACGCCACCACCAGGGCCGCCATGCCCACCGCTCCGTAATCAGCGGTTGGAATGGCTGCCGTGACGAACGGAACCATCAGGAACTGAATGCCCCTGCGCGCGATGTTGCCAAAGGCGTAATGCCCGGTCAGTTTCAGCGTTGTTCCGTAAAGGTCTTTCATGGATTTCTTCGTCCGCGCCTGGCGCGGCGAGGCCGGCCTTTCGCGTCCCGAATGATAAACGTTCTGCGACGCGGCACAAAGACCTCCGCGCTCCTACGCCCCGCGCACCGGGAACGTGGGCAACTCCCGCTGCCACCTGGCGGACAGTTCCGGCGGAACTTCAACCTTGTCCAGATAACGGTTGTTGAAGGCGAACGCGCCGGCTGGCACGTCATTCAACACGATGCTTCCCATTGCTACCTGGGCGGCTGGGCCTATGCGGACGTTATCGCCTATGCACGCGCCCAGCCCGCAGTGGCTGTAGTAGCCCGCCACCACGTGGCCGGTGGTCTTGACGCCGGCCGCCATCAGGCAGCCTTCGCCAACGACGTTATGCGCGCCGATGAGGCATTGAGGCAGCATCAGCACCAGATCCTGAAGCACGCTGTTATTGCAGATGATTGTTCCGGCATGAAGCACGCATCCACTGCCGACGCGGGAAGAGGCGAACACCTTCACCGTCGGGTGAATGAGCGTCGCGTACCGCTCCATCGGCAGAGCGAGGCGCTGCACAATTTTGAAACGCGTCACTCGGGTGCGGTACGACCCGATGCCCAGCACGAACTGCGCATCGGGAAAGTCGCTCACCTTTTCCAGCGGACCCAGAATCTTGAGCCCTTCAACTTCGCCGCCTTGGAGCGCCGGGTTATCGTCCAGCACGCCGTCCATGCGAAATGTCGGCTGGACCTGGTTGATGTCGCGCACAATTTCGACTATCTCCGGCAGCGCCGAAGCCCCCAGGAATATCAATGGTTGAATCGCCATTCTTCACTCACCATTTCAGCAGTACGCTGCCGAGCGACATCCCGACGCCGAATCCGCACAGCACAACGGTGTCGCCCTTCTTGAGCCTTCCCTGATCCGCCGCTTCCCTTATCGCGATCGGGATCGACGCGCTGACAGTGTTCCCGATCATCAGGAGGTTTCTGAACGTTTTGTCCGGCGGAATTTTGAGCAGCCTGTCCAGCGAGTCGAGCGCCATTTTGCTGGCCTGGTGAAATATGAACAAATCCACATCAGATACGGAAAGATCATTCCTGGCCAGCAGTGCCGACACCTGCCGGGGCACGCGGCTGTTCACAAACGAGAGAATCCCCATGCCGTCCATGTGGATGTTTTCCTGCGTGCGCACGTTTCCGCTGATGTCCGTCATTTCCGCGGCGGTCTGTGCGGTTCTTGCATGGCGGCAGCCCCCGGCCGGGATGAGGAAGGCGTCGAAATTCCGCCCGCTGGTTCCGCATAGCAGGTCGATGATTCCCGAATCCGCGCCATCGTTGCGGGCAATCCATGACGTGGCGGCTCCATCCCCGAAAAGCACGCGGGCGGAGCGGTCTTTCTTGTGGATGTACTTGGAATACGTGTCCGCATTCACAATCAGCACGTTGGCCGCGGTTCCGGCGGCTATCAGGCCCCGCGCGATGGTAAGCGCGTAAATGTAGCCCGAGCAACCCAGGTTGATGTCAAAGGCCAGCACGGTTTCGGGCAGATCCAGCAGCTTGTGCAGGATGCAGGCGTTGGGCGGCATGATGTAATCGGGGCACTGGGTGCAGAAAAGCACAACGTCTATTTGCGACTTGAGGTCCGGATTGGCAGCCAGAAGCTTCAGCGTCGCCTGGTGGCCCAGGTCGAGGGCGGTTTCATTATCGCCGGCTATGTGCCGCTGGCGCACGCCCGCTCGCTGCTCCACCTGGTTCATGTCCCAATGCGCATTCTCCATCGCCAGCGCATCGTTGCTGACCGCCTTGGAGGGAAGGTGGCAGGCGACATCACGGATGGCGACATTTATTTGGCCCGCCTGGTTGGGCGCTGGCGTGTCAGGCGTCATGCAGCGCCTCCAAGGCTGATAGTCTCGCCGCTGGCGACGCCGCCATTGCCGTCAAGCAGCGCGTCAACCGCCCCCGCCACCTCGTCGAGCGTCAGCCATCGCTTCAGCGTCGAGCGTTCAACGGCGTCGCGGGCGGCATCGGCGCTCATCGCAGCCGCCATGCCCGAATCCTGCACCATCGACAGGCTCAGCGAATATGCCGAGATGCCCGTCGCCGCCGTCTCGGCCGCCAGAACGCGAGTAAACTGCTCCACCGCCGCCTTGGAGCTGCCATAGGCCGCTGTGCCTACCGGCGCCAGCGGAACGGCAATGCTGGTGAAATTGACAATTCTTCCGCCACGGTTGCGCATCATGACTTTCACCGCCTCGCGGCAGCACAGGAACACTCCCATGAAGTTCGTGCGAAAGATATCCTGCATCTGCGACAACGGCGTGACAAGCACGTTGTTTACCGCTATCTGGGCCGCGTTGTTAACCAGCGCGTCCAGGCGGCCGTGAGTCTTGCGAACACTGGCGAAGAAATCTCGAACGGACATTTCGTCGGCCACGTCCAACTGCGCGTGGCGATAATTGGGATGCGTAAAAGAAGACGGGCCGCGACTGCAACCTTCAACCAGAAAGCCCCGATCGCAGTAATGCCCAGCGAGGTGGCGCCCTATTCCCGACCGCGTGCCGGTTATGGCAATCACGCGACGGTCAGTCATTGCCCTGCTCGAGCAGCCTCGCAACATACTCCGTCAGGGTGGCGACCGTGCGGAACGGGCTTTGGGCTGCGGACATGGCCTGGTCGCTGGCGAGTGTGACCGAAACGCCCAGATCGTCCTGAGCATGCTGCTCTACGGCAACGATTAGGCTGATTATGCCCATGGAATCCAGCACGCCGCCGGGGCCGTATAACGCCGCCTGCGGGTCCTTCTCGATGCGATTGGAGTCCATCTGGTCATTGACATCGTCAATGGCGGCATGGACGATCTTTAAAATGTCGGCCTGGCTGGCCACTTGCACTACTCCTTACCGGGTGAAGCCGATGCTACAGACTTCGCCAAACCGCGTCAAGATCGGCCTTTGGCCTGTCGTTCGGCGCGGGCGCAGTAATCCAACTCGTTCAGCATCCGCACGAACCTGCGAACCGGTTCAACGTAATGCACGTGCCCGCGGGCCCAGAGCGCGTAATCACGCCGAATGGTTTCAAACTGCTCCTGCGTGCATTCCAGCAGCCGCGTCATGGCCTGCCGGCACGACTGGGCGTCGGTGACTGACAGAATGGGGCAGCCATCCCCAAAAAGCAGGCCGACGATCCGCGGGTCTATCGCCTTCACCAGCACCGCCCCAACGCTCAGGGCTTCGCGATCCAGGCCGTAAAGGCCGCCCCCCCTCGGAGTGATGTAATCGAAAACAACGGCATTGGGCAGGTTCGCATACGTCAGAAGCTCGGTGAACGACAGATGCGGCACGAAATCTATATGGTCTTCAAGCCCCTGTTCACGGACAAGCGTTTTGAATGCCTCGTTATCCGTTCCGTGGTCGCCGATGACCGCCCGCACGTTCCATTTGCCCTGCGCTATGACTTGCCCAAACGCCTCCAGAAATTTTTCGGGCGCTTTGTAGTTATGGGCCGAGGGGTCCAGAAAATTAAGCCGGCTGAGCCACATGAAAACCTTGTTGCAGCCGTCATATCGCAGCCGCAGGCGCGCCGAAAGATCCTGGTCTATCCTGCCGAGATTCGTGTCAAAATCCGCCGGCATCGCCCAGAGTCGCACCTTGGCCAGACAATCAAGCCGCCGCAGCGCGGCAAGTTCGGGGGCGTAACCGGTGGTGATGATCGCGCGGGCCCGCCGAAGCCCTCGCCGCGACAACAAAGACACGCCTCGCCACGCCAACGGCGTGTTCCACTTCCACAGCCGCTGCGAAAAATCGCTTACCTCGCTGCCCAGAGTCACGTGCATGACCGGGGCTCGCCGGAAGTGACTTGCTACCACCAACCCGCTCGCGCCGCATGTGACCACGACGTCGTGGGCGTCTTCAATCCGCCTCGCCCGGCGCGGCGACCTCAGCAGCCACATCGCGCCGCCTTCATCGTAATCGTGCAGCCATTCGGGTCTGATCTGGGCGACCTGCGGGTCCACAAGCTGAGGCTGAGATCGCATGTCGCGATCGCGGCGGATAAGAAAGACGTGCGCGTCAACGCCCTCCTTTCGCATCCACTTGCACAGGTGATAGGCTATGTTGTCCTGGTTGCCTACGAGGGCGACTTTCATTTCAGGAACCTCTGACACCAGTTCTCCACGCTCAGCAGCGACCACACCAGAAGCCTTCGGTTCTGCCTGCCGCCCAGATGATCGTCCACGAGCTGGGATACCACGTCCCTGGCAAGAAAATCATAAATCCGCGCCTTGGGGTCATCCAGAATCCGGCGAACGTAGTCGATGCTTTCGCCCTTGAACCAGCTTGCATCCGGGCCGGAGAAACCCTGCTTAACGCCCTGGCTGATTTCCGGCGGCACGTGCTTCGCCATCGCCTTTCGAAGCAGACATTTTCCGTCGCGCGTGCGCTCAAAATACTTGCGCTCCTTGCCCGGCTCGTTTTCGCTGATCCTGACTACTTCCTCCAGGTTGCCAAGTTTGTGTTTCACCGGCACACGCATGGCGAAGTCAACCAGGTCGTTGTCGAGGAACGGCACGCGTGTTTCGAGCCCGTGTGCCATCGAGAGTTTGTCTTCCATCACCAGCAGGCCGTGGAGGAACGTCTTGGCCTCGAAGTACAGCGAGTGATTGACGTAATCCTCAGCGCGGGTCAGCTTGGGCGCGTGCTCGTGGAAAACGTCGCGGAAAATGTCGCGCGTCCAAACGTGCTTCACTCTCGACCAGATCGGCGAAAACGCCTGCTTGAGCGTCGAGTTGTTCATCAGCCTTTGCCAGTAGACGTAGTACTTGTCGACGTAGTGCTCGAAGTCGTCGTTGACCACCGCGCGGTAGTACCGCCACGGATAG
>JAAYEH010000374.1 GCA_012728855.1 Rhodopirellula sp. | reverse complement strand
CGCAGGAAGGGGTCGGGAGTCTTTTTTTCCTGTCGGCCGCGCGACGGTTCCGCGTATGGATAGACGCTTTTCGGCCGACAGGAAAAAAAGACTCCCGACCCCCTCGGCCCCGCCACTGCCGGTAAACTCGACAGTCATTCATTCGCCGATCCTTAGCCCGAGTTTACAAGTTATCAACTCGGGCTAGGGTGGAGAAGGCGCCGTCAAACGGGCAATGACGTCGTCCAGATCGTGTTGGCTAATCGGCTTGACTAGGACGGCGTCGACGTCTGCGGCCAGGCATTCTGCCCGGCTTTCGTCGGACCGGTGGGCTGTCACGGCGGCGATGGGGGTCCGCCGACCTTGCTCATGTTCGAGCCGGCGAATCTCTCGAACGGCTGCCAGTCCGTCCATTTCGGGCATTTCCACATCCATCAGCAGCAAATCGAACGGCTGGGACGTCCAGGCATCCACCGCCTCGCGGCCGTTGTTGACGAGATGCACCGAATGGCCGCCCAATCGCAGCAGACCGCCGATCAGACGCTGGTTGACCAAACCGTCCTCCGCCAGCAGCACCCGGCGCGCGCCCGTGGCGGTCGCGGGCGGAATGGCAGCCTCGCTCGCGGCCATGCCCGGCTCGGCAGTTGGCTCGTCACCCGCGGATACTGCGGGCAGAACGATCGTGAACCGTGTGCCATCCGCACCGGAAACCACCGCAATCTGCCCGCGATGGGCCTCCACCAATTCCCGGGCAATCGCCAGCCCAAATCCCGTCCCACCCCGCTTGCCGAACGTGCTGAACGGCTGAAACAGCTTGCTCAAAACCTCCGACGGCAGGCCGGGGCCGTTGTCGGCGACGAATAATTCCACGCCCGCCGCGACTTGCCGCGCCCCAATCGTCACCACCGCGTGAGTGCGCCCTTGCATCGCCTCGCCCGCATTGCGAGCCAGGTTCCGCAGGACGCGGGCCATGCGTTGCGGATCCAGCACGACCGGCAACTCGCCCGGCGCTTCGACCTCCAGGTCGACGCCCAGCGTCTGCAGATCCATGCGCAGCAGCCGCAGATGCTTTCCCAACAAGGCGGCAAACGTTCCGCGAACCGGCTTGACGTGAACCTGGCCCCGGCAAAACTCGAGACTATCATCCAGCAGTTCCAAGGCCACGGCGAGTGATGCTTCGATCAATTCCCGCTCGTCGTCCTGCCTCGCGGCCGTCCGGGATCCCGCCGGCAGCATCTCGATCAGTTGCTGGGCGTTGCCCAGCGGACCGCGCAAATCGTGGAGAATATACGCGATGGCTTGCCCTACCGCCGCCAGCTTTTCCGCCTGGTGCAGCCGCTGCTGCATTTCCATCCGGATCAATCCGACGGATACGGAGCTGGCGAGCAATTGCACCACCTGAGCTTCCAGCGACTGAATGCCGACGTGTGAACTCGCCGGCCTCGAGTCGCGCGATCCGTACAGGACGCCCAAGACCTTGCCGTTGGAATCGAGAATCGGCGAGCCCACGACGGCCTCCACGCCTTCCAGGCTGCTGCGGACACTGGTGGGTTGCGGAGTGCCGAAGAACGTGCGGCCTTGTTCCACGACGCGGGACAAGACGGAACGACTGAAGTTCAGCTCTACTTTCGGATCCTTCGTCCAACTGGCGGCGATATGCCAGCCACCGTGCTCGCGAAGCAGCACCAAGCCGCGGTCCAAGCCCACCAATTCCACAATCGCTCGCGCCGTTTCCCGGTAGAACTCCGTCGACCCCACCGCCGAGCGTTGCACGGACAAGAGCGTTTCGAACCAGACCGCCAGCTTTTCCGCCGAAGGAACCCCGCCCAGTTTGGCCAACGGATGCTGAGTCACCGATTGCAACTGGCGCGTAGCGGGTAAACAGAGCGTCTGAAACTCCGCGCCATCGGATACGGGCAGATCATCCAGATCCGGCAAAGGCTCGGGCTCTTGCCGAGCAACATGGATGACCGTCTGACCGATCCGCAGACGGCTGGGCAACGCGATCTCGCCACAGGAACCCCGGCCGAGCCTGGTGCCGTCGGGCAACTCCAGATCGTTCCGCCCGACGATCTCAAACCGCATCCGCTGGCTCGCCACTTCCTCCAGCACCAAGTGTCTCCGCGAGATATAATCCTCATCGATCACAAGGTGGCGCTCGGATCCACTGGGCTGTCGCCCGAGAACGAGCGGGCCGGACTCGTGAAGATACTGCTTCTGCTGTTCCGCGGTTTCAATGGTAATCAGGAGCATAATACAGGTATAGGACTTCCCCGGCAGCATGTCAACATGCGACCGCTGCCGGCCTCGTCGGCACAGGAAGCATTACGGTCCAGTTTCGCTAAAGGGCGCTAATCAGGTATGGCAGTTTGCCTTGACGTCCTCGCTTCGTCAGTTCCCGTTCGAGTTGCTCCCGCGAGATCCGCAGGCTTACGTCGCCAGCGCGAAAAGACGCCGCAACGAGAAAGATCGCCGCGAACTTGGGTTGCCGCTTATCGCCGTAAGCGTCCAACCACGCCAAGGTCCATCCCCGGGGAGAACTCCAAATCTGCCGCTCGAGTTCCCGCCACGAAAGGTCCATTTGCAGTCGCCCCTGGGTCTGATCCCGGATCCAACCGCCATGATAAAGAGCTGTCCCGTCCTGGCCCTCGAAGACGCTCACCGTCTCCGGGCGGAGACCATCGGCGACATGCATTGCGTTGAGCTGCAGGAACTCGTCCTTGTGCGGCGAGTTGGGGTCGGTCGGGCGAGTTGGGCGAGTTGGGGTCGGGGCTTGAGGAAGCCCGGCGAAATGCGTTTGGTGTTGGGGAGCGCGGAGGCGTGATTCACCGTTGAACGATGCTCAGCACGCGTATGGCAACTCTGAGAGGCTCTGAGCCGTAGCACCGCGCAAAGTGCCATG
>JAAYEH010000373.1 GCA_012728855.1 Rhodopirellula sp. | reverse complement strand
GACGTTCTTGTCGCCAAAATGCACCAACTGGCCGAAAAATGGACCAGTCCCCAGCCGCCCCGTGACCGGTTACCGTTCTCGTCTGGCAAAATACTCCATTCATTCTAGGCTTTGTCTCAAAACGGGGACAGGCACCTCGCCACAGCCTGTTTTTCGCCGGGTTCGTCGATTGGGGTCGGAGCCAGTCCCCGTTTTGAGACAAAGCCTAGTTTCGCACCGGTGGCCGACGCCAGAGGCGCCGGCGACGACGCCCGCTTCGCGAGGGATATCCGTGCGGGGTTGGAAAACGACAACCCGCTTGTTATCTTGACCTCCAGTTTGGTCCTTTCGATTCTTTTCGCGAGCCTGTCTACCATGCCCGACTCACAGCCACCCCAACCCAGTCGCCCCAGCCGGACCAAGATCGTCGCCACCGTCGGGCCCGCCTCCGAGAGCCGCCAACGGCTGGCGGAGCTGATCCAGGCCGGCGTCGATGTTTTCCGCATCAATACGGCCCACGGAAACCTCGACGAACATCAGCAGCGTCTCGAAGCCATCCGCGGCGTCAGCAGCGAACTCGGTCAGCCGGTGGCGGTGCTCGCCGACCTTGCCGGACCGAAAATGCGGCTGGGCGAGCTGGCCCAGGGACAGTTGGAGTGCGTGCTGGACGCCGAACTCACATTCATCCGCGGCCGTGAGCCGACCCGACCCACCGAACTGACCACTACCTACGATCCGCTGGTCGACGAGCTTTGCGCCGGCGATCGGGTCATGCTGGCCGACGGGCTGGTGAGCCTGGTGGTTGAGCAGACCGGGCCGGATTACGCGCGGTGCCGCGTCGTGCAGCCGGGGCTGATCCGCAGCCGCCAAGGGGTGAATTTGCCGGGTGTACACCTTAAGACGGCTGCTTTGCAGGAGGCCGATCGTCGCAACGCCCTGTGGGCCGCGCAAAACGGCGTCGATTTCGTCGGGCTGAGCTTCGTGCGCAAGCCCGATGAGGTTTTCGAGCTGAAATCGCTCCTCCAGTCGCACGGCTCGGGGGCCCAGGTGGTCGCCAAGATCGAAAAGCCCGAAGCGCTCCAGAGGCTGGAAGAGATCGTCGAAGCGGCCGACGCGGTGATGGTCGCCCGCGGCGATCTTGGCGTCGAGACCGACATCGCCTCGCTGGCCATGGCCCAGAAACGAATCATCGATTTGTGCTCCCGTCGCCACAAGCCGGTAATCATCGCCACGCAAATGCTCGACAGCATGCAACACTCGCGCCTCCCCACGCGTGCGGAAGTCACCGACGTGGCCAATGCCATTCTCGACGGCGCCGACGCTTGCATGCTCTCCGGCGAGACGGCGATCGGACAGTATCCGGTCGATTCCGTGAAGATGATGCACCGCATCGCGCTGGCCACCGAACCGTCTTACCGGCAGCGACCGCCGTTGCCCGCCCCGGACCGGCAAGCGGAGGGAATCAACCCGATCACCGAAGCGACTTCGTATTACGCCGGTCGTTTGGCCGAGCGGCTCGACGCCAAGATGGTCGTCGTGGCCAGCGCCAGCGGCGCCACGGCCTTGAGCTTGTCGAAGTACCGCAATTTCGTGCCGACAGTGGGTATCAGCGAATCCGAAGCGACCTTGCGACGCATGTGTCTTTACTGGGGCGTATTTCCCCTCGCCGGCGCGCCGACCGGCAGCCCGGAGGAGATCCTCCGCCACGTGGCCGAGCGCGGCCGTGCCGCCGGATCCGTCGACTCAGGCGACCGGATCGTGCTGATCGCCGGAACCGGACTGAGCGTGAGTCGGCACAACATGATCGTGGTGCATCAGGTCTTTTAGAGCCCATCTCTCCATTCCCTCTCGCGCCATATATTCATTTATACGAGGGGACAGGCACATTGTGCTCCGCAGACTCCGCAAAATGAGCCAGTCCCCGACGGTTGTGGGATAGGCTCTTAGAGCCTATCCCAAAACCTTGGCGGAGAGGGGGGCAGGCACATTTTGCTCCGAAGACTCCGCAAAATGAGCCAGTCCCCGACGGTTGTGGGATAGGCTCTTAGTCGAGTTCGATCACTGCGATTTCATAGACCGCAACCGCCGGTACCTTGAAAGAGACCTTGCCGTCCACTCTCTTTACCTCGACCGCTCGGTTTTCGCTCCGCTCCGGGCTCGCCAGCCAGACCGAGCGAGCTGTCCGACCGGCGGGGATTTGCACCTCGACGGCTACATCCTGTACCGGCCCGCCGGGACGGTAGTTCACCAGGTGGACCAGCCGCCGATTCGGCTGCGCGGTATACTCCGCACAGAGACCGGGCGGGGCGCCGACGGTCGCCGAAAACTCGCCGCACGCCCGGTGGATCGCCGCCAGCGAGTCGCCACTTTCGTCCACCCGGATCATCCGACCTTCAGGCAAGTCGTCCAGGGCGGGCGCGGATCGGGGCTGCATCCAACGGTCGTGCGTTGCCAGGGGACCGACCACGCAGAGACGTCCACCTTGATTCACGTAGCCCCGGACCTGCTCGATCTGTTCGTCGGACATTGCCGCGCACCCGGCGAGAACCAGTGTCCGGTAGCGGCCGGCATCGGCCAGTTGGTGGTCGTAGATGATTTGAAACGGCGTCCGACCGAGGATCAATGCGTCTTCCACGGCGGACGTCACTTGGGCGTACTTCGACCCGCCGAAGACTTGGGAGGGAAAGCTGCGGAGCACGGCGACGTCGGCCACGACGTCGGCGTCGCGAAGCAGATCGCGATGGTCATGGAAGAATCGGACGTAGGGCGCCAGGGCGTTGGACATCGGTTTGTCCACACCGGGCCGTTCCACGATCTTGCCGTATTCGAACCAGCAGATCGCCCCAAGGCAATCGAGATTGAATGCCATCGACTCGGCCGCCTCCAGGGGCGTGGTGATGTAACTGAAGACGGTGTTGTTCATGCACCGGCCGACCTTGCAGGTCCGAATGCGACTGCGAAGCTTGCCGTCGGCAAAGGTCGGGGCCCAACTCTCATCCCAATACGCCTCCCCGCACTGCAGCAAGCGGCCATGCTCGACGGGTGTCGTGATCGTGGGTCGCACCGGCCCGGGATTGCACTCGACCAGGACATCCCCGCGGAGCGAGCGAGCATAGCGGCCCATGGTGCAGTACGATTCGGCCAGCGACCGGCTGGTAAAATCCGCCCAGGCATAGCTCAACAGGCTTGCCGAGGGGGACTTTGGCGGCATCACGGAGGCCAGTTCGCCGATTTTCGCCTCGCGGAGCTGTTGCGGCGAAAACGTCTTGCCGAGGTATTGGCGAAATCGGTCGACCGAGTTGCTGTCCCAACCGGGCCCGATCGCATAGTTGTCGAAGTGAACCAGGTCGGTCCGGATTTCTTCGACAGCGAAGCGAACCAGGTCTTGGTAGAACTGCTGTGCGCCGGGATGGTTGCGGTTCCAGTAATAACGATACGTCGCGTTGCCGTAGGGTGTCGGCGAGCCGTCGGGGCGGCGGGCAACCCAGTCCTTCGCCTCCGGCTTCTCTTTGAAAAACAGTTCCCAGATAAACGCGCCACTGTAGTTGTAAACGCCGACGCGCAGCCCGGCGTCGTGGCACAAACGGGCGAACTTCACGGCGTCGGCCATGCTTTGGCGTTCCGCCTCCAGCCCCCCGCCTTTGTAGCAGTGCATCATCACAAAGTTCACGCCCAGGCTCTTCAGTTGGGCGACCATTTCCGGGCTCTGCTCGCGCCGGTAGGCGGCGATCTGTTCGGCCGAGGGCGTGTAGCCATCGCCGCCGTCGCGGCGAACCCGAAACAGAAGAGGCTCCCAGCTACCGGCCATCACGATGCCGTCCTGCCTCAGCCACGGCGGTCGCTCATCGCGATCCATCGTCAAGGGCTCGGCCGTCACCAGGGCAGCCGAAAACAGCCAAAAAGCGACGACTCGCAACACGCTCATGGTACACCCCCTCTAATGCTTGTGTGCGAACTTACCGCCAGTGCGCCGTCATACTAACCTTGGCAGCACGGCGGAGCAACCATGGGAGCCGGCGTAGGTGGGAGGTATCGAGCATAGTCCCCCATTGCTTGAGGCCGCCCAAAGCCTATCATGGAATCGCGTTTCCCTCGCGGTTCATGGAAAGGAGTGGACATTGATACCTCGCAAAGCCGTTATCGCCGTTGCTGGCTTTGGTACGCGATTTCTCCCCGCGACCAAAGTCGTCCCCAAAGAGCTGCTGCCGATTGTCAACAAGCCCGTGGTTCAATATCTGGTCGAGGAGGCCGTGAATTCGGGCATCAAGGATATCATTCTGGTCACCCGTGCCGGAACCCAGGCGGTCGGCGATCATTTTGATAGTTCCCGGGAACTGGAAATCCACCTTGCCGAGCAGGAAAAACACGATTACGCGGATCTTGTGCGGGAAGTGGCCAAGATGGCCAACATCGCGGTGGTTCGCCAAGGCCGTCACCTCCCCTACGGCAACGGCACCCCGCTGCTGGCGGCCAGCAGTTTTCTCGACCGCGGCGAGCCCTTCGTTTACATGTTCGGCGACGACTTGGTCCTTTCCGAGACGCCGTGTGTCGGACAGCTCATCGAAGTCTACCGCCGGCACAGCCCCGCGGCCGTCATCGCCTTTCAGGACATGCCGATGCCCGAGGCTACTCGCTACGGACTGGCGAGGCTCAAAGCGGGGACGGAGCCGAAGGAGTTGGAGTTCATCGTGGAAAAACCGCCCGTGGAAGAGGCCCCATCGACCTTGGCGCAATTGGGGCGATTTGTCCTGCCCTGGCGAACCATCGAGATCCTCCAGACACAGCCGGTGGGCAAGGGAAACGAGTTGTGGCTGACCGACGCCAATCACACCCTGTGTCGCGAAGGACGTGTCCTCGCACACCAGATCGAAGGCACCTGGTACACCACGGGCGATCCGCTCCGCTACCTGATCGCCAATGTCGAGTACGCGCTGCGCGATCGTGAAATCGGTGCGGAATTCGCGGCCTATTTGCGCAATCTCGAGATTCCTGCCCGATCGGTGGAGCGGTAATCCATTGCGAGGTTAGAGGCATGGCGATCTTGGGCGATGAGCCGAACCTGTTTCCCGAATCGCTGCTGGAGGATGCGGACCAGTGTTCGGAAGTCGTGCCGGCTCCGACCGGCAGACCGCGGCAATGGTGGGTGATCTATACCAAGGCTCGTCAAGAGAAGGCCCTGGCCAGATGCCTGTTCGATAGCGGCATTCCGTTTTACCTGCCTCTGGTACCGCGCAACGCCATCTACCACCGCCACCGAGTCACGTCGACTTCCCCGCTCTTTACCGGGTACCTTTTCCTGTGTGGAACAGAGGAACAGCGTCTTGTTGCGTTGGCCACCAAACGGATCTCCCAGATCCTTTCCGTCGACGACCCGGAGCGCCTACGTCGCGATCTGCGGCAAATCCAGCGACTGATCGCGGCAAATGCACCGTTGACCATCGAGAGCCGCCTGGCAAGCGGCGCCCGTGTCCGAGTCAAGCACGGGCCGCTGGTGGGTCTGGAAGGAACGGTCTTGGTCCGTCGCGGTCAGACCCGACTTCTCGTTAGCGTCGATTTCTTGCAGCAAGGCGCTTCGGTCGAGATCGACGATTTCCTGCTCGAGCCGGTTGGGTAGGAGCAGGGAGCAGGGAGCAGGGAGCAGGGAGTTTTGGCATGGTCCAGAGTTGGGTCGCACACGGTCGATCCCGCTCCGCAGGCGGGATCGACCATTGTCATTTTTCGCGAGCTTTCTCTGAACCATGCCAAACGCGTGCCGTTCTACCGGCCGTAAGACCAGCCATAGTACGGATACGGATAGTACGGACGGTAGCAACCGTAAGGATATCCGTACGGCCGGTAATAGCCGTAGCCGTAATACCCGTGCCCGTGGTGGCCGTGATGCCCGTGACCATAGTGCCCGTGGTGACTCTGGCTATGGTGCCCATGCCCGTGGTGACCGGAGCCGTGATGACCCTGGGCCGATGCGATTCCACCCGACATGCTCCAGGCCAGAAGGGCGCCTGCCAGAGCGACGATCAACGCAGCGCGTTTCATGAGAGAACTCCTTGACTGAATATGGTTGGTTGCTGGAAGTGGCCGTGCTGCCACTAACCATTGCATGGCCAAAACCGGTCGAAATGCGACCGACTTTTTTGAAAAAATCAGCAGCCCGGCTGGTACCATCGGGCAACGGCCGGGCTGCGCGGGAATCGGATGGCCGGCAGCCTGGCTGAGGTCAGGCTATTGTCCCCCACCCTCTATTCGGTCGGCATCCGTGACGTCGGCGGATTGCTCTTGGCTGATAACGCCGAAGATCTGGCTGGCAACCGGCGGGCAGCCCGGAACAAACGGACCATCGCCCCGCCGCTGGGCCGTGCAGTTGCCGATGCAGAGCGTCCCTTGGGGCAGTTTCTGGTCCGCTTTGCCGATCGCGATGTGGAGCCTGCTTTGTGATGGAAAATAGTCAAAAAGGCGATCCTGGTAGCGGGCGAGAAACAGCAGGAGCGTGGACTGGCACGCGCTGCAGGAGCGGTCGTCCCAGACGGTGATGTTGGGAAACTCGATGGTCAGGTTTGCCGGAGGGTGAGCGAAGGCTGATACAAAACTGCGCCAGTGCCCGGGGCAAACTTCCAGCGCGTCCAGGTCGATCACTCCGTAACCGCGCTGGGCGCCAAGGTATAAGTGCGGGATACGCCCGGCGTCGGCGCCCATCAGGTGGCACGCCACGGCATCGGCGGCAAAGGGGTCGGAACTGACCACGACGGCATCCAGCGGCTTGGCTTGGCCCGCACTGGGGCCGAGTCCTTCCATGCCCACGGTCCCGTCGACAATGGCCAGGTGGGGTCGCAGCACCGAGGCCATATCGGCGATGGCAATATCGATCGGCTTCTGCTCGCTTCCCTTGATGGGCGGCAGCATGTGAAACTGGACTTTGCTCCGCCGCCAGAGGCATCCCTTCATGTTTTTCACCGAAAGCGAAACGCCCGTATGCATATGCATTTTCATGACCGGCATCGATACGAGCAGGTCGCATTCCAGCACGTCGGAGCAGACCTTGAGGCTGTGGATCGCACGTCCTTCCGGCACGGGCACTTCCACGTACGGTCGGCGATCCATGTCCAGGCAAGGACAATTCCGCTGCGATGCCACGGCTGCAATTCCCGTCATTTCGAAGGCTTCGAGCACGTCGACGCCCACGATCGGGCTCTCTCCCACCGTCACCTCGGCGCCATGTTCCCGCAGCACGTCGATCGCGGCGGCGACAACTTGCGGATCGGTTGTGATTCCTGCACCTGCCGAAGCGAGTCGGCCGGCGTTGGGCTTTAAGAGAACGCGTCTTCCGCGGACCGCCGCCAGGTTGATCGCCTCCAGCGCCTGCCGTGTATTGTCGTATGCCCCGTTTCCGGCGGCACATTGGACCGCCGGAGAGGTTTTCGAGTCGAGAAGGGGATTGCCCGCGATCATGGTCACTCGATGCGGATGGGCCCGGACCAGGGCATGGTTCAAAAACGGGGACAGGCACCTCGCCGAACCATGTTTTTCCACCGGCCGAAGCTATTTGACTCGGAGCCAGTCCCCGTTTTTGAACCATGCCCAGACCAGTGGGGATGCTTCCGGCGGTTCTTGTTGTATCGGTTCCACCCCGGCAATTCAACGTGCCTGAGGATATCTGGCCGCAACGCTTGCATCTCTCGATTTTTTCGTCGATGATGGAAATTGGTCGGCGGGGTCTCAAGGGCAGCCCCGCCGGCCCTTTCCTGATTGGCGTAAGTTATTTTCTGACAGGGGTTTGGAACATCGGCTCTTTCGTTCGCGACTGCTCCCAGGCCGGGGGGTTTTTTCGTTGACAGCCCCCTTTACCCTGTTTAGAATCGACCTAGGTGCTTTGCTTGAAACGTCTTATCCGTGGCACCCATGTCTCGCCTTCCGGGTCGGATCGGGAGGCCGTTGAGACGAGGCTGACCGGAACCACCAACGCGGAATCCGCCGATCCGCGGTAGAGGAGTTGTCCAATTATGGCACGCGAAAACCAGGGGCTGCAAATCGCGTTGATCATCTTCGTCATGCTCACCATCCTGCTGGGTGTCATGACCTTCATGTTTTTCCGTCAATATCAGGAAGCCACCACGAAGTTCATGGCCGCCGACCAGAAAGCCAAGGAGCAGGAAGAGACGGCCAGGAACGTCCTGACGGAGAACAATCAACTCAAGGAGATGATCGGTTTGGCGGCGACCGACAAAATGGACACGGCCACCACCGAGTTCAACAAGGATATGGAGACCTACGGGGCCAACTACGACCAGGCCAACCGCAATTATAAGAAGATACTCGCCTACCTTTTTGACGTGGTGCAGAAAAAGAATACGGCCCTGGCCTCCGAACAGGACCAGGTGAAAAAACTGACCGACTCCTTGGCCTCGTTCGAGCAGAACAAGCAACCCCAGATCGATCAACATGCCGAAGCCGCGAAGAAAGCGGGCGCCGACGTGCTGGCGATGCGCCAGCAATTCACCACGGATCTGGACGCGGCGCGCGGCGAGAAGAGCGATCTGTTGAAACAGATCGAAACCGCGCAGACGACGTTGAAAGAAACGCAAGAGAAAGCCGCCGCCGCGCAACAGAAGGCCGCCATCGAGATTTCGACGACACGCCAATTGTATGACAATACCCGTGGACAACTGGAGAAGGCGATTTCGCCGGTGTTCGAGACGGCCGATGGAGAGATCCGCTGGGTCAATCAGCGGCAGGGAACCGTCTGGGTCAACCTCGGGCGGGCGGACGGACTGAAGCGGCAGACCACCTTCAGTGTCTACTCGTCGGCCATCAGCGACGTGACCAGCCAGGGGCGCAAGGCCAGCATCGAAGTAACCCAGATCCTCGGCGACCATTTGGCCGAAGCCCGGATCGTGGAAGACAGCGTGTCGGACCCGATCATGCCCGGCGACGTGATTCACACGCCGATCTGGGCCCCGGGACAACGAGAGCAATTCGCGTTGGCCGGACTGATCGACATCGACGGCGACGACAAGAGCGACCTGCCCACCGTGCGTAACCTGATCGTGATGAATGGAGGAGTGGTCGACGCCGCGCAGGATGGAGAAGAAATTACGGGCAAGATGACGACTCAGACCCGTTATCTGATCGTGGGAAAGGAACCCGCCCCCGATTCTCCCAAGGCGGTTATGGACGCCTATCAGAAGATGATCGACGAAGCTCGCAAGATCGGCATCAAGGAGATGAGTCTGCAGGATCTTCTTCGTCGCATGGGCTGGGTCGATGAGAATCAGGTCATCGGCTACGGAACGGCGGCCACGGAGGCCGACTACCGCGCCAAGCAGCCGAAGGACTCGGTTCCTCGCACTTCACCGGGGTCGGTCAGCGGCCTTTTCAAACCCCGCAATCCTCCTCGCGCCACCCGCGGCAGCGCGTATTGATACGGAAAGCATCGGCGAAAAGCCCTTTATGAGCCTCGCCCGTCGGGTGCAGCAATGCAGCCCGGCGAGTGGGGCTCCTCGGTTATGGCCGCTTCCAAGCCGGCGAAGAGGCGAACCCGTAGCGATTCGAGCAGTTCAGGCTTCGCGATCTGGCCTGCCTGCTCGGCGCTGAGCCGTTCCGGCTCGAGGAATAGCCGCGCCGGATCGGTCAATCGCTGGTAACGCGCCAAACGCCACAGACACCAGATCTCCGGCCCTCGCAGGCCGTGTGCGCGCGCCAAGCTCCACAGAAGCCGCCAGGGCCGATTCGCACCTCGCGATTGTTCGCGCCGTTCGGCAACCCGAGCCCACAACCAGAAGCCGAGAACAATCCCGGTAACTATCGCTAATACGGCGACCGCCATGCTCGGGCTCATCGCCGCTCTTCGCTCGCGGAACTGCCTGGTGAGGTCTTCCAGACGAGCCGTGCGATCGGCGAGGAGCATCGTGGCATAGAAGAAACCGTACATGGAGGTTTCCGACGGGTCAATGGATCGGGTTGGAAACGGCTGCTTTCCATCGCGCGAAATCGCACTGCCCATGCAGTGCCTTGTCCGCCGCCTCGCGGACCGCAGGGCTCGGGTCGGTCAGCAGTTCGCCAAGGGCCTCACGACCGGCGCGCGACGGACGGACAGCCAGCGCTTGTGCCGCCTCGGCACGCACGGCGGACTCTTCGTCGCCGGTGAGCCGGATCAATGCGGCCTCGAGGGGAGCCGCCGCGTCGATCGCTCGGATCACGGCGATCGCTCGCAGACGACGTGTACGGACCGGCGACTGCATTTCCGCCTCAAGCAAGGGGATGGTCTCGGGATCGACTTTCTTGACCAACATGCCGGTGCTCCGCCGCACCTCCTCATCGAGCATATCGAAGGCCGCGAGAAACCTCGCGAAATTGAACTCGGCTAGACTCTGGCGAGCCGCCTTGCGAACCAGGGCATGGGGGCTGTCGATCATTTCGACCAGCCGCGGCAGCGCGCCGGGAATGCCACGGCGGCGGAGTTGCACCACAACATGCGCCTGGACTTGGGCGTCGGGATCCTCCAAGGCTTTCAAAGCCAGGGCGTTGGCTTGGGCGCCGTGCAAATCCTCGAGGGCTTGGGCGGCTGCCCGCCGGCCTCCCTTCTTCCCGTGCAACAGCAGATACTCCACCATTGCCAGGGCATCGCTCCGCGACGTGCCCGAGGCCATCACCGTTCGCACCGCGGCATGTTGAGCCCTGTCGTCGAGCGAATCCAGCACCGCTCCCCCCGATCGCAGCCACGCGAGCGAGTCCATCCGTTTCAAGTTGGCAGCTACCGCAGCGGACGGCTGCCGCCCGACTTTGCGGAGCAAAGCCTGGACAAACGGCAAATCGATCCGCTTGCTCACGACAGAGAGGATGCCGGAAGGCGCCCTCGCGTCGTCAAGAAAGCTCAACAACAGCCCGATGACCGCCGTGTGACGGCTTTTCGAGAGGATGTCGATGAGCACGAGAAAGGCGGGATGGTAGGGCGATCGAAGTATGTTCAGAAGCGAGGCGCTGTCGCGTCCGGAAAGAAGAACCAGAGCTTCCACCACCTCACGTCGCTTGTGTTTCACGAATCGCTCGACCGATTGCTCCAAAGCGCTGACGACGTATTGCCGGACGAGTTGCGGGTCGCGGCGAATTTCGGACATCGCCGGCGCGGACAACTCCTCGTCAAGCAGATCGATCAATTCGACAAGCGTCCGAGCCGCCAGGTCGGCATCGGGGCCGTCGCGGTCTTCCAGCACTTTCAGCAGCACTGGGATCAGGTCGTATTCCCTGAACCAGACCAGTGCGTAGCAGGCGTTGGCTCGAAGTGGCTGCTCCTCAGACAGCAGGGCATCCCGAATCGCCGGCGAAAGGAGCCCGCGCTGGTTAGCGACGATCCGGCTGGCGGGTTCGTCAAGCGTATGCAATCGGCGCAACACTTCGCGATGGCCTGTCATGGTGCGACGCGCGAGAATGACTTTCAGAGCCCCCTCTCGCAACACGCGGTGAGAAGAGTCCAGAATCGGCAAGAGGGCGCCGACAGCAGCTTCGTTTGCGGTCGACTCCAAGAGGGCAAATGTGGTGTTTAGGCCATCGGACACTTTGCGTATACCGTATAGACTTCGCAGGCTACCCCAATTCAAGGATCGGTCAGGCCTGGATGGGAACTTTGGCTAATCCACGAATTGTAGGAGACGTTGCCTTTGGGGCTCGGCGACACCGTCGGAACCAAGGGCGATGATTGAACACCCCCCTCCGCAAGTAATGTGTTGCGATTGGGCGCAGTGGCACGCAACTGGCCGAAAGATGTGGGCGGCGTTTTGGATGTCCACCAGGCCGGCAGCGGTGGACGCGCTGTGAGTCGGGAGTGGATTCAGTCGCCCGTTGTGGCCGGTCGTTCGTCCAAGAACGTCTCGATGCGGATCGGTCGGAGGTCGAACTTCGGGTTTTGACCGAGAAACCGGGCGGGGTTGTTGTAGAAGACGTCGACGGCTTCCTGGAGCGTGTGCCCGCGCCGGCGGAATTCCAACACGCATTCTTGGAGGGTGAATGGGTCGCTGGGCCCCCAATCGGCGGAGCTGTTGACCAGGGTACGATCGACCCCGTAGCGGTCGAGCATGTCGACGGCCCGCTTCGGTGAGCACTTGGTGATCGGATAGAGCGTGAAGCCGAGCCAGTAGCCGGCGTCTTTGACCATTTTGATGGTGTGTTCTTCGACGTGGTCGATCCAGACTTTGTCCGGATTCACCGGCAGGCCTTTGAGAATCTCGAGAACTCGCTTCGTTCCGTGAAGTTTGTCTTCCAAGTGCGGCGTGTGGACGAGGATGAGTTGGTCGTACTCCCGTGCCAACTCGATTTGCGCCTGCATGATCTCGGCTTCGTTTCGCGTCGATTTGTGCAGCCCGGTTTCACCCATGCCCAACACGTTCGGTTTTGCGAAAAACTCGGGCAGATGTTGGAGCACGGCACGACTCAGTTCGGGGTTTTCGGCCTCCTTAGGATTCACGGCGACCCAACAAAAGTGGCGGATGCCGTACTGGGCGGCGCGAGTCGGCTCGAATTCGCTGATCTGCCGGAAATAGTCGATGAAGGTCTCTGGATAGCGGCGGTCGAAGCCGGCCCAGAAGGCAGGTTCCGCGACGGCCGCGACGCCCGACATGGCCATCCGCTCGTAGTCTTGCGTGGTGCGGGCGATGCCGTGGTAATGGGGCTGGATGATTTGCATGGTTGCTCCTCAAGAGACCGGGTTCGAGAACAGCCTCAGCAGCCGCTCAGCCCGATCCGGCGACGCATTGCGGTCCGCCAAGATTTCGAGAGACTGGTAGATCTTTTTCCAACGCGAATCGTCAATCTCCACGGTGCCGCCGTCTCCACGTGCGGCGTCGTGCCGATCGAGCGTCGCCGCGATTTCCAGCAGTTGGCATCGCGTCTCCAGGAAGTAACGGTCGATGATTTGTTGGGCAGTCAGCATTGGGGGGCTCCTCGATTGGGCGTCTCGAGGCATTATAGGGGCTAAGCAGCCCGCCTGCTATGAGAGGAGACGGGGCAGGTTTTGCGATATTCCGAAAGAGGCGGCTCTTCGACAGCCAATCGGGAACCGTGGCGTCTTCTGCCGTCGTACCCGGGTATGAACGGCTTGATGTCGAGAATCGGCGCCCCGTCGAAGGGGTCGCCGCTCGGAATGTCCAGCCCGGTCGGTGGCCAATTCGGAATAGGACTCCCCACCCCTTCTTGGCCGGGTCGCGGTTGCCAATCGTACGGTTCGGTCACTACAATACTCCACAGCCCGTCAAGTGATCTTCAATCCCCCGTGGACCGACCCAGACGATGCAGATCCTCGTCGCGGACGATAGCCTGGTAATGAGGCGGTTGCTGTGCGCCTGTTTGCAGAAGTGGGATTATGACGTCGTGGCGGTCGAAGACGGCGCCCAAGCCTGGCAACGGTTTCAAGAGGGGCAATTCCCGCTGATCATTACCGACTGGCTCATGCCGGCGATGGACGGATTGGAACTGATCCGCCGGATTCGCGCCTGCGAGCTGGACCACTACGTCTATATCATCCTGCTAACGGCCAAGTCGGAGAAGGAAGACCTGGTTGTGGCGATGGAAGCCGGCGCCGACGATTTCCTCGCCAAACCCTTCGACACGGGTGAACTGCGAGTCCGCATCCGCGAGGGAGAACGGATCATCACCCTCCAGCGGACTCTGGCGGAGCAGAATCGGCAGTTGCGCGAAACGCAGGCCGCACTGATCCAAAGCGAAACACTCGCCGGCCTCGGGCAACTTGCGGCGGGCATGGCGCACGAAATCAACACTCCGCTGGCCTACGTGACCAACAACCTGGCCGTGCTGAAGCGCGAGGTCGGATCGTTGCTCGAATTGCTGACGGCCTATCGCAGCGAGCAGAATACGCCGGTCCCGGTCGGGACGAAGCCGGCCGCCGACGCGTCGCGGCCGGAGGAAGACGGCGAGTTGGCGTGGATCGAGGAAAACTTGCCGCGGTTATTCGATTCGTCGCTGGACGGTCTCGGACGGATGCGCGACGTGGTCAACAATCTCCGGCAGTTTGCCCGCTTGGACGAGGCGGAACTCGACGACGTCGATCTGAATGTCGCCGTTCGATCGACCGTCGAAATCATGCGCCGACAAAGCGACGAGAAGCAGCTTTCCTTGAGACTACGCTTGGGGGAACTGCCGAGGATCCTTTGTCACCCCGCCAAGATGAACCAACTCGTGCATCATCTGCTGCTCAATGCGATCCAGGCGAGCGAGCCGGGCGGAACCATCGAACTCCGCACCGCCGCCGACCATGAACAAGCCGTCTTGGAAGTCGAGGATCACGGCACGGGCATCGATCCCGCGCACCTGCCGCGGATCTTCGATCCTTTCTTCACGACCAGGCCGGTCGGCAGTGGAAAAGGGCTGGGCCTCGCCGTCTGCTACGGAATCGTTCGCGACCACGGCGGAACCATCGACGTCACAACCCGACTCGGCGAAGGCAGCACGTTTCGCGTCAGCCTCCCTTTCCATCCGCCATCGACGAAAGAAGCTCCATCATGAACCCATCGAGCAAACCTCCCATCTTGTTGGTGGACGATGAGCCGGAAATGCTCTTTTCCCTGAAGGGACTGCTCCGCCGCGAGTTTGATCTGCATACGGCGGAAAGCGGCAAAGAGGCGATGGAGATCCTCGGCCGGCAGGAGATCCATGTCGTGATGACCGATCAGCGGATGCCGGAAATGACAGGGGTCGAACTGGTCCGACGTGTCAAATGCCAGTATCCGGAAGCGATTCGCATCGTGTTCACCGGTTACGCGGACATCAAGTCGGTGGTCGATGCGATCAACAGGGGGGGGCTGTATCGCTACATTACCAAACCGTGGGATCCCGATGACCTGATCGACTTGTTGCGCGAAGCGGCTGCCGAGTACGAGAAGATTGTCGAGAGCAAGCAACTCCTGTGTGACATGCGTGCCTTCTTGCTGAAGTGCCGTGACGCGATCGACGCCAAGAAGCCCGCGGAAACGGATGGGCCGTCGCCGGATATCGAGCAGCTTGCGCGGATGACCGATGACTTGCTCAACCGCTTGGGCAGCGCAGCCGGTTTGCCGCCTGAAACAACGGATCCCTGCCCATGAGTTCCAAGGAACCAGTCCTCTTGACGGTGCTGATTGAGACGGCTTGCCTGCGCTGGGGCGTCGCCGGAATCTCTCTTTCCGGCGACCCTCTGCCGTTGTTGCTTAGCGAGCCGGGCGACCTCAAACCCTATGTAGGGATTCAGCTCGACGAGCAAGTGAGTTTCCTCCGGCATCGTCTTTCCGGCGTGTTGCAGCGCGGCTGCGACCGGCTCTGGGCGAAGCAGAAGAAGCCCTGCCACATCGTGTTCATCACCGATGGCTTATTCACCGACGCGGCAACCGAGCTGACCGAGCGGGTGGCCGCGCACTTCGTGGAGTGGATGACCAACCCGCCGGTCGTTTTCTTTACGACCGAGCATGGCTTCCACAGGGGCGAGCACCTGCCGTTGAGCCGGATTGCCGGGTGCCTGAGCGAAGAATACCGTGAGGCGCTCGAAACAGGCCTTGCGGCGCTGCTTGGCGTCTGGGATCACCCCGATGCCTGGGAGAACGTGCCGGCGAGGCGACCGCCATCGTAGTCGTCGACCGAACGCAGCCCGGCTTCGACTGTCCGCAATCAAACTGTAAGACAATTTAATTCTGCAAACCCATTGAAATTAGTCCAGCTTATGCTACTATGATCAATGCAGTTGCGTACGGGGATATGCTGCGCCCGAATTATCCGGCGCGAAGACGGTTGCGGTAGGGATCGGCGAACGAACAACTGCCGCATTTATCGAAGGCGTCGATCTAAGTGCTTTTCCCCGAACAAGTTCGTAGGCGGAGAGCATTTCGCATCCCGCGGACGAAGGTCCGTGCTACCATCAGAACTACCGATGTTGCGAGTCCATGTCACATACACCACATGATACTGGCCTATATGACCCTCGTTGGGAGCACGACGCCTGTGGGATCGGGGCGGTCGTCAATATCTCCGGACGGCGGGAACACGCGATTGTCGAGCACGGCAGGCAGGTGCTTCTCAACCTTCAGCATCGCGGCGCGGCAGGTGCGGATGAATCGACCGGCGACGGCGCCGGCATGTTGCTCCAAGTGCCCCATGAGTTCTTCCTGGAGGAAGGGGCATGCCACGGCATCCGCTTGCCAGAACCGCGGAAGTACGGGGTCGCCATGGCCTTTCTGCCGCACGACGCCAGCTTGCGAAGGAGCTGCGAGGAGATGCTCATCGCTTCCGCGGAAGCGGAGGGGCTGAAGCCGCTCGGTTGGCGCGACGTGCCGACTGACAACAGCAGCCTGGGCGATATCGCCCGCGAGTCGGAACCGATCGTTCGACAGTTGTTCCTCAGCGGCCGGCAACAGGAAGAGATCGAGCTGGAACGTCGGCTGTTTGTGGCTCGAAAACGAGCCGAACGCCACATCCACGCCCGCTTTGGCAAGCAGGCCGAAGACTTCTATATCCCGTCGATGTCGTGCCGGACAATCGTCTACAAGGGGATGTTTCTGGCGCCGCAATTGTTCGGCTACTATCCGGACTTGGCCGACCCGCGGGTGCTCACCTCGCTGGCGATCGTTCACCAGCGCTATAGCACGAATACTTTTCCGAGTTGGAAGCTGGCGCAGCCGTTTCGGATGATCGCGCACAATGGCGAGATCAATACCTTGCGCGGTAATGCCAACCGCTTGCAGGGTTACGAGAAAGTAATGTCGTGCCCGTCGCTGACCGACCGGATGGCCGACCTGTTCCCGATCCTCGATCCGGGTGGGAGCGACTCTGCCTCCTTCGACAACCTGATGGAACTACTGATCCAGGGCGGGCGATCCGCGCCGCACAGCATGATGATGATGATTCCCGAGGCGTTCGGGCCGCGGTATCACATCAGCACCGACAAACGGGCGTTTTACGAGTACCACGCCGCCATCTTGGAGCCTTGGGACGGCCCGGCCGCCGTCGTGTTCAGCGACGGGCGACTGGTCGGGGGCACACTCGACCGCAACGGGCTCCGCCCCTGCCGCTACGTCGTGACGACCGACGGCTTGGTGGTATTGGCCAGCGAGGTGGGCGTGATCGAGTTCCCGGCGGAGAAGATCCGGCAGAAGGGGCGTCTTCAGCCGGGCCGCATGTTCCTGGTGGACACAGTGGAAGGCCGCATTGTCGTCGATAATGAGATCAAGGGAAAGATCGCCCGCCAGAAGCCGTATCGCAGGTGGCTGGAAGAGAACCGCATCGAGCTGCGTGGCCTGTTTCAGCCCTCCCGTCCGGTGGAGACCGATGCGGAGACGCTCGCCCGCCGCCTCCGCGCCTTCGGCTACACCCGCGAAGAACTGCAAATGATCGTCGCGCCAATGGCCTCGACTGCCCAGGAACCGGTCGGCTCGATGGGCACGGACACCCCGCTGGCGATTCTCTCCTCGCAGCCCAAGCTGCTCTTCCAGTACTTCAAACAGTTGTTCGCCCAGGTGACCAACCCGCCCATCGATCCACTCCGCGAAGGTCTGGTGATGTCGCTGATGACGTTTACCGGCAAGCAGCGAAACCTGATGGAGGAGACCCCGGAGCACTGCTGCCAACTCAAGCTGCCGCACCCGATCCTTACCAACGAGGATATCGAGCGGCTCCGCACCGTGAAGCACAAGGACTTCAAGGTGGCCACGCTGCCGATGCTCTTCGACGCCACGGCAGCTCATCCGGGCAAGGCGATCGAGCGGGCGCTGGGCGATCTGGTCGACGCCGCGGCGCGGGCGGTCGTCGAAGACAACGTGTCGCTGTTGATCGTCAGCGATCGCGACGTCTCGCCGAGCAAAGCGGCCATTCCCAGCCTGCTGGCGACCGCCGCCCTGCATCATGGGCTGTTGGAGCGGCGGATCCGCAGCGAGACGGGCATCGCGGTGGAGAGCGGCGAGCCGCGCGAGGTGATGCATTTCTGTCTGCTGTGCGGATACGGGGCCAAGGCGATCAATCCCTACATGGCCTTCGAGGCGATTCACAAGCTGCACCGCGAGGGCGAATTCGGCGACGTCGAACTGGACCAACTCTTCGACCAGTACATCACGGCGATCAAGAAGGGCATTCTCAAAACGATGTCCAAGATGGGCATATCCACGTTGAGAAGTTACCATTCGGCCCAGCAGTTCGAGGCAGTGGGGCTGGATCACGAGGTGGTCGACAAGTTCTTCACCGGCACCGCGTCGAAGATCGAAGGGGCCGACCTGGATACGATCGCGCGCGAGGCGCTGGCCCGTCACCAAGCCGCCTTCCGGTCCCGTGAGCCCGGCTCGCTGGAACTTGCGTTCGGCGGCGAGTACCACTACCGTCTGGACGGTGAGAACCACCTGTGGAACCCGACGACGATCAGCCGCCTGCAACACGCGGTGATCAACAACGACCCGGCCGCCTACGCCGAGTACGCCGAAGCGGTGAACGACCAGAGCCGCGAACTCTGCACGCTCCGCGGCCTGTTCGAGTTTGTACCGGGTGAACCGGTTCCTCTCGACGAGGTCGAACCGGCGGCGGAAATCGTCAAACGGTTCTACACCGGCGCCATGTCGCACGGCTCAATCAGCAAGGAAGCCCACGAGACATTGGCGATCGCCATGAACCGGCTGGGCGGAATGGCCAACACGGGCGAAGGGGGCGAGGATCCGGCCCGCTACGTTCCGTTGGCCAACGGCGATTCGGCCAATTGCGCCGTCAAACAGGTAGCCAGCGCGAGATTCGGGGTGACGATCGAGTATCTGGCCAACGCTCGTGTACTCCAGATCAAGATGGCGCAGGGCGCCAAGCCGGGCGAAGGCGGACAATTGCCCGGCCACAAGGTGACCGAAGAAATCGCGCGGCTGAGGCATTCCACCCCCGGCGTCTCTCTGATCTCGCCGCCGCCGCACCACGACATCTATTCGATCGAAGACCTGGCCCAGTTAATCTACGACTTGAAGTGCGCCAATCCGGAGGCGATGGTCTCGGTAAAGCTCGTCTCGGAGGTCGGAGTCGGGACGGTGGCGGCGGGAGTGGCCAAGGGCAACGCCGACGAGGTGCTCATCAGCGGCCACGACGGAGGCACCGGGGCCAGCCCACTGTCGTCGATCAAGTATGCCGGAGCGCCGTGGGAGATCGGGCTGGCGGAAACCCAGCAGACGCTGGTGCTCAACGGGCTGCGCGACCGCGTGCTGGTGCAGGCGGACGGGCAGATGAAGACCGGCCGCGACGTGGTGATCGGCGCGCTGTTGGGCGCTGAGCGGTTCGGGTTCGGCACCTCGGCGCTGGTGACGCTGGGATGCATCTTGATGCGGAAATGCCACCTGGGAACCTGCCCGGTCGGCATCGCCACGCAAAAGGAGGAACTACGGAAGCGATTTCACGGCAAGGCCGAGTTTGTCGTGCGGTTTCTCACGTTCATCGCGGAGGACATCCGCCGGATCATGGCCGAGTTGGGCTTCCGCAGCTTCGACGAGATGATCGGGCGCGTCGATCGGCTCGTTGCGCGAAAGGCGGTCGGCCATTGGAAAGCCAAGGGGCTGGATTTCTCCCGCATCTTCACCGCGCCCGTCCCGCGCAACGGCTGCTCGCTGCGGCGAACCCGCCCCCAACCCGACACGCACAAGGATCACCTCGACTGGCAGATCCTCGAACAGATCGGCGATTGTCTGGAGACTCTTGCGCCGACCCGCCTGGAAATGCCGATCCGCAACACGCACCGTGCGGTCGGCGCCATTCTCAGCAACCGCATCTGCAAGCGGCAGGGCGCGAAAGGACTGCCGGATGGAACCCTGGAGATCACATTTCGAGGCGCGGCAGGGCAGAGCTTCGGCGCATTCATGGGCCCCGGCGTCACTCTACGGCTGATCGGCGAGGCGAACGACTACTTGGGTAAGGGGTTGTCCGGCGGCAGGATCGTCGTCCAAACGCCTCCGGGCTCACCGTTTGATCCGATTGACAACGTCATTGCCGGCAACACGCTCCTCTATGGCGCAACCGCGGGTGAGGTCTACATCAACGGGCTGGTCGGCGAGCGTTTCGCCGTCCGCAACAGCGGAGCAGTGGCGGTGGTGGAAGGGGTTGGCGATCACGGCTGCGAGTATATGACGGGGGGCACCGTGGTCGTCCTGGGCCGCACCGGGCGGAATTTCGCCGCCGGCATGAGCGGCGGCATCGCCTACGTGCTCGACGAGCACCAACTGTTCGACACCTTGGCAAACCTCGACATGGTCGACCTGGAGTCGATCTGGCAGGAAGACGACTCCAAAGTGCTCCACGATCTGATCCGCCGGCACTACCGCTGGACCGGCAGTCAGCAGGCGGCCCGTTTGCTCGACAACTGGCAGGAGGCCGCCGGCAAGTTTGTGAAGGTGATCCCGATCGACTATCGCCAGGCGCTGGAGCGGTTGCGCGAGCAAGAAGCCGTCGGCGGCGAGCAGACTCCGCTGACCGAGGAGGTATTTCATGGCTAGCCCCACCGGATTTCTTCAGTTTTCCCGCGTTGAGATCGGTCACCGCCGCGTCGAGGAGCGGATCAAGGACTGGTACGAGATCGACCGCCCCCTGGTCGACAAAACGCTTAACGAGCAGGCCGCGCGATGCATGGACTGCGGTATCCCGTTCTGCCACGGGGCGGGCTGCCCGGTGAAGAACCGCATACCCGAATTCAACGATTTGGTCTACCGTGGACGCTGGCGCGAAGCGGCCGAAAACCTGCATTCGACCAACAATTTCCCCGAGGTGACCGGACGCGTCTGCCCGGCCCCCTGCGAAGCCGCCTGCACGCTGGCCATCAACGACGATCCGGTGAACATCAAGCATATCGAGTTTCAGATCGCGGAACGGGCGTTCAAGGAGGGTTGGATCAAGCCGGTGCGGCCGGCGCGGCGAACCGGCAAACGCGTGGCGGTGGTCGGGTCCGGGCCGGCGGGTCTGGCGGTCGCTCAGCAGCTTACGCGGGCCGGCCACGAGGTGGTCGTCTTTGAAAAGGACGACCGGATGGGAGGCCTGCTTCGCTACGGCATCCCGGATTTCAAGATGCAGAAACGGATCATGGACCGCCGCCTCGAGCAGATGGTGGCCGAGGGAACCAAGTTCGAGCCGGGCGTGAATGTCGGCGCCGACGTCTCAGGCCGCTATCTCCGCAAGATCTTCGACGCCGTCTGCCTCTCGATGGGCGCCGGCCAACCACGGCCGCTAGAGGTTCCCGGCAAGGATCTCAAGGGGATCCACTACGCGATGGACTTCCTGCCGCAGCAAAACCGCCGCGTCGCCGGTGATTCGATCGCTTCCTTGGCGCAGCCCGAAATCCTCGCCACCGACAAGCACGTGGTTGTGATTGGCGGCGGCGACACCGGCAGCGACTGCGTGGGAACCTCGACCCGGCAGGGTGCCCGGTCGGTCACGCAACTGGAGATCCTCCCCAAACCGCCGGAAGCAAAGAACCCGCAGACTCCCTGGCCGATGTGGCCGGTGATCATGCGAACCTCCAGTTCCCACGAGGAAGGCTGCCGGCGGCGCTGGGGCGTGTTGACGAAGGCGTTGTCCGGCAGCGACGGCACGGTGACGGAACTTCATGCCTGCGAGGTCGATTGGACTTGCGGTGAGAAGGGTTGGCAGATGGCCCCGCGCGCCGGCAGCGATTTTATGCTCAAGGCCGACCTGGTCTTGGTGGCGATGGGATTTCTGCATGTCGTCCACAAGGGACTGATCGAGCAGTTGGGCATACAGACCAACGGACGCGGCAACGTCGTCGTCCGCGACTGGATGACCACCGACGACGGCATCTTCGCCGCCGGCGATACGGTTCGCGGCGCTTCGCTGGTGGTCCATGCCATCAATGAAGGCCGCCTGGCCGCACGCGCCATCGACCGGTGGCTGCTGAAGGGCGCAAGCGCGCGGGGCTGAAACATAGGCCAAGAGGCTGATAAGGCGAGACGTACTGCTTGTCGCGCCTTGGTTCCTCGCGGGTTGGCGATTGGTTTGCACTTACCGCAGGATCTCGCGCGCCGCCACCTCTCCGATGGACCGGCCATCGATAACAACGGGAATCGCGTCGGTGGCAGCAAAGTCGCGGCGAGCGCGATAATCGGGCGACTCGCCGGGGCCCGAGGGATCGCCGTAGACTTCAATGTGGCGATCGAGGAGGTTTACGATCCAATACAGCGGGATGCCCGCTTCGGCATAGAGACGTTTCTTCGTGGTGCGATCGCGCCGAAGGCTAATGTCCGATACTTCCACGACCAGCGCGACCTCGTGCGGCTCCGGATGACGCTCCAGGTAATCGTCGAGTTCCCCTCGAACCACGGCCACATCCGGTTCCGGCTCGCTCGCCGAAAGCGTGATCGGTTCCTGCGACCGGACGAGCCATCCGGCTGGCAGCGTCTGCTCTAGTGCCCTGCGGACGCGATCCGTGACAACACTGTGCGGGGGATTCTTCGTCATCTTCGGCACCAACCATCCATCGAGCAGTTCCAGGGGAGAATCTTCCGAAAGGATTCCCGCTCGCGCCATCTGGTGGTACTGCTCGACGGATAGCCGGCATACGAAATCGCCGGGAATTGCAGCGTCGGTTCCCGGCATCAGGCCCTTCGCTTCGTCAGACACGGACATGGCTTTTCTCCATCGACTCCCCAACTTATGCTAGGCCATGCACCACTCCATGTCAATGATTGCGAATGATCCAACTCTTGGACAAATAGCCGTGTCGAGTGAGGATTCTCGTCCATTATCGCGTGCCGCGGCGCGGAGAAGCTAACTGCATATATTGCGAGAGGTTAGGAGGAGTTTTCCGCAGAAAATGTAGCGGTCAACGATGGCGTTTTTCCAGTTTCGCGAAGCCCCTTGCCACCCAGGGTACCTGTGGTGCCCAAGTTCGCGATTTCTCAAATCGGAGAACGTTTGGGCACCACGCGCTTCCGGGCGGGAGGACCGCCGACTGGCAGCGGCTGGAGACTCCGCCGCAAACCGTGGGCAGGGACGCAACAAGCTTGCTGTGCAGACCTGTGGTTCAAGAACGGGGACAGGCACCTCACCAAGGCATATTTCTGACGTGTCCGCGGATTTGTGGCTCGGAGCCAGTCCCCGTTTCCGGATAGCCTCTGAAACGGCCGATGAAGACCAGCTAGGGTCTGGCGCGGGACGACGTTGCGGGCGATGCGGCCATCTTCCCTGTAATGCTGGTAGCCACCTCCGCCCCGCACGCAGACTGCCTCTCGGAACTTGGCTTTCGGGTAGGCTTCCTGCAGCTTCGCCACGCATCCGGATCGCATCGTGTCGTTAACGATGCTGTCGCCCGCTGCCAGCAAGTGCCAATCGCCGCCTTCGGTATTGCCAAAGAGTCAAGCCGCCAGCAGAACCCAGAGCGCTGTCTGGGCCATATTGCACCTATTGCGTTGGTCCGGCTGACCCGTCGATTGGCCTGCGCGGATCTCGCGTTTCTCCGCATCGAAAATCTGCCGGCGGCCATTGTCAATGGCCCGTGCGGCCATCAGGGCCGGCAGGCAGTGATGGGCGCCCGCTTCGATCGGCGCGTTGTGGGAAAATCGCCAACCAGCCGCGGGTGGGGTTGAATATCCATCCCGGCCGGCGGCGTGGGTTGGGTCAGCGGGTGACGAAGTGCGCTACTCGCTATAGAAGATCAATGATCCCTGTTCGCCGGATCTTTGTGCCGATTGCGGGAAAGGAACCGACTCAGTAGGATATGCTCACTGGACCGCTGAAGATCTGCTCTATCCACGGGCCATGCGCCGTTCCGCTGCCTATACGCCGATTTGAGGATCGCGTGAAAAGAGTCTTCATCTCCTATCGTTATAAGGATCGCCCCCGGTTCGATCTGGTGCGGGACTTGGCGGCGCGGCTTCGTTTCTTCTCCATCGAAGTGATCATCGACCAGCGCAGTCTCTTTTTCGGGGAAGACATCAAATCGTTCATGGAAGAGACAATCGGCACGGTGGACGCGCTGATCATCCTGTTGAGCCGAGATTACCATGAAGCCTTGCAGCAGCAAAGCGGCCCGGGGGAAGGCGTGCGCTTTGAGGTCAGCAGCGCGCTTGGCGAGCGCAGCCGCCGCCCCGATTTTCGGATCATTCCGGTGCTGCTGGACGACAGTTCGCCCATCCCGCCCTTCGATCGGTTGAAGTGCGCAAAGCCGTCGGACATCGACCAGATCGTCACCGAGCTGGGGCTGGAAGGGCACCTGAACGAATCGCGGGTGTTGGCCGGACGCTACCGCGTGGATCAGCTCATCGAGCAGCGCGGCCTCGCTCGCATCTTCGACGGATTCGATCCGCTGAACGACGCGCCGGTCGAAATCTACCAGGTGCCGACGGCGGGACAGGGGGGCCTTCAAGGCGAGCGGTTCACCCTGTTTGAGCGGGTGGTGAAGGGCCGTTCCATGGCGCACAGCCCGTTTCTCTTGAATGTCCGCGATACGTACATCAACCCCGACGGCGCGTATTACCTGGTGACCGAGAAGTTTCCGGGCACGACGCTCGACGTTCCGCTGCATCGAAACCGGACCACGCACCCCACCGGTGCATTATGCATCGGCTACCAGGTTGCGATGGCCCTGTATGAACTGCACCAAGCGGGCGTCGTACATAGCGGGCTGGCTCCGCGGGCCATCAGGCTCAACCCGCAGCGAACGCTCTGCAAGATCGTTGACTTCGAGTTTGCGCGGCCGCTAGGCGCCAAGGATGAATCCGTCGATGGCTTCCCGCTCATCACGCCCCCGGAACGCTTTGCCGGCGAGCCCGCGTCCGTTCAGCAGGATATCTATCAACTGGCCAATCTCACTTTCCAGTTGATTTGCGGCTTTCCGGTCGTGTCCCGCCGCTGCCTGGAGTTCGTGCCGAACGCCGCGCGCTTTGGTGTCGTGGCCGAGAATCCGGGCCGGCACCAGGCGATTCGGGCCGCGCTGTCGGATGCCGTCGCGCGCATGAGCGCCATGAAGATCGATGCGAAGCTGGCCGGAGCCATCAGCGATTCAACGGATGCCGTCTTCATCAACGAGATGCTCACCAATTTCCTCGCCGGCTGTCTTCATCCCAACCCGGAATTGCGCGGCGCCAGCATTGGGGAGATCCTGGAGGTTTTCCCGTCGATGCACGTTCCTCCAGCCGGGCGGTTGCTCGACGGCTACGGCGCCGAGATCCCCGGCGCTCTGTTTCCAGAGTATTAGCGGGCGGGGAAATTCGGGGAGGGGACACCCTACTTAATTTGCGCTAACGAGCGGCGGAAATGGGTATGGTGTCCCCTCCAGGATGGCCCAATTCAAAACGAGGGCCGCGCCGGCTCTGCCGGCGACGGCCCCTGAATCAAGACGCTCAGCGAATGTCTTAGTTGGCGGGTTTCTTGGCGGCCGTCTTGATTTCCGCTTTCTGCTCCGGCGTGAGCACGTCCATCATCGCTGCGCGGAGATCCTTCTCAAGCTTGCCGATCTCCTTTCGGACCTCGGCGAGCTTCGCGGCCTGTTCGTCGTTCGGCGTGACAGCGGCATTGGCGGCCTGGTAGAGATCCCGGCCCTTCTTGCCTTCCTTTGCGGCTGCCTTGCGGGCTTCGGCCATGGCCGCTATCTGCTCCGGCGTATAAATGGCTTGACGCTGCTTCATCAGTTCCGCCAATTTCGGACCGAACTCCTTCTTGACCGGGGCGAGCTTCGCCTTTTGCTCGTCGGTGAGCGACAGCCCCGTCGTCCACTGCTCGATTCGCTGCTCGGCGGGGCATTTCGGCGGGCCCTTTTTGGCGGCCTTCTTCTCGCTCTTCTTCTCGGCCGCCAAGATCGGGCAGGCAATCAGCAAGACCATGACCAACAACAACCACTGACGTCCCATCTTCATCGAACACCTCCTCAATGGAAAAACTGAGGTAGACTACGCTTGCTGCTCGCTGACCGCGACGATCCGACAGCAAGCGAGATCAGGCTACCACGTTAGCGAGTTGGCGCGCCGAAAGCCAGATGGTCGGCCCAATCCGCGCCTAGAGGTTGTCCCCCGTTGGACGCACGCCGGGTCGTTGACACCGGCAGAGCCGTCGCGTTGAAGTGGTGATCGCCCAGTATTTGAAGCAGAACAACATGGCGATGGGGAGGGAAGGTGGCGGGCGGTTGAAGAAATGCCCCAGCGGAAAACCTGACTTAACGACAACGGGCGTTGGATTTCAAGCAATCGAAAGGTCCGTGGACTCGCTTATGCCGAACGAGGGATCGACCCAAGGCCAGTGCCAAGAGTCCCGTCGCCAAGGAAACACCATAGGCGCGGAGGGCAAACGAGGGGAGAATGAGCCGGTCGAGCCGTTCTAGCGGGAAAAGGATCATGGCGGTGGGCACGAACAGAACGGCTGCGATCAATTCGGCCGCAACGGCTGCGCGAGCGGCACTGCACAAAACGCGACGATCCCAGGTCACCCATGCCGCCAAGATGCCGCAACCTACGGCCGGCGCTGCCCACGCAACCGCCAGCGAAAGGCCCATCCAAACGACCGGATCGGAAACGCCGGAATTCCTCAGCCGGCTTTCGAGCATCACGGCCAAAGCGCCCCCCAACGCTCCGCCGACGGCGCCGACCACCGGGCAGCCCGCCAGCGCGCGGAATACGCGGTGCCAGCTTCGTAAAGACAAACTGTAGAGCAGTCCGAACGCGGTCAAACTCATCGCGCCGCAGATCCCGAACGCCAACGCCGTGTTGCGCAACAGGGCCACGCGCTGGTGAGCAACGATTTCGGCGAAAACCTCCGGGGGGAGGGAAGCGAATGGATCGGCCGGCATACGCCTCATCAATTCTTGGGGCAAAGGGCCGGCGCGAAAAAAGGTCGAAGCCCACCCCATCGGCCATGCGGCGGCAATCCCCACGGACACTCCCACGGCGGTCCACAAAAGGACGACGCCGAAACTCGCCCCCTTCCCTTTGCAACCGGATTGTGGGGATTCGATCGGCGACGGCTGCTCCTGAAGAGGCGACGCTGCCGCTGAATCCGATGGCATAGGTTCCGGCATATCAGGTTCGATGGACCAGCATCCGCCCTCCGTGAACGGTTGCGATCACTGCAAATCGTAGTTCTGTTCGAGTTCTCCCGCGCCGGACGGAACCTCCAAGGTCAGTTCCGTGGTCGCGTTGTATTTTTCCGGCAGGAGTTCTTTTGAAGGCGGAATGGGCATGGCGTCTTCCACCCAGTTCTCCTTGTCCTCGACCGTCGAGGAGATCTTCACGAAATACTTCCCGGGCGGCACGCCGCCGTCGCCCTCGGCCGCGTATTTGCCATCGGTAATGTTTGTCCCGGCGGTGGCGCCTTCTGCTTGCGGGACGAACATGATCGAGCCGTCCTTCACCGGTTCTCCCTGATAGGTGACGGCGCCAAACACGTCCACCCGCTCAACGCCACCCCCGCCGCAGCCGACGCTCGCCGCCATCGCGCCAACGACGAGGACCGCCCACATCCGCATCAGCACTGCCTTCATAGCCTACCTCCCGGGTAAAAACTCCTTCCGGCAAGGAGCCGACTAGAACTCGCCCAGAACCTCACGACCGTTGCGTGTGGCGAGACCGAGGAGCGTCGTCTGATTCACCGTCTCCGAGATGAAACGGACCGATCCGTCCGCCAGCATAAACTGGCAGCCGCCCGGATGGTAGCTCGCCGGTCCATTACTGTTCGCAAAGCCGTTGTGCGACAGCGGCGGAACGAGCCGGAAGGGGTAATTGATGCCGCGGTTGACGTCCATCATGTTCCAGGCGACCCACGTCTTGCCGTTATAGCTGGTTTCCGGCCCGACGTTCTCGCCGACGGCGATCGTGTTGCTCGTACCGTCCTTGATGTCGCGCATCTTGATCTTCGACCCCATGAAAAAAATACCGTCTCCGGTCGCGCCCGTATCGCAACCAAACCATCCGGAGGCCGCGCAGTTCTCAATTGCGCAATCGTCGTCCGCGATCCCCGTGTAATGCGTGGGAGTGCTGTCTTCGTTGGCACTTGAGGAATACGGGTTGGTATTGCCGGTCCAGTTGACTCCCTTCAAGTTGATGTTGCTCGGACACAGATACACATTGATGAAAGTCCACATCGGTTGGGCGTTCGGCCCCAAGACATCGATCGCCGTGGGCAACCTGAAGTTGAATTGGTCGTGCAAAGGCCCTTGTTCAATATAGGGGAGCAGAGGAACTTGCCAGCCGAATAAACGGGTAGTTCCAACCAGTCCACAACCGGCCGGAGCATTGTTGTTCCAAAGTATCTGCCCGGCTGGAAACACGAGGTGCGTGTCGTGATAGTTGTGCAGAGCGAGGCCGATCTGCTTGAGATTGTTGCTGCACTGCGAACGGCGGGCCGCTTCGCGAGCCGCCTGCACCGCCGGCAGCAAAAGCGCGATCAAAATGCCAATAATGGCGATCACCACCAATAATTCCACCAAGGTAAAACCGGATCTTCTTCGAGCAGTCATACCATACCTCCCCATAATTGAGTCAACAATTCCGGGACAGTTCTCGCAATCGACTTGCTACGAAATAAGCCGTTACCCATAAGCCGTTGCCCAGATGCCCCCTCAGGCCAATCAGCCACCATTATCTTAGAAGAAGAATCGAACGTAAGCAACCATTTGGGCGACTGCCATGAAAGGCGGGGGCGCCGGTATGCCGCGGTGGGGGCGAGCGCCCTCATGCAATGCGTCGAGAAGAGGGCCCGTCGCCTCTACGGCGGTCCGATCGCCTCTTCGGCGAGAAGAATGTGGCGCGCCACCTCCACCAGCTTGAGATTCTTCTGGTTGGCCAACTTCTGGAGTCGCCGGAAGGCATCCTGCTCTTCCATGCCGCCGCGCTTCATCAAGACCCCTTTGGCCCGATCGATGATCTTGCGGTCATCCAGCGCCTGGCGGAGATCGACCGCCTCGCGACGAAGCTCTTGGAACTGCTGGAACCGCTTCATGGCTATGGCAATGGCGGGCTTGAGGTCGGCCTGTTTGATCGGTTTGACGAGATAGGCAAAAACATACTCCGCGCCGGCTCGCTCGATCGTATCCGGATCGTGGAATGCGGACACCAGGATCACGGGCACCGGCTCGGTGCAGCAGATTTCGGCGGCGGCCTCGATGCCGTCCATCTCGGGCATGCGGATGTCTACGATCAACAGATCGGGACGCGACTCCCGACAGAGATCGATCAACTCGCGGCCCGTCCGCGCCACTGCCACGACCTCATGGCCCATGCCGGGAAGAATGGTCGCAAAATAGTCCCGCATGTCGGGCTCGTCGTCGGCGACGGCGATGCGCAAGCTGTCGTTCACGATCACTCCTTGGGAAGAACCACCACGATTTCGGCGCCGCACGCCGCGGCGTCGCCGACGGCGATCTGGCCGCCGTGGGCTTCAATGATCCGCTTGCTGATGGCCAAACCGAGCCCGGTGCCGCGGGTCTTGGTGGTGTAGAACGGCTCGAGAATCCGTTGGCGCTGGTCGGCGGTAAACCCGGGACCGTTGTCGCGAAAACGGATTCGCACGGCGGCGTTCTGGCCGATCTGCCCCGCTTCGGCCCGGCCGGTGATCCTGGCGGGATCGCCGCAGGCAGCCAGCGAGTTCTCGAGGATGTTGCGAAAGACCCGCTTGATGGCATAGCGATCGGCCCAGCAGGTTCCGGCGGACGGTTCCGAGATCCACTGGACCGTCGCCTCTCTCCCCTTGCGGATCGGTTCCAAGTCGCCCCACGCTTCCTCGACGAGTGTTTTCAAGTCGAGCGACTCCCGCCGCAGAACGACGGGCGCGGCATACTGGCGAACCTGTTCGTAAAGCTGACGGAGATGCTCCTGCGCGGACAGGGCGCGGTCGACCAGGTCGACCGCAACCGGCCGATCCCCTACCTCCAGGGCGAGCATTTCCAGACAAGCCTGGCTTCGCTGCAGGGCGTTGCCGCTTTCGTGCGCCAGGCCGGCAACCATCTGTCCGATAGCGGCAAGCCGTTCGGCCTGCAATGCCCGCTGTTGAGCGGATCTCAACTCGGTGACGTCGCGTCCGATGGCGACCATCGCAGCCGCCTCGCCCCGTTGGTCCTCTACCGCGACGATGACGGCTTCGCAATAGCCTTCGGAGCCGTCCTTGCGGAGGATGGTCGCCTCTGTGTGGAGCGGTCGGCGTTGCGCGACGGCCTCGCGGGCCAACGCCTTGAGGCGCTGGACCACCGGCGACGGCGCGAGCGTGTCCGGCTGCCGGCCGAGCATCTCTTCCTTGGTGTAACCGAATGTCCGTTCCGCTCCGAGGTTCCATTCGACGATGGAGTAATTCAAATCGGTGACAAAAATGGCATCGTAGATATTGTGCAATACTTCCGCCCGTAGACGCAGTTCCGCTTCGGTTCGTCCCCGTCGTTGGTTGGCCCGTGCATGGCCGATGCATAATAACGTCAACGAAGCGATCCAGAGGGCCGAACACCATGCGAACCGCTCCGTTTCCGCGCGGATCGCGGCGGCGGAGAGAAACTTGGCGGCCGCTTCGTGCCAGCCGAAGTGGCTGAAAGCCAGCATGGCCCAGCCCGCCAGGCCGATCGCTGCTACGGGATACAACACCGGATCTACCAGACCGGCCAGCTTGCGCAACGCGACGTATCGCATGTCAGGAGAACGCTCGATAGAATATCCCGGCGGATCGGGCAGGGAGGAGGGAGACGAACAATGGACCAGTCCCCGGCCGCCCAGTGAACGGTTACTTGTCATCCTACCTTATTCGTGCGGAGGGGGAAATGCCCCTCGACGCGAGACACGATGTAAGTGACGTTTGCCGAGCGGGAGGGCTTGACACGCAGATCCCGCTCGGCAAGCGGGATCTACAAAACAGGTTCCGCTCGGCAAGCGGAACGTACTCGGCAAGCGGGATCTGCAAAACAGGTTCCGCTCGGCAGGCGGAACCTACTCGGCAATCGGGATCTACTGGGACTGATTTTTCGCCAAGCTCTTAACAGTCTGCCAAAGGTATGGTATACATCGTTCGGCCACGTTCGCGATGGGCGTGGTCGGCTTGGCTATGACAGCCCCCGCTGCGCGGTACTCTGCGCTGCGGGGGTTTTTTTATGCAACGTGCTTCCGGGGCTGGCATATCTCAGGGCATTTCTTATTGGGAGGGGATGATGAAGTTATCCCAGAGTGTTACCTACGCCATTCATGCGGTTCTGCGCTTGGCGAGCAGTGGGAAAACTTGCCCGGTGGCCTGCGGAAAGCTGGCAGCCGAAGGAAAAATGCCGGAGAGATTCTTGCTGCAAATACTCCGAGATCTTACCAAACAGGGGATGCTTGAATCAACGCGTGGAGGGGGAGGCGGCTTCGTGATGGGGCGTCCTCCGGAGGCAATTAGCCTGCTGGATCTCATTGAGGCGATTGATGGGCCCCTGGCCACCGGGCTCCCGATGAAAGGCAACTTCCCGGCAGATGCGGGCGACCGCCTGCAGGCCGTTCTGGACCGAATCACCGAATGCACGCGTGCGCACCTCCGGGCAATCCATCTCAGTGATTTGATGTGCGACTCGCCAGGCAGTGACGACGCACTGCGATTGCGGCAGCCCGTCGTTTGACGCATCGGCGGGCGGTTAGCCGCGCGGGAATTGCCGGCAGTATTCGTACAAGGCCATGGCTGTCGCCGTGGCCGCATTGTGCGCGTAGGGCATTCCGTAGACCGGGATTTCCACAACATGGTCCGCCATCCGCAGCACCTCCTCTTCGATCCCCAACCGCTCGTTGCCGATGACCAGGGCGGTCTTCCGTTGAAAACCGAATGTGTAGATCGGCTGTGACGTTGCCGTCTGTTCCAAGGCGACCAGTGCAAACCCCTCTTGTCGGAGTTTCTTCAGCACGGGCGGCAGCGTTCGGCGGATTTCAATTTCCAGCGAGTCGCCGACGTCGCGCGATATTTCGGGCAGGATGCGGGCATTGCCGCAGCAAACCATCCGCCGCACGCCCGCGCAGCCCGCCGCCCGCGCGATTCTCGACAGGTTGACGTTGCTCCGCATCGGCGGACAGACGATGACCAACTCGCGCGGACGTTCCAAGGGTGCCGGCGGCTTGTGGCGCTGCTGGAGGGATTCGTCTTCCATACGGACTCGCTAGAAGGCTGAAACGGTCAAGAACACTTTCGCCTGGATTGATTCTATGGCTTGAGGGAGACAACCGGAAGTCAAATGTGGTCAGGCAGGAAAGCCTGACGTACAATGAACCGCCCTGAGCTTCATGCCTGGCAAGGAATTCATGAGAACCATTATCGCTTATCTGCTCATGATCGCCTGCCTTAGCGCGTTGATCCGGGCCTTTTCGTTCGGCAGGCTCGAACCGGCGGATTTCACGTTTTCCAACGGCACGGAGATCAAAACGGTCGATCCGGCGCTGGTGACTGGGCAGCCGGAAGGGAGAGTGGTGCGGGCGTTGTTCGAGGGCTTGTGTAGCTGGGATCCGCAGGATCTATCGCCGCAGCCCGGGGTGGCCGCGCGGTGGGAGATTTCCGACGACAAGCTCGTTTACACGTTCCACTTGCGCGAGGACGCCCGCTGGTCGAACGGCGAGGCGGTCACGGCCGAGGACTTTGTCTGGTCGTACCGCCGCTTTTTGCACCCGCGGACCGGCGCGGAATATGCTTACGAACTGTGGTATCTCGTCGGCGCCGAGAAGTACAGCAGCGGCCGGGTGGAGATCGGCGATCCGGTGGAAGTCGAACTACCCCAGCGACCGCCCGGCGCACGGCCGTATGCTTCCGGCGAGATTCGCCGCGGAACGCTGATTCGCATGGAAGGCGACGGCGACGAACCGGTCTACGTCGTTGCGATCAACGGGACCGAACACCGCTTCGGAAAAAGCGCTGCGGCGGCCGGAGTCCGTGACTATCGTTGGCTCCTTTACGATTTCCACCATGTCGGAATCCGCGCCGTTGACCGGGCGACGCTGGAAATCCGGCTGCGGCACCCGGTGCCCTATTTCATCAACCTGATGGGCTTCTATCCGTTGTCGCCGGTCAATCGGAAATGTGTCGAGACCTACGGGTATCCGGCCTGGACCAAGCCGGAGAACATCGTCAGCAACGGCCCTTACTTGCTCCAGTCGCGGCGGATTCGCGACCGTATCCGATTGGTGAAGAACCCGCGATACTGGGATCGCGATAACGTTCGAACCGATGTCATCGACGTACTGGCGGTGGAATCGACGATTACGGGCCTGAACCTCTATCTGACCGGGGACGCGGACTGGGTACCGACCGTGCCCAACGAGATCATCCCCGACCTGATCGGGCGGCGACAGGCCGATTTCCAGCCGTCGCCGTACCTGGGGACGGAATACTATCTGTTGAACGTGGAGAAACCGCCGCTGGACGATCCCCGCGTGCGGCAGGCACTGTCGATGGCCATCGACCGCAGCGAGATCGTCACCAAGATCCTTCGTGCCGGCCAGAAGCCGGCCCGCAGCGTGGTGCCGACCGACATCCGTTGTTACACGGATTACACGCCCGCCGAATGCGAAGACATGAACATCGAAAAGGCCAGACGCCTGCTGGCCGATGCCGGCTATCCCGGCGGTCGCGGACTGCCGAAGATCGAGATTCTCTACAACACGAACGAATCGCACCAGGCCATCGCCGAACTGATCCAGTCGCAGTGGAAGAGGAATCTGGGGGTCGATGCCCGGCTTCAGAACCAGGATTGGGCGAGGTACCTCAACAGCCGTCGGGTTGGCGAGTTCATGGTTTCCCGGGCCGGCTGGATCGGCGACTACGTCGACCCGGCGACGTTTCTGATGATGTTCGCGTCCAACAGCCCTTCGAACCACACTCGTTGGAGCAACGCCCAATTCGATGGCCTCCTCGAGCAGGCTCGCGTCGAGAAGGACGACCGGCGACGCATGGAGTGTTTCCAGCGTGCCGAGCGGATCCTGATGGAGGAGATGCCGGTGATTCCGGTCTATTTCACGGTGTCGCGGGCGATGGTGCGTCCCTACGTGCGCGGGTACTACCCGAATATCCTCGATACCCATCCGCTCAAAGACATCCGCATCGATCCGGTCGAGAAGGCCCGCGTCCTGCGTGAGGAGGGGCTGTGATGATCGGGTTTCTCCTGCGGCGGCTGCTGTGGATGGCGATCACGCTTTGGACCGTCTTTACGGTGAGCTTTCTGCTGATGCGATCGGTACCGGGCGGACCGTTGGACCGGGAGCGGACGCTCGACCCGCAGATCGAGGCTAATATCCGTGCCCGTTATCACCTCGACGACCCGCTTTGGAAGCAATACCTGCGGGAATTGAGCAAGACGGCCACCGGCGACCTGGGGTACAGCTTCCGCATGTCGGACTTCACGGTCAACGAGGTCATCGCCGAAGGGCTGCCGGTTTCCGCCTCGCTGGGTCTGGTCGCGCTGGGATTGGCGATCGCCGTCGGTTTGACCGCCGGGATCGTCTCGGCGGTGCGGCGGCAGACGCTGCTCGACGTATCGCTGATGTCGATTGCCACGTTGGGCATCGCCTTGCCGAATTTCATCATCGCGGCAATCGCGATCATCCTTTTCGTCTTCGTGATTCCCCTCTTTCCGGCCGCGGGCTGGGGTACGGTCGGACACTTGATCCTGCCGGCATTCTGCCTGGGCGCTCCATACGCCGCCTACATCGCGCGGCTGACGCGAACCGGGATGCTCGACGTGCTGGGCCAGGACTACATCCGCACCGCCTATGCCAAGGGGCTCTCCACACCGGCCGTTGTGCTCCGCCACGCGCTACGCGGGGCGATGCTGCCGGTGGTCTCATTTCTCGGTCCGGCAATCGCCGGGATTCTGACCGGATCACTGGTCGTCGAAAAAATCTTCGCGATACCGGGACTGGGGATCCATTTCATCGAGGCGGCCAACCAACGCGATTACACGCTGGCGATGGGATTAGTCCTCTTATATACAGCCTTGCTCTACACGATGAACTTGCTGGTTGACATGACCTATGCCCTACTCGATCCGCGGATCAAGCTGGAATAACTTGTGATCCCAACTTCCCACCTCCGACCGACCGATCGGACCGCGGACCAGCCACCGGCAGGCGACGTGCCGCCCCGCGGCGTCTCCCCGGGCCAGGATGCCTGGCGGCGGCTTCGCAAGAGCCGAATGGTGATGCTGTCGCTTTGGTTCCTGGCGGCGCTGGCCGTGCTGGCGGTGCTGACGCCCGCGTTGCCGCTGCAAGCGCCGCGGCGAGTCGACACCCTGCGACAATTCCAGTCGCCACGGGTTTGGCCGCCGGCCGTTGCTTCGCTGGAGGTGCCGGAAGACGCCGAGGCCGACTTTCGCGATCCGCTCGACGAGGGTTTCGGCCGTTTGGACCGGTTCAGCCAAGCGTTGTTGGATTTCCGCGTGGCGGTTTTCGGCCGGTGGTCGATGGCGTCGATCTGCGGGACGGACAAACTGGGGCGAGACCTGTTCTCGCGGCTTTGCTGGGGCGCGAGGATCTCGCTGGCGGTCGGAGTGGTGGCAACCTTCGTTTCACTGGTAATCGGCGTTTCTTACGGGGCGGTCGCCGGCTATCTGGGCGGCGCCGCGGACAACCTCATGATGCGAATCATCGACGTGCTCTACTCGATCCCCTTCATCTTCCTGGTGATTTTCATCATCACCATTCTCGGGGCGGAACCGATCAAGCAGTCGCTGGAAACCTACGGGATCAACCGCATCATGATCTTCTTCGTCGTGGTGGGCGCGATCTATTGGCTGACGATGGCCCGCGTGGTGCGCGGACAGGTGCTGTCGCTGAAGAACGAACCATTCGTGGAGGCGGCCCGCGCGCTGGGGGCATCGCGGGCGCGCGTTTTGTTCGTCCACCTCGTTCCCAACCTGCTGAGCGTGGTGATCGTCTATCTGACGCTGACCATCCCGCGCGTGATGCTCTTCGAGGCGTTTCTCTCCTTCCTCGGGCTGGGCGTCGAGCCGCCGGACGTCTCCTGGGGACTGCTGGCCAACGAAGGGATCCAGGCGATCACGCCGGTGCGGATCTACTGGTGGCTGGTCCTCTTTCCCGGGCTCGCCTTGGGCGCAACGCTCTTCGCGCTGAACTTTCTCGGCGACGGCCTCCGCGACGCCTTGGACCCGCGGATGAAGAACCGGTAGCCGGGAAATCGCCGTCGCGCGACGAGTTTCCCGGCCCGGGGAGGTTACGACTAAACTTCCTTGGCGTTGATCCAGGACATCATCCGCCGCAGACGGCGGCCGACTTCCTCGACCTCGTGGCCGCGCTGTTGCCGCCGCACCGCCTTGAAGGAGGGCGCGTTGGCCTTGTTCTCCAGGATCCACTCCTTGGCGAACTGACCAGTCTGGATCTCAGCAAGGATCCGCTTCATTTCGGCCTTGGTCTCGTCATTGACGATCCGAGGGCCGCGGGTGTAGTCGCCGTACTCGGCGGTGTTGGAAATGCTGTAACGCATGTAATTCAGACCGCCCTGATAGATCAGGTCGACGAT
>JAAYEH010000372.1 GCA_012728855.1 Rhodopirellula sp. | reverse complement strand
CGAGGACATCACCAGGAGCGTCCACGTGGAGGACGGAAGTTACCTGGTGATCAAGCCGGGGGAGATGATCCTCGGGATTACGCTGGAAAGGATCACGCTGGCAGACAATATCTCCGGCCGACTGGAAGGGAGAAGCAGGTTCGCGCGATTTGGCCTTGCGGTCCATGTTACGGCGGGCTTCATGCACCCGGGTATCTCGAACCATCAGGTTCTTGAGATCGTGAATCTCGGACACGCACCGCTGGCGCTGTATCCGAAAACCCGCATTTGCCAGTTTGTCTTCGAAAGGTGCCGGGGCCATGCGACGTATCAGGGGCGATTTGCCGAACAGACGAAGCCTTGAGATCACGCTCCGGCCCCAATAGCTTTACAGTGCCTCGGCCGTCTGCAATACTGATGGGCAGTCCTCTGTCGGTTTCAGACACCCTCGATCTCTGGGAGAGCCACCGATGAAAACGCAAACCGATCGACGTCACTTCATTCAGTCCACCGGACTGGCCTTGGCCGGCACGGCGCTGCCGGGGCTATTGTCCGGCGCCGCGGCCTCCGTGCCCGACGACCGCATTCGCAAAGCGGTCGGCTGGAGCATGATTCGCGAGGAGGTTTCCACGGAAGAGAAGTTCCGGCTGCTCAAGGGCGCCGGTTTCGACGGGGTCGAAGTGAACACCACCAGCATCACCGATCCCAAGCAGTTCATCGAGGCCAGCCAGAAGAGCGGCATTCCGATCCACGGCCTCTCCGGCGCCGGCGCCGATTTGCCCGCCAGCATTGAATTAGCGGCGGCGGTCGGCGCGACGACGGTGCTGTACGTCGTACGTGCCGATCCCAAAACGTCGCTCCTGCAACAATACCGCGACTCGCAGGAGACGATCCGCGCCGCGATCCCCACGGCCGAGAAGAAGCAAATCCGCATCCTTATCGAAAACGTCTGGGCCACTTTCCTCATCGAACCGATGGGCATGGCCCGCTACATCGACGAGTTCAACAGCCCCTGGGTGCAAGCCTATTTCGACGTGGGCAACGTGATGCGCTGGGGCTGGCCGCAGCACTGGATCGAGGTTCTGGGCAAACGGATCGGCAAGATCCACATCAAAGAGTACAGCCTCAAGATCGCCATGCAGGAAGGCATGGCAAAGGGATTCAACGTGCCCATCGGCGAGGGCGATATCGACTGGGCCCGCGTTCGTCAGGGTTTGAAGGACATCGGTTTCCGGAACTGGGCCACGGCGGAAGTGAGCGGCGGCGATCGCGAGCACCTGGCCGAGATTGCCCGCCAGATGAACAAGGTTCTCCAACTCGCTTGAGGAACCGTCGGCGGCGATACATTGAAGGCCAACGGGCCTTCGTCAGCAAAAATCGTGAACATCCAGCATACGCCCATCCCAGCAAGCGGCAACCCGATGATCAATACCACCCCACGCTACCGCATGAAACAGTCCCTCCTCGTTCTTTCAATCGTCGTGTCTGCCGGCTCCCTCTTCGCGCGCGAGCCGGTCTGGGTTTTCAACAACGGACCGGACGCGAAGTCGATTTCGCTCGGGCAAGGGCAACTCTACTACGAAGTCGGGTTGACGAAGTTGATTCCGACCGGAACCGACCTTACCCTGACCCTTCCGATGGGCGAGGACGACGCGTTCCCCGCCGCCGACCGGCCGTTTTTCGCCGTTCGGTACAAGTACGACACGACGATCTCGCAGGCAGGCTTGTTCTTTACGACCGACACGTTGACGGCTCTTTCGGACAAGAGTTACTCCTCGTTTCCCGTCGTTGGGGACAATACCTGGCGGACCGCGATTGTCGACATGCGCCAATTCGACCATAAGAATTGGACCGGAACGATCACTTCGTTCCGGTTCGACCCGACCAATCCGAGCGATACGGATTCCATCTATCAAGTCTCTCGCCTGGGGTTCTTCCCGTCGGAGGCGGAGGCTCAACGTTTTCTCGAGACGGCCGTCGACGCCCCCGACTATTCGCAGCCGACGCAGTTCATCGCGCCGCTTCAGCAGGTTGTGGTTCCCGGCGGCTGCCTGTCCGAGGGGTTCGACCAGGCCGACTTCATGCTCCGGTCGACCGCCGTCGACAATCCGTCCGAAACGACCGTCGTCCGGTTCCGGCCGAAAGGCGCAGGGGGCGCTGAGTCCCTTGTTCCCGTCTGCCAGACGAACCGCCGCGGATTCACCCACTTCGTCGCGAAGAAGCCGGGAGAGTATTATCTGGTCAATGGCGAAACTCCCTTGGACGACGTCTCCAGCCTGGCTGCGCAGACCCAGTCGGCGATTCAATTCGTCGTTGCCCGGCGTCTGTTCGACGGAGTGGAAGACCGGAAGTTCCGCCCCAACGAGCCGCTTTCGGACCCCGCCTGGAACCATGCGGTCCAAATGCTAAGCGAGTACGACATCCACCTGAAAGCCGAAGCCAGGCCGGCTACCCGCGCCGAAGCCGCCGTTGCTCTGAAAACGGCCGTTCAAACCGCCTTGGGAACGACCATCGCGTCTCCCTATGCGAATGAGCACTTTACCCGCGACCGGATTCGAATCGGAGCGTGGGTCAACCCGCAGCAGGAGGCGATCGGGAAGGATTTCATCGAAACGTACAGTTCCGGCGGCTTCGATTGGATCATCGCCCACGGAGCGCTGGCCGGCTCCGAAAACAGGGAAATGCTGCTTGCGGACTGCGACCGGTACGGCGTCGAACTGATCCTCGGCGACGGCGCCTACAAGGATCCCGCCGTGGCGACCGCGGAATACTTCGACCATCCGTGTTTCGCCGGAACCTACGTGACCGACGAGCCGGGAACGGACCAGTACGACAAGCTCGCCGAGATCTGCAATACGTACTACAAGGAAACCGGCGGCAAACTGCCGTACATCAATTTGCTTCCCATGTACGCCAACGCGGCGCAGTTGAAATACGGCGCCTCCGCCGCCGCGATCGAATACTACGATTCCGATCCCCAGTTGTACAAGAAATACTGCGATGCTTTTTGCCGGAAGTTCGACCCGCCGTATATCTGCACCGATATCTACCCGCTCAACTGGACCGCCGGCAAGCGAACGACCTACAAGGACTATTGCGAATCGATCAACATCATCGCCGCGTCCGCCCGCGAGCATGACAAGGATTTCTGGTGCTGTATCCAGACGTTCGCCTGGGTTCCCAGCAAACGAACCCCGACCGAAGCGGAGTTCCGCTGGCAGTCGTACTGTATGTTGTCGTTTGGCTGCAAGGGTCTGCTCTGCTGGACGTACGCGGGGCATAATCCGGAATGTCCGTCGCTGATCACCGTCGACGGGAAGCGAACCAACGCCTGGTACGACGCCGCCACGGTCTTCAAGGAGATTCGCAAAGTCTCCGATGCCTTCGTCCGGTACAAGAACCTCGGCGCGCTCGCCCATAACTGCACGGACGATACTCCTTACCTGAAATTCAGCAACCCGCTCCGGTCATTCCCGACGATTCGGCAAATGGAGTGCGACGACCCGCTGCTGGTCGGGTGTTTTGCCGAAGATAACGGCCCCGCAACCGCGATGACGATCGTCAACATGAGCGAGTTGGAAGCGATCAAGACGGCACACGTCAAGATGAAGATCGCCGGCTCGACGGTCGTCGCCTGGCCTCGCGCGGAGCGCGCAGCGTTGATCCCCGACGCAGACGGATTCTATCACCTCACGCTTCCGCCGGGCGAGGGAGTCTTCGTTGAAGTCGAGTAACGTAGTTCGTCCGAGCCACAAGGCAACTACTTCCCAAATTGCTGACCCAATAGGGCCAACCACTGTGTACTTTCGGCGAGCGTGCAAAATGTTTGTGAGCCGGAATGGGCGGGGGTGGCAGGGACTCCGTGAGCGTGCCAAGTGGGCCGGCACCGGCAGGGCGGCGCCGTCGGCTTCGCCTGCGGCGATCAATCGCGGGTGCGTGGACGCTGAAATGGCTCAGCGACAGGGTGTACGTGGCCGGGCCGGCGGGACAGCAGCGGGGTTCCCGTCAGCGTAGGGCGGGCCGCGGCGGCGGCTTGGCTCGGCTTCCGCGGCCAATTGCTCACAGTAGTTCCAGGGCATCCAGTCCCCGGGAGCAGCCCGCACCCGTTCATGATTGCATTGCCATTCAGCCGTTGGCCAAACACGATGGTGAGGAGCATTGGTCCCCGGGGTGTTTGCCTCGTAAACACCCCAGGCTACGGTCATTGGAGGCCTTCGGCCAAAGTATGGCGACGTGCTCCTGCTTAGGGAACAAGACTTGATGCCCAACGCGCATGCGAAGACCCGAAGTTTTCCTCTGCCCAGTGCGGCCGAGCGAAGCGAGGCCGCGCTGGGCGACGGCTCCAATCCCCTTTCCCCGGCCGTCGCACTTGCTGTTTTCGTAGGAGTTAGAGGCTATCCGGAAACGGGGGCAGGCACCCTACATCTTATATGACTTCCGGCTGGAACACACAACATCCGGGAGCCAGTCCCCGTTTTCGGATAGCCTCTTGTTACCGAGGTGATTACGGCAGGACGAGGTGGATATCGGTCAGCTCGCAAAAGTGGATCAGGTCGCCATAGAGGTGTTCGCCATAGCCGAGGCAGGCGTATTCGTTGGTCCAGTTCATCAGCATTTCGTCGATGTCGCAGTGCGCGGTGACGAAGCCGTGCGGCCAGAATGGGATGCCGCATTCGAGTTGCCGCTGCTTTAGCTGATCGGCCGGGGGCTCGAAGACGGAGCAACGGGTGAGCACCATCGTGAAATGCCCGTTGACGCGGCCCAGCCGGGCAAGCACCCCTTCGCCGACCTTGCAGACGAGCTTCACCGACAGCCCACCGGCATCCCCTTCGGTCGGAATGCCGTGCTCGGCGAATCCCGCCGGGCCGAGCTTGCTAGCCAACGAGGGGGGGCAGGCGCCGTCGCCAATGATCTTGATCTCATTGGTCCGCTTGTCGATGTGCTGCAAGTCGCCGTAGTAGACCGGCTCCCGGCTCAACTTGGTGAGCAGAAGGACCGTCAGCGCCGTGTTGAAGTCGCCCAGGGTCGAGGCGCCGAAGCCGTCTTCGAGCATCATGCTTTGAGCGAAACAGGTGGCGCTGTAGTCGTCGCCCAGCCCCGGGAAGGACTGGATCGTGTAGAAGTCCCAGCGGTTCTTCGTGACCAGCTTCTTGATTGCCAGATAGAGCCGCATCGATCGCTCGTTGACGACGTTCAACTCGGGCAAATCGCCGAACAGTTCTTTGATTCGCGGATGCAGCGCGGCAAGTTCGTCGGCTCCGATCTCCCCGGCAGCGCGGATCAACTCGGTGGTGTCGCGCGAGTCGATGTCGACGCCGAACTGCCGCATCCACTGGCTGGGATCCGCAGCGCCGCAGGTCTGGCCCATGCCGCGTCCGCCGAACGTGCCGATCGTCGACATATTGAGCCAGTTTTTCATATGGCAGGCGCGGCAGAAACTGGCGATCTCGCCGATCTCGTCCGGGTCGTCGGCCGCTCCGTAGACGAATTTGTGGTCGATCCCGACCTCGAACAAAGCCCCGTGGAGAACCAGCCCGCCGACCGGACGCCAACCCTGAGAGCCGGGGTGCGTCCAGATCAGCACGCCCTTGCCGGTCATGGCAAAGTCGCGGATGGCGGCGATCATGTGGGCGGACCAGACCCAGGTGCCGGAAAAGAGAACGACGCAGTCGATGCGATCATCGTCCTTCATCTTCTTCAGCGCGGCGCGGGCTTCCTCCTTGGTGGCCACGATCACGTCGTGCTCCACCAGGTCGACGCCCTCGTCGGCGAGGGCCTTCTTGGAGCTGGCGATGAGTTGGTCATCGATGAACGGCTGCCCCATCGGATCCTGAAGCCCGTCCTTGTGGACGCCATAAACGATGAAGCCGGCAGTGGGTCGAATCATGGTGAATCCTCCGAAATGTGAGACGGTGGTTGGTTTAGTTGTCGGCTATCCTGTCCGCTTCCGCGAGAACTCGCGAACGGTGGCGTACAGTTCCCGGTAGGAAGCGAAGCGGTCGCTGTACACGGCTGCACGGCGCGGGTCGGGTTCGACCACGCTGGTCGGCTTTACCCAGGTATCGACCAGTTGCCCGGGCGCCGCGTTCTGGTCGGCGGCGGCGGCGAGCATGGCCGCCCCGAGGCAGGCCGCCTCGGTCACCGAGAGGGTCGTAATGGGGCGGCCGAGTACGTCGGCCTTCAGTTGCGTCAGCGCCGCGCTCTTGGCGCCGCCGCCGATGGCGAGAAACTCGTCGATCTTCAGTCCGGCCGCGTCGAGAATCTCGACATTCAGCCGCATTTCCATCGCCACGCCTTCAAGAAGGGCACGGAGCACATCCATGCGCGTCGTTGATAGACGCATCCCGACGATTGCCGCGGGCGTGGTTGCATCGAAATGGGGCGTGCCCGAGGGAGTGAAGTAGGGTAGCACCAACAGATCGCTGGGTTCGGCCGGCATCCCGGCCAGAAGTAGATCGTAGGGATCGGCGCCGGTGCGAGCGGCCTGCTCCACTTCCACCGGCGACCACTGATCGCGGAACCACTTCAAGAGGTTGCCGCCGGTGAGGCTGAAAGCCACGGTGGTATAAGTTCCCGAAACTGTGTAATCGTAGGTGCATAGATTGTTGCGGAAGAGAGCGGGGTCGAAAATGGGGCGGTCGAAGGCGGGACAGATGCATTCGACCGTACCCGTGGCATACATCGCTCGACCGGCAGTGACGACACCCGCCCCCAGCGCCCCGCACGGTTGATCGTGGCCGCAGGCGACAACCTTGACGCCCTCGGGCAGTCCCAGGTTCTCAGCCACCGATCGCGGGATCGTGTCGACCACGGCGCCGGACGCCAGAGGACGCGCAAGCCGCGAAGGTTCCAACTCGACCGCGGCAAGGATCTCGTCGTCCCACTGGTGTGTTCGGACGTTGAAGAGCATCGTCCGCCCGGCCAGCGGCCAACTGATGGCCGGCTGCACTCCCAGCTTAGACTGAATCAGTTCCTCGAAGCAGAAGAATCGCCTGGCGGTCGTCCAGGCGTCAGGGCGATTCTCTTTCAGCCAGAGGAGCTTGAAGAGGGTAAACATCGGGTGCGGAGTGTGGCCGGTGATTTGGTAGAGTCGGTCGCGGTCAAATCGATCGCTCCACGGGCCGACGAGGCCGGCCGCCCGTGCGTCGGAGGAAACCATGGCGTTGCCGAGGCAGTTGCCGTTGCCATCTACCGGCGTAAAGGCTTCGCCTTGGCAGGAAATGCCCAACGCCCGAATCGGATCCTGCGGGCGAGCCGCCGCGGCCTCCCGAATGGCATCGAGGCAAAGCCGACAGACCTCGGCGGAGTCGATTTCGGCCCAACCCGGCTGCGGAGAGAGCAACGGGTATTCGCGGTAAGCCAGAACTTGCAGGTTCCCTTCCGCATCGAAGACACCAGCCTTGCAGCCGGTGGTTCCGACATCCACGCCCATTGTACTCATGGCATCCTCCCGTGCTGCGATTGACTCGATAGGCCCTGATTGTAACAGCCCCCCTGCCGGGGACAAGTCCTGGCGGGTCATTTGTCATTTTTGGTTAGTGCGGCTCAGTCGGGCCCGATTGGGTAGTGGGACCGGCGGGCAAGATCCCGCTCGGCAAGCGGGATCTACTGAGCGGGATCTGCCGGGTCGGGCGTCTTGAATCGAGCCGACCGGGCTGTCACACTGAAGAAACACAGTATTGGTATCTGCCAGTCTTCACCCTGCAGCCGTTCCCACCCCAAACCGGAGAAACCTCATGGCACACACCAGTCGTCGTTCGTTCATACAGTCTTCCGCAGCGGCAGCCGGCGCGGCCGCCTTCGCGGCGCCGTCGGTGGTGCTGGGCGTGCGCGGCGCGAATGATCGGGTGCGGGTGGGCATGGTCGGCCTGGGCGGACGAATGAGGTCGCACATCGGCAGCCTTGCCGGAATCGCCAAAAGCGACAACGTCGAAATCGCGGCGATTTGCGATTGCGATCAGAGCAAGCTCGCCACGGCGAGCAAGAGCTACCCGGAACTCGAGGGCCTGAAACTGACCACCTACACCGATCAGCGCAAGCTCTTCGACGACCCGTCGATCGATGCGGTGAGCTTCTCCACCCAGGATCACTGGCACGCGCTGCAAACGATTTGGGCCTGTCAGGCAGGCAAGGACGTCTACGTCGAGAAGCCGCCGACCTGGTGCATCTGGGAAGGCCGCAAGATGGTCGAGGCGGCGAGGAAGTACGGCCGCATGGTGCAGATCGGCACCCAGAACCGCTCCAGTCCCAACGTCGTCGAAGGGATGCAGAAGCTCAAGGAAGGCGCGATCGGAAAACTGTACATGGCCCGCGGCATGACCTACAAGATGCGGGGCAATCTCGGCAAGCACAATCCTCGACCCGTTCCCGAGGGGCTCAATTGGGATGCCTGGGTCGGCCCCGCCAAGATGGTCGAGTTCAGCAGTTTCCACCATCGCCGCTGGTACTGGATCGACAACTTCGCCAGCGGCGACGTCGCCAACCAGACGGTCCACGACATCGACAAAATTCGCTGGGGCCTCGGATTGGACGAGCACCCGGTAACGGTGATGTCGATGGGCGACCGCTTCGTGCCGGGGGAAGACGACGACGCCGACACTCCCAACACTCAGGCTTTTCTCTGCAAGTGGGCCGACCACAAGGTGCTCGTCTCGTTCGAGTTCCGCCACTGGTATAGCAACAGCGAGGCGGGGATGCGGGATCAGTATCCCTTCGTGGCCCCCAATCAATGCGTGGGCGAGATCTTCTTCGGCAGCGAAGGCTACATGATCTTTCCCGACTACTCGAGCTACTACACGTTCCTCGGTCCGAAGAACGAGCCCGGCCCGTTCAAAACGGCAGGCCCGGGGATCGACTGGAGCGACGAGAGCATTCCGCACTTCCGCAATTGGGTCGGCGCGATTCGCAGCCGCAAGCACGAGGATCTCAATGCCGACGTCGAGCAGGGTCACCGCTCGACGACCGTCTGCCACCTGGCCAAGATCTCCTGTAAGCTCGGCCGCAGCGTTCACTTCGATCCCAAGACCGAGCGGTTCGTCAACGACCCCGAAGCCGACAAGTACCTCAAACGCGAGTACCGCGAGCCGTACGTGGTGCCGGAAACGGTTTGATCAATTTGCGGAGCACGGCAAGGTTGATCTTGTCGAAATCGACGCCGTCTTCCTCCCCCTTGGGAGTTTCCAGGTACATCGGCACTGCTCGCAACCGGCGATCGCCCAACAGAAGTTGAAAGGGCTTCAGGCCCATATGCCCGCGGCCAATGTGGGCGTGACGATCTACGCGGCTGCCGCGTGGCCGTAGACTGTCGTTCAGATGCATCGCCTTGATCCGGTGCAAGCCGATGGTCAGGTCGAACTCCTTCATGGTTGCCCGATACGCATTCGTTCCTGCCAAGGGGTATCCGGCGGCAAAGACGTGACAGGTATCGAAACAGACGCCGAGGCGGTCCGGCTCTTTCACTCCGTCGAGAATCGCCGCCAGGTGTTCAAAGCGGTGCCCAAGACTCGTTCCCTGCCCGGCCGTCGTTTCCAGCAGGCAGCACGACTGCAAACCAGTTGTCCGTGCATGAACGATATCGAGTGCCTCCACCACTCGCCTTAGGCCGGCAGATTCGCTGCTGGTCGTATAACATCCCGGATGGGTGACCAGGTAAGGGATACCCAGTCTATCGGCACGGTGAAGTTCCCGGACAAAAGCGTCGACCGATCTATTCCAGAGAGTCTTGTCGGGACTGGCGAGATTGATGAGGTAGGAGGCGTGGGCGATGGTGTGGCCGATACCGAACCCGGCCAGAGCGGCGCGGAACTTTTCCACTTCCGCCGACGTGATTTCCTTGGCGTTCCATTGACTGTTGTTTTTTGTGAATAGCTGAACACAAGAACATCCGCAGGCGGCGCCACGCTCGACTGCCTTGTGGTAACCGCCCGCGATCGACATATGGGCGCCCAGCGGCGGGAATTGCTTTGGAGATGCTTGCATTGGACAGGACACTTCGCTTAGAATAACCGATGAATAGGGAGGTCCGATCGAGCTGTGGCTGCAGCTATCGAGGGGTTCCGGCATGGGCGAGTATTGGTGGGTATTCTTGGCTGCCGCGCTTTTCTTGGGTGGCCTGATCCTCATTTGGCGGCCGATTCGGTCAACCCTGCGGGAAATTCGGTTTGCGGAAGCCTGCCGTGATTTTCATCGGCAACGGGAACGACTGGAGGCGAAGTTCGTCCATTTGGGAATGGCTACCGCCAAGCCTGACCATCCGCGGTGGGGTGACTGCGATTTCGACAACGACGTGACCTACGCGCGGAATCGACAGACGGGGGAACTGACGGCCTTTGTTGCCGTAACCATCGAAATAGAACATAGCGGTGGCGATGGAATACCGATTGGATCGGACGTGATCGGTAATCTCCGCGCGGCAACAGCAGTCTTCCGGTTGGACGGCGACCGCTGGGAAACCGATGGACGTGCGATTTTCAACCTCAGTCCGGCGGAAGCTATTCGCTTCTACCACCGCGACTTGGAACTTGTCGGTCAGGAATTGGCGGGGCGCTCTTAACGGGGCTACGCCACCCCCTATTGCTATCCTGCTGGCCGCCCAAAAATGCCCCCTCTAGCGATGGTGACCCATCGGCGGGCTGCGGTGCCGCACTGCCCGATCCCCGCAATGTCCGCTCAACCGCTACAAGCGATCTTTGCTCGTAGGAGTATGACGAAATGTGAAGGGAATTGGAAGTGTCCGGCGGAATTTCGCGGGTAGACTTGGCATAGAAGCCCGGCCACCGTGGCTGGCGATTTCGCGATTTTCCCGCCCACGCAGGCCCCCCCGCTGCAACGCATCGCCAACGGGCATGGAGGTCAGACAATGCTCGTTCTCGCCAGGAAGCTCAACGAAAGCATCATCGTCGGCGACAACATCGTCGTGACGATCGTCGACATTCGCGGCGACAAGGTCCGATTGGGGATCGACGCTCCGCGGGAAGTCACGGTCCATCGCCGCGAGGTCTACGACGCCATCCAACGATCCCAGCATGCGGTCGACGAAAAAGGATCCGGCCAATAGCGCCGCGGAGCAGCAGCGGCGGCGGGGGTTTTCTTTTCCCGGCGAAGTCGCTAAGATCGAGGTCTTCACGAGTCCTCTTTCACTTTTAGACCCGCACCGGCGCCCCGCTACCTGCCGTTTTGCCAATGCCCTCCCGACCTTCGCTTATCTCCAAGCGGGCCTCCCGCATCGATACCGCGCCGGTTCCGGTCGCACTGAACGTCGGAGCGAACTGGAATGAGAATACTTGCGTGCAACGAGGGCGAAAGCATCGTCATTGGTGAGCAAATCGTCGTTTCGGTAACGGAAATCGGCGAGGACGAGGTGTGCCTGAAAATCGAAGGGGCAACGGCCCTTCCTTCGCCGATGCGAACGCCCAACTCGGATCCAGGGCGAGGAGCGGTTGAGGGTGTCGGCATCGGTTCGCGATCTCGTGGCTGAACGCTTTGCGGGCCTCGATCCCCGGAGCCCTCAATACGCGGTTGAGGTTGTCCAGCGTGTGCTGGCGGCCGGACAGGAGCTAAGGGCCAGCGACGTCCACCTGCAGCCCGCGGCCGAAGGATTGGAACTTCGCTATCGAATCGACGGTGTGCTGCAGCCGGCCGGCCTCTTCCCGGCTGCGCTGGCGCCCAACATCGTGGCCCGGCTGAAAGTTCAAGCCGAACTGCTGACCTATCGCACCGATATGCCTCAGGAAGGCCGCATTCGCGCCCCGGCCGGAGACGTCGAGATGCGGGTGAGTACGTTTCCGACCCTCTTCGGCGAAAAGGCCGTCGTCCGCTTTTTCGCCGGCTCGGGCCAGTTCCGGCGGCTGGACGATCTCAATCTGCCCGACGACGTCCAGGCAGGGTTGCGGCGAATGCTGGCGGAGACATCGGGCGCAATCTTCGCCACCGGACCGGCCGGCAGCGGCAAGACTACCACGATCTATGCGTGCTTGCGCGAACTGGCCGCGGACGCTATCGGTCGCAGCCTCGTCTCGCTGGAGGATCCGATCGAAATGCCCGTGCAGGGTGTCGCCCAGACGCAAGTCAACACCAACGTCGGATTCGATCTGGCCACTGGGTTGCGATTCCTGATGCGACAGGATCCCGAGGTGATCATGGTCGGGGAGGTCCGTGACCGCGACACCGCCGAAACGGCGTTCCAGGGGGCTTTGACCGGTCACTTGCTGTTGAGCACGTTTCACGCGGGCAGCGCCGCCGAGGCGATCGGCCGTCTGTCGGATATGGGCATCGAGCCGTACTTGCTCCGCAGCGGCGTGCTGGCGATCCTCAATCAGCGGCTTGCGCGTCGCCTCTGCGCGTGCGCGGCGGTCAGCGACGATCCGGCCGATCGACTCGGGTTGCCGGTCGAGCAGGTCCATTTGCCCGTCGGTTGCGAAGCCTGCGGCGGGACAGGTTACCGCGGCCGGTTGCTGCTGGTGGAAATGCTTACGCCGGGGAGGACCGAGTTGGGACGGGCGATCCTGTCGCGATCCGACACGGCAACCCTCGAAAGTCTGGCCGTGCAGTCGGGCATGGTTACGCGATGGCGGAGGGGAATCGACGCCGCTGGCTCCGGCGCCACCAGTCCGGCGGAAGTGCGGCGCGTGCTGGGCTTCTCGGAAACCTTGTAGCAGGCCCCGACCGGCGAACCACCGCAGATGCGGTTGCCACACGCCGGATTTCGGCAGCGACGCTTCCGCGGGTGGCGAAAAAAGGGCTTTCCTTGCCAAGCCGGGGCCCGGAGTGGACAATAGAATCAAGGGAACAAGCGACACGGTGACCGACCGGAGAGCTTCGTCGGCATGAGGAGCGTTGATGATGAGTTCGGTAATTCAAGTCAGCCAGGTCTACTATCCGGAGTCGGACGGCAAGCCCATGGGTGAAACCGATGAACATCGTGACGAAATGGTCCGACACATCCAGACGCTCCAGGGCCACTACCAGGGTCAAAAGGTGTACGTCTCCGGAGATTTGCTGGTGTACTACGAGCAAGGCAATCCTCGGAAGTTCGTGGTGCCCGACGCTTTTGTGGTGAAGGGGGTTTCCCCCAAGCGCCGGCGCACTTACAAGATCTGGCTCGAGGGAAAGGCACCTGACGTCGTTATCGAGACGACATCCCGCAAGACGCGGCGCAAAGACACCGTCGATAAGCCGGCCCTTTACGCAAAACTCGGGGTAAAAGAGTACTTTCTTTTCGATCCGGACCGGGAATATCTCGACCCGCCCCTGCAAGGCTACCGCCGGGTAAGCGATGTTTTTGTTCCCATCGCAGCCGATTCGGACAGGCGGCTGGCAAGCCACGAACTGAATTTGAGCCTTGGCGTGGAAGAGGATCAGGTCCGATTTTGTCGCCTCGACACAGGTGAGCGACTACTCGCCCCGGCGGAACGAGCCGTTGTCGAGGCGGAGCGTGCCGACCGCGAGGCTCAAGCCCGCCTCGTTCTCGAAGCGGAACTCGCCCGCCTCCGCGCGGAACTGGAGCGACGGTCTTCCGACACCGACTAACGGCGTTAATCGCGCGTTTATAGCGGAGAATAGCGAGAGATGGAGATGTGGAACAACGCGGCGGCGACCGGCCAGCGAGCTTCACCCGCTTGAGGAACATTTGTCATGAGTTCGGTAATCCAAGTCAGCCAGGTCTACTATCCCGAGTCGGACGGCAAACCCATGGGTGAAACCGATGAGCATCGTGACGAAATGGTCCGACACATCCAGACGCTCCAGAGCTACTACCAGGGTCAAAAGGTGTACGTCTCCGGAGATTTGCTGGTGTACTACGAGCAAGGCAATCCTCGGAAGTTCGTGGTTCCCGATGCCTTCGTGGTGAAGGGGGTTTCCCCCAAGCGCCGCCGCACCTACAAAACCTGGGTCGAGGGCAAGGCGCCGGACGTCGTCATCGAAACGACATCCCGCAAGACGCGGCGCAAAGACACCGTCGATAAGCCGGACCTCTACGCGAAACTCGGGGTGAAGGAGTATTTTCTCTTCGATCCGGACCAGGAGTATCTCG
>JAAYEH010000371.1 GCA_012728855.1 Rhodopirellula sp. | reverse complement strand
CGGCAGCGTCGCCTATGTGGCCGATCGTTCGGCGGGTCTCAGGATCTTCAACGTCGCCGACCCGGCCAGCATCGTCCCCATCGGCAGCTACGACACAGCCGGTTCAGCGTATCGCGTGCAAGTCGTGGGCAGCGCGGCCTACGTCGCGGATGAGTCCGCCGGTCTGGTGGTCCTCGACGTATCGAATCCAGACCTGATAGCTCCCCTGGGCAGCTACAACACGCCGGGCCTCGCCTACAGCCTGCAAGTCGCTGGCGACGTCGCCTTCCTTGCCGACGGTCCCCTTGGCCTGCAGATTCTCGACGTCGCCGATCCTGCCGCGATATCGCGCCTGGGCGGCTATGAAGCAACGACCACAGCTTACGACGTGCAGATCGTTGGCAACTTTGCCTACGTGGCCGATGGTTCTGCTGGGCTTCGCATCCTGGACATCTCCAATCCGGACGCGATGGCGCCCGTCGGAGGCTACGATACCTCGGGCACGGCGTATGCGGTACAGGTGGTGGGTAATCTTGCCTACGTGGCCGATGGCACCGCCGGCCTCCAAATCCTGAACGTATCCAATCCAGCGGCCGTAATCCGCTTGGGCGGTTACAACACCGCCGGCCTTGCCAACGATGTCAGCGTCGTGGACAATCGCGCCTACGTGGCCGACGATCAGGCGGGGCTGCAGATCTTGGACATTTCCGATCCGACCGCGCCAATCCGTCTGGGCGGCTACGACACCACGGGTGGCGTCTCGGGGGTGCGCGTGGTTGGCAGCACGGCCTACGTCGCGGATGGCGTTGCCGGGCTCGTAACCCTGAATATCTCGGATCCCGCCGCCGTTTCGCTCCTCGGCGGCTACGACACACCTGGCTCTTCTGCCGATGTGCAAATCGTCGGCAACATTGCTTACGTGGCCGATGGTTCTGCCGGCCTGCAAATTCTCGACATATCCGATCCGCAAACGGTAAGGCGACTGGGCGGCTACACCACTTCTGCCTTCGCCCATCAGGTCGAGGTGGTAGGCAGCCTAGCCTACGTCTCCACCGATTATATGGGCTTCGAAATCCTGGACGTATCGAACCCGGCGGCGGTGACAAGCATCCGCCGTTATGGCACCACGTCCGCACGGGCCGTGCAGGTGAGCGGTAGCTCACTCTACCTTGCCGATTACACGGGTGGACTGAAGGTCTACCAGGTCGGCCTGCCCGCCGCCGGCATCTCGTACGTGACGGACAACACCTACCGGATCGATCTGGGGCAAGTCCTGCCCGTCGGCGCATACGCCCTGCTGGTCGGGCCGGAAATCCTTGATGGGGACGGCACTCCCCTGGACCAGGATCAGGACGGTCAGCCGGGCGAATCGCTTGAAGACCTCAGTTTTGCCCGTTTCCGAGTCGATCCGGTTCCGACCGTGGTTCGTCTAAGCCCGGCAGACAACGCCGCCAATGTGCCGCTCGACGCGAACTTGGTAATCACGTTCCGCGAGGATATCGCGAAAGGCGCGGGAAATATTCTTATCCGGCGCGCCGCCGACAATGCGGTGGTGCAAATGATCGATGTGAGCGACAGCGCTGTAATCGTATCGGGCCGGACGGTGACCATCGATCCGCCCGCCGATCTTCCCGGCGCCGCGGATTACTACGTCGACATCACTCCCGGGGCCTTGGTGAGCCTGCCGGGCATCGACTATCCGGGAATCAACGGAGCGACCGCCTGGAACTTCACCACGGACGCGGCCCCGTCGGTCGTCGTCACCTCGCCCGAGTTGGACGACTCGACGCCGCCCATCTCTGCCGTCGATCTGACCTTCAATCGCCCCATCGACGCGACCACGTTCACCCCCTCGGACATCTCGCTGTTGGATTTTGCGAACCTGACGATTTCCTCCTCAGGGTCGTTCGGCGGGCCGATTTTCGACTGCGCCGTGGTCGGGTCGCTCGTCTACGCAGCCAGTGCCACGGGGCTGGAAATCCTGGACGCTTCCAATCCGGTCGCGCCCGTGCGACTGGGCAGTTACCGCACGGCGGAGCAGGTCCGTTCCGTACAGGTCGTCAACGGTCGTGCCTATTTGGCCGTTGGCTACACCGGCCTGGTCGTTCTGGACGTTTCGGATCCGGCCGCGATTGCCGCCTTGGGCAGCTACGACACGACCGGTATCGCGTATTCTGTCCAAATAGTGAGCGGCATCGCCTACCTGGCCGACGGAACGGCAGGTCTTCAGATTCTCGATGTCTCGAACCCGGCCGTGGTCGTGCCCCTGGGCGGCTACAACACGCCTGGGGAGGCCCGCCACGTCGACGTGTTGGGCAGTCTGGCCTATGTCGCCGATGGGGCCACGGGGGTCCAAATCCTGGACATCTCCAGTCCGGCCGCGGTGACCCCCGAGGGAACCTATGATACGACCGGCTATGCCCGGTATGTGCAGGTGGCGGGCAGCTTGGCCTATGTGGCCGATTCTGCCGTTGGCCTTCAGATCCTCGATGTTTCCGATCCGGCGGCGGTTGTGCAACGAAGCGTTTACGACACTCCCGGTTACGCCGTGCAGGTGCAGATCGTCGAAGACCTGGCCTACGTCGCGGATGATTCCCGGGGTCTGCTCGTTCTGGACATCTCCAACCCGCTCGCGGCAGTGCGCCTCGGCGGTTATGATACGCCCGGGTTTGCTGCTGCGGCGCGATCGGCTGGAGACCTCGTTTACGTCGCCGATCAAAACGGCGGTCTTGCGATTCTGAACGTTGCCTTGCCAACCGCGGTGACGAGCGTTGGTGTCTATGACGCACTGACTTCCGCCAACGAAACGCAGGTCGTGGGCGGCCTGGCCTACGTGACCAATGGTTATCCCGGGCTGGAGATCCTGAATGTCTCCGATCCGAGTGCCGTGACTCGTCTGTCCATTTACGATACACCGGATTCTGCCGTCGGTGTGTCGATCGTAGACCGTCTGGCCTACGTGGCCGATGGTTATGCCGGTCTTGTGATTTTGGATATCTCCGATCCGACAGCGGTAACGCTGGTCGGCCAATACGACACGGCCGGCTTCGCGCAAGACGTATACGTGGTCGGAAACCTCGCCTACCTCGCCGATTGGAACATGGGCCTGGAGATCCTCGACGTTTCCAATCCGGCTGCGGTCACGCGTCTGGGCGGATATGACACGACCGGCTCTGCCCGCCGTGTCCAGGTCGTGGAAGACTTGGCCTACGTCGCCGACTATTTTTCGGGTCTGGTGATCCTGGACGTCTCCGACCCCTCCAGCGTAACCCTTGCCGGCAGTTACGACACCCCGGGCACGGCTTTCGATGTCCAGGTGGTGGGCAACTTGGCCTACGTGGCCGATAGCTCCAGCCTGCAGATCTTGGACGTCTCCGTTCCTGGGGCGGTGACGCTTGTGGGCAGCCTTGCGACAGCGGCCCAGAGCGTGCAGGTCTTCAATGGCATGGCTTACGTAGCAGCCGGTTCCTCCGGTCTTGACGTCTTGGACGTTTCCAATCCCGCCGCCGTCGCCCGTCTTCGCACCTACGACACCCCGGGCAACGCGCGTGCGGTCCACATGGTCGGCGGCACCGCCTACATTGCCGATGATTCTCGCGGACTGGCGATTCTCTCCGTCGGCTCGCCCGCCGCCGGCATCACGCATCTCGACGGGAATACCTACCGCGTCGACCTCGGACAATCGCTTCCAGAGGGCAGCTATGCACTGCTCGTGGGCCCCGAGATCGAAAATCCCTACGGCATCCCCTTGGACCAGGATCAGGACGGCGCAACCGGCGAGTCGTCGCAAGACGTCTGGTTCGCCCCCTTCCGCGTCGACGCCACGCCGCCGGCCGTCAGCAGCTTGAGCCCGGCAGACGGCGCCACCGGGGTCTCGCCTAGTGCCAATCTGCTGATCACATTCACGGAAAACGTCGCCAAGGGGACGGGCAGCATTGTCATCAAGCGTTCCAGCGACAATGCCACCGTGGAGACGCTCGATGTCGCCGACGCGGCGGTCACGGTTTCCGGGGCCACGGCGACGATCAATCCAACGGCGGATCTCGCCGAGAGCACGGGCTACTATGTCGAGGTCACCGCCGGGGCATTCACAGACCTGGCGGGCAACGGCTTCCCCGGGATCACCGGCTCGGCCGCGTGGAATTTCACGATCGGCGACTTCACGACTCCGGCCGTGAGCAGCCTCGCGCCTGCGGACGACGCCACCGGCGTGGCGCTGGACACAGACCTGCTCATCCAGTTCAACGAGAACGTTCAAAAAGCGTCCGGCAGCGTTCTGATCAAGAGCGTGGCGGACGGCACGATCGTGGAAACCATCGACGTGGCGACGTCGGCGGTTACCGTCGCCGGTGCCACGGCCACCATCCATCCGTCCGTGAGTTGGGCACATACAACCGGCTACTACGTCGAGGTAACTGCCGGAGCGTTGGAAGACCTCTCCGGCAATCCGTTTGCGGGAATCAGCGGCGCGACGGCCTGGAACTTTACCACCGTGGGCGTGCCTCCCGCTGTGATCGCCACGTCGCCCGAGCTGACCGGGATCCTGCCGCCGCTGTCGACGGTGGACGTCACATTCAACAACCCCATCGATCTGGAAACCTTCGACAGCCGCGACGTCGCCCTGTTGAACATGGACGGCTTTGACGTTTCCTTGCTGGGATCGTTCGGCGGCGTCTTCTACGATTTTGTCACCGACGGCTCGCTGATGTACGCAGCGACCCACGCGGGTCTGCAGATCCTCGACGTTTCGAATCCGGCCGCGGCGGTCCGTCTTGGCTTCTACGATACCCCCTCGCCTGCACTGGCCGTGCAGGTGGTCGGCACGCGGGCCTATGTCGCGGCGGAGTCGGCCGGACTACTGATCCTCGACGTCTCCGATCCGGCCGCGATTACACGCGCGGGCAGCTACAATACGTCCGGCTACGCGGAGGACGTGCAGGTGGTCGGAAACCTGGCCTATGTCGCCGATCGTGGCTCCGGTCTGCAGATCCTCGACGTCACCAATCCGGCCGCGCCGTCGCGCCGCGGAGGCTACGATACCGCGGGGCTTGCACATGGTGTGCATGTCGTCGACGGCGTCGCTTACGTGGCCGATGACAGTTCTGGCCTGCAGATCCTCAACGTTTCCAATCCGGCCGCGGTCACGCCCTTAGGCGGCTACAACACGACCGGCTTTGCCCAAGCCGTGCAGGTCGTTGGCAATCTGGCCTATGTGGCCGACTATGGTGCCGGGCTGCAGGTGCTCGATGTCTCCGTACCCACGGCGGTGGTGCGTCTCGGTGGGTATGATACCTCCGGCAGCGCCGTCGGGGTGCAAGTGGTCGGCAGTCTCGCCTACGTGGCCGACTACTATGATGGACTGCAGGTTCTCGACGTCTCCGTTCCGGCCTCGGTGGTTCGACTGGGCGGATGGAAGGGCTGGGGCCGCGCCTGGCACGTCGAAGTGGTTGGTACATTGGCCTACCTGGCGGATGACTACTTAGGTCTTCGGGTCTTGGATGTTTCCCAACCGACAGCGGTGTACAGCCTCGGCGCGGCCTACGGCGCGTTGGCCTATGCGGCCAGCACCCAGATCATCGGAGACCTCGCCTACGTGGCGGCCGGTGATTTCGGGCTTCAGATCCTCGACGTTGCCGATCCCCTCGCAGTCAAGTATGTAGGCGGGTACGACACGTCCGGGCTGGCCTACGCCGTCCAGGTTGTGGACGGGCTGGCCTATGTCGCCGACGAGGGCTCCGGCCTTCAGATCCTCGATGTCTCCAACCCCGGGGCCGTAAGCCGCGTCGGCGGCTACGATACGTTGGGCGTTGCCTGGAACGTGGCGGTGGCGGACGGACGGGCCTACGTGGCCGACGGCGACGGCATCCAGATCCTCAATATCTCCAATCCGGCTTCGGTGACGCGCTTGGGCGGCTACAACACGGCCGGCTTTGCCAATGCCGTGCAAATCGAAGGCAATCTCGCCTATGTGGCCGACGGAGTCGACGGACTGCTGATCCTCGACATCTCCAATCCGGCCTCGGTCGCGCTGGTGGGCAGCTACGATACGCCGGTCGCCGCGGTTGGCCTCGAGGTCGTCGACGGCCTGGCTTACATCGCCGATCGTTACACCGGTCTGGTCATCGTCAGCGTAGCCAATCCGACTGCGCCTGCGTACCTGGGAGCATACAATACGCCCGGCGACGCCAAGAGTGTGCATGTCGTGGGAGATCTGGCCTTCGTCGCCGACCAGGTTTCCGGGATCCAGATCCTCGACGTCTCCAATCCGGCGGCCGTCACTCGCCTGGCCTCGTTCGATACGACGGGCAGTGCCATGGGCGTGCAGGTTGTGGGCGGTCTCGCCTATGTGGCCGACACGTGGACGGGAATCAAGATCCTGGAGATGGGCTCGCCCGTTGCGGGCATTTCGCACGTGGCCGGCAACACCTACCGCATCGACTTCGGAGAAACGCTGCCCAACGGCGAATACACGTTGATGCTGGGGCCGGAGATCGTCAACCCCGATGGCATGGCCATGGACCAGAACCAGGATGGCGTGCCGGGGGAACTCGCCGAAGACGCGTACGTCGCCCGTTTCCGTGTGGATACTGCCCCCGCGGCCCTCAGCGCCACGCTCGCCGACGGCACGCTGAGCCTCGTCGATATCGATTCCGTCGGCGTGTCCAACCGGATGGCTGTTCGGCGCAGCGGCAGCGACCTGGTGATCAGCGACGCCAGCGCCCGCTTCGTCTCTGCCCCTTCCGGCGGCACGCTCAGCCCCGATGAGCACACGCTCACCATCCCGTTGGCCTTCGTCGCGGCGATCGTCGTCAACCTGGCCGGCAGCGGCGACACGCTCGCGATCGACTTCTCCGGTGGCAATCCGATTCCCGCCGGCGGTCTCAGCTATGATGGTGGCTCCGGCGGCGATGGGCTTTCGCTTGTCGGCGGGGCGTTTTCTGTCAGCACATTCACCTACACAAGCGTCGGCGATGGTAGCGTCACGCTTGATCCCGACGATACCGGGACCGCCACCAGCGTGATCAGCTACACGCGGCTGGAGCCGATCACCTCCAGCATCGCCAGCGATGTGGTTGAGTTGATCTATACCGGCGGCAGCGAGACGATCACCATCGCCGATGCCGGCGGCGGCCAGACGACAGTCAATTCCACGCTGGGCGAACTGACCACCTTCCCCAACCCGACGGGCAGCCTCCAGATCGCGGCCACCAACGGAACCGACACAATCGATGTCAATTCGCTCGCCGGCGGCTATGCATCGCTGGAGATCAGCGGTGACGACGTTGCGGACGTGGTCAACTTCAACGGTCCGCTCACCTTCGCTGCCGGACGCGCACTGACGGTTGCCGACCTGGGAACGGTGAATCTTTCCAGCGCGGAGAGCGATATTGCGGCCAGCGGCACCGGGGCGGTCAGCATCGCGGCGCTGAAAAACATCTCGATGGCCGCCGGCTCGAACATCGCCACGGTCGACGGCAACATCACTCTCGACGCCAACCAGGGGACAACTGCCACCGCCGGCACTTTCACGGGCATCTGGCTCACCGGCGCGACGATCGAATCCACCGGCGCCGGCAGCATCAGCCTCACCGGTCGCGGCGGCACGGCCGGCAGCAGCAATGAAGGCGTGCGGATCGAGTCGGGAGTGGCTATCCAGGGCGGTATCGGTTCGGTAACCGTTACGGGCACCGGCGGTGGCACCGACCAGAGCTTCAACCACGGCGTCTTCCTCGTGGGCACGGGCTCGCAGGTCACCTCCGGCGGTGACGTAAGGATCTTCGGCTTCGGCGGGGACAGCTCCGCGAGCGGCAACGTCGGCGTCTACCTTGCCGGCTCGTGCCAGATCACTTCGAGCAGCGCCACGGTGCTTGTGGAAGGCATAGGCGGCGGTCGGTTGAGCAGCGGCAACAACCACGGGGTGTCTGCGCCCGGCGCGATTACCGTTACCGCGGCCGTTGGCCCCGGCACCATTCGTGGCTTCGGCGGCAACACTACCGGCAGCGGCGGCGACTACAACCACGGGGTGATCGTCAACGGCACGACGACCCAGATTACCTCCGGCGGCGGAGCACTGTTGGTGCAGGGAACCGGCGGCGGCAAAGGCGCGAGCTCCAGCAACTACGGTGTGTACGTCGCCGGCGGCGGAACGATCACCGGGGCCGTCGGCACCACCGTAACCGTCCATGGCGAAGGCGGCAATCTTACGGGAACCGGCTACAACAATTGCGGCGTGACCGTCCACGGCGATGGTTCCCAAGTCACCTCCGGGGGCGGGCCGGTGCGGGTCGAAGGGATCGGCGGCGGCGGCAGCAGCGATCTCAATACGGGGGTTTTCGTGACCCAAGGTGGTAAGATCACCGGCGGAAGCGGCGCATCGGTGACGGTCCACGGCGAAGGCGGCAACAGCACCGGCAACAACAACTATGGCGTGGCCGTCTCGTGGGCAAATTCCCGGATCACTTCCACCGATGGCGCCGTGCTCGTCGAGGGGATCGGTGGAGG
>JAAYEH010000004.1 GCA_012728855.1 Rhodopirellula sp. | reverse complement strand
TCATCTGCGCAGCTCACGGAAGGTGGCCGACCGACTCGAAGCGCTTTTGAAGGCAAAGAGATCTTCGGACCATTGAGTGAATGCGTGTTTGTCAGACGGCACAGGCAGCTTCGAGAGAGCGAATACTCATTATCAGTAGTTCCAAAAACGGGAAATTGATATAGGTGAACGCAAGGTCCCTCCGGACAATGACTTGGTGTGAAACAGGTCAATACAAGGAGGGTACCCATGCGTTCACGAACGGATTATATCGTAACCAAGGACGAGGTGTACAGTTGCGCCAACGATTGGCTGGCGTCGGCATTACGTTTGGAGTATGCAGGCACTAAATGCAATGCGAGCATTCTGTTGCAGGTCTTGCTGATAGCCGCGGCCCGGGTGGTATCGATCTTTGCCGCCTGCCGCGACCTTGCCGATGCGCCGTCGGATCAGACGATCCGCAATGCGTTGGCCGCGACGTTGCCAGCACTGCCGGAGTTGGAACGGCGGTTGAACCTCGCATTGGCGACCAACTTGCCCAAGGCGCTCAAGCGGAGGGCGCGGATGGTCGCAATCGACTTGACGCTGATCCCGTACCATGGCCAGCCCGCTTTCGACGAAAAGGAGATCTACCGCAGCGAGCCGAAATCGGGCACCACGCATTTTCACGCCTACGCGACGGCTGTAGTGGTCCACAAGGGCTATCGCTACACGCTTGGTTTGATTCGCGTCGAGTACGGAGAGACGATGAAAGAAGTGGTCCAGAAGCTCGTTCGAATCGTCCGGCGACGGAACGTGAAAATCAAGTTTTTGCTGCTGGACAAGGGCTTTTTCAGCGTCGACGTGATTTCCTACTTGCGCCGAGTCGGATACAGTTTCGTGATTCCGGCAGTTGCCCGTGGTCGCAAACCAAAGCCGCCCAAGCCGCTCACCGGACTGCGGGCCTTGAAGAAACAGAACAACGGCTACTATCAGCATACGCTGACCAGTACCACCGGCGGTACACGACACAGCATCCGCGTGACGATTTGTGTTGCCAGCAAAGGATACATCGACAAGAAGACCGGAAAACGTCGCTGCAAGAAGATGCTCCATGTGGTGTGGAAAGTGCGACTCACGCCCAAAGACATTCGCGAAATCTACCGGAAGCGATTTGGGATCGAAACCAGCTATCGGCAAATGAACGAGGCGCGGATCAAGACCTGCACCCGCGATCCGGCTCAACGCTTGCTGTTCGTCGGAATCGCTCTCGTGCTGCGCAATGTCTGGGTCTGGTTGCACTTCAAACTCGCCAAAGGAAAGTGGAGCAACGAACCGCAACTGTTTCTCCAATTACTCCGCTTCAAAGAGATGCTACTCTGGATCAGCCAAATCGTCGGCCGATTCCTCGGTGCTGATCAGAAACAAGGGATCGATCGTGAAACCTATCAACGACTTACAGAAAATATCTGAGCAACGCCGTTTTTGGAACTACTGATTGTGTCAGAATCGATGATTTGGGTGGCTGGGGTCGAGCGTCAGCGAGCCCCCAGGTGATCGGCATACTGGGGGCTCGCTGTCGCTCGACCCCAGCCACCCAGACGCCCTACATATTCCTCCCCGAATCATGCAAGGCTGTTTAGCGTTGGGCTACCGGCATCACGGTGAGCCGCCCGAACCAGGGGGTGCTCGGGCCCAACGCCTCGCTGATGCGCAGCAAACCGTCGCGGCACCATTCCGAGGCCCCAAACTGGCTCCGGGCGAGGGAAGGCTTCGGATGGATAAACTGGAGCGTGGCGAGATTGAGATCGTCCGGCAGATGCCCGATGCGCTCCGCGTGTTCTCGTTCAGTGATCAGCGCTCGGCCGAGCCGCTGATCCAAGACGCCGCGATTGACAAAGGCAGCGTCGAGCACCAGCGAGGAGTAGAGATCGGCCGCCGAATTGGCCACCGTCCACACGGCCTCGCCCTCATACCGTTGCGGCGGCAGTCCGGTCTTCGGATCGAT
>JAAYEH010000370.1 GCA_012728855.1 Rhodopirellula sp. | reverse complement strand
TCGCCGCAGCGGCCCGCAGAAGGGGGAAGTTGAGAGAGAGGATTGCCGGGAATGTGCGTTAGCCGGCGACATTCTGATCCCGCTTGATTTCGTGAACGAGCGGTTTGTGAAGGCTGAAGATGTGCCGATTCAGGTGCTTCTTCCGAGCATAACTCCTGCGACTCCGAGCACAAGCTCCGAGCATAACGAAACCGAGCTTGAGGGCGGGACGAAGCGGCTGGCCGAGATAATCGGCGAGGGGGTCGGATGGAAGGTGGTGCTGGATCACGAAGCGAAGCGGCACGTAATAGTAGGCGAGCGGGAAGATGGCCCGAACTATACTCATTGGGTGAAATGGGACTATTATTACTATGGCAATCGTTGCGGCGCATACCTGCAAATGCCTGAGCCGGTGGATTACAAGTTGCCGGCCGCTGTGACGATCACTTCCGCCACTTCTCCCGACGGCACTGTCTACCGCGTTGACGGGCTGCGGGTGTTCGTGACGCCAACTGTTAAGGAATCCTTACAGGTTGATCCGCTCTCGTGGGACGCGAACCCGCCGATGGTCGGCGACTTCGTGCAGGATAAAGACGGCCACCGGATGATGATCACAACGCAGTATAGCGACGGCAAAGTAGTTGTCGGGGAATACGACAGCGATCCGATTGAGTTGTCGCGTGACGAGCTTAAACAGAAGGGCTATGTCCGCCTTATCCTTTCCCAGCTGCACAAGGAGGCCGGGCGATGAGCAAGCCTAAACGACAAATATACCAAATTCCAATGACTACTGGCGAGTGGGCGAGCGTGATTGATGCTGTAGGGTATTACGTGAGCCAGCCTGGAAATGAAAATGCAGAATTTTCGGCAGTAGTCTCAAGGATTTGCAGGGAGTGGTTGAAATCCCAGGAGGCCAGGGAGGCGACGCCATGAGCACGAAGATAGAGTGGACTGACGAAACCTGGAATCCGGTTGTCGGCTGCCAGAAGGTGTCCGAGGGGTGCCAGAATTGCTACGCGGAGAAGATGGCGCGGCGATTGGCGTGCATGGGGAAGAAGAAGTACATGCCCGTGGTGCACTGGGTAAACGATGGCCAGCCGTCACACTGGACTGGGGCAATTCAGACTGACGAGGCCGCCCTGCTCGTCCCGCAGCGATGGAAGAACCCCCGACGCGTCTTCGTGGTTTCGATGGGCGACCTGTTCTATGAGGGCGTTCCGTTCGAGTTTATCGACCGGGTGTTTGCCGTCATGGCGCTTTGTCCGCAGCATACGTTTCAGGTGCTGACCAAGAGGCCCGAGAGAATGCGGGAGTATTTGACTTACGAAGGCAGGGCCGCCGCTATTTCTGAAGCCGCAAGGTGGCTGTGCGCAGACGATATTGTTGGGGCGTCACACATTGACCACCCCGATTCGTTGATGCGCCGCTACCCGGTGGGGCCGCTGACAGACGGCATACCGGAGTTTGGGTGGCGGTGGTTCATCAATCCGTGGCCCCTGCCGAACGTTTGGCTTGGCGTCACCGCCGAGAACCAAGAGCAGGCCGACAAGCGTATCCCGGCGCTGCTACAGACGCCGGCCGCCAAGCGGTTTGTAAGCATTGAGCCGATGCTGGG
>JAAYEH010000369.1 GCA_012728855.1 Rhodopirellula sp. | reverse complement strand
TGTCAATATTTTGCCCCCAGGGTGTGAACGGTTACACCCCACTGTTCTGCGGGAATTCGCAATCATTCTTGTCGGTTGTAACGTTTTCCTGGACCAGCACACCGCACTACTATTGCCGCGTCGCGTCTACCAAGAACATCCGACAACAAGCCATACATTTCTATAACAATGGCTGAAGAAATGCGTTTTGAAGAAGATAAAAAAGCGGAAGCCGGCGCCGGAAAGGAGTACTAAAATGGAAATCCGCAATCCTGCTGACCAACTCCCGAACAACGCAGAAAACGGCTGCATCTCGCCGCACGCGGCCATGCGGTCATGCCGCGACGATTGCGAGTTTCATGCCTACAATGTGCTCAACCAAGCCGTGGGGCGGATGCGGAGCATCCGGGCAGTGTGTTCCCAAGCAGAGCTTGGGAACAAGGAAATATGTGCTGAATCGAGTTGGGGGCGGATGCGGAGCATCCGGGCAGTGTGTTCCCAAGCAGAGCTTGGGAACAAGCAAAACAAGCAAAAGCAAGCTGACGATAGCCGCCGTCGAATATGATTCAGGCAAATGTCTCATTATCTACGTTTTTCCTCACTTGCTCGCCAGCGGAATCACGGCGTCCCAATCCGGCGGCGGGCGGCGGTTGTGGCGGGCGATGTGGACCACAAGGAAATCTTTCACCTGGTCGGCGGCCGGGATGCGATGCAGCAGCTCGAACGACTTCGACCACTCGCCCGAGAGAAAAGCATCGAGCGCCGCTTCGTACAACTGAAGATGTTCGTCGGCAAGTTGGGGATACTCGGCCGATGGAGGGAGCAGTTCGCTGATCTCCAGGGGCGTATCGAGTCCGAAGGGGAGTACGTTCGCCAGCCGCCGCAGGCGGGCGGCCTCGCGGGGCACTTCGCGGCGGACTTTTGCCGCCGTGGCCTCGTCCAGCAGGATCGGCGCCTGGATGATTTTCGTCATCCCCTCGAGCCGCGCGGCAAGGTTGACGACCGGGCCGAAAACGGTGACCTTTACCTGATCGACGGTGCCGATCTTGCCGGCGACGGCCGGGCCGGTGGCGATGCCGATGCCGGTTCTGAAGGCGGCGGCGGCCTCGAACTCGGCGCGGACGGCCAGGGCCGCCCTACAGGCGCGTGGTACGGCGTCTTTTTGCGGCAGTGGCCAGCCCCAGAAGCCCATGGCGGCGTCGCCCTGGAAGTCGCCGACCACGCCGCCCTGCGCGCGGATGTGGTGGGTCATTACGCCCAGCGCGTTGCTCACCCGCCGCAGCAGCCCGAGCAGGTCGCCCGAATGCCGTTCCGACTCGCGCGAGAAGCCGCGCAGGTCGCAGAACATGACCGTGACTTCGGTCTCGCGCGGGGCGAGAACCTCCTCGGGGTCTTCGTCGGCGAGCGTTTCCAACACGACCGGCGAGAAGAATTGGCTGAGCGTGGCGTGGCGATGTTCGAGCAGCCGCATCTCGCGGAGCGAGCTGAGCATGGCCGCCACCAGTTCGGCGAATTTCACGTCCTCGCGGAGGTCGGTCGGATCGGAGGAAGGGGTGGCGCCGGACCGCTCGACGTTGAAACGGCCGGCGAGATAAAGTCCCCAGCCGCGGCAGGACTTGCCCAGCACCGGCGTGCAAAAGGCCCAATCGAACGAATCGCTGGCTGTATAGGAGTCGGGCAAGGCGGCGGCGGCCCCGCGCCAGACGTGCAGAACGCTCTGGCCCTGGCGCAGCGATTCGAGTATCAGCCCCTGGCTCGGCCGGAAGTTGCCGGCAATCGCCATTCGCTGGTCCCAGTGGAGAACGAGCGGGGCGGGGGGAGAGAAAAGGTGAGAGGGGCGAGGGGAGAGGGGAGAGGGAAGCGAGGAAACCGAGGCATGTCTGCTGTTCTCTGCCGTCTGGTCTCTATCATCTTTCCCCGCGCTTCGTTTCCCGTCCCCCGTCCCCCGCTCCCCGTCACCCGTCACCTCTTCCGCGGCCACGACGGCGGCAGCGTCGGCCCGGGGTATGCCGGCCAGCAACATGCTCACCAGCCGGACGAACAGTTCCTGGTCGCCGGCGGCGCCGGAGATAACGTCGGGCAGGCGGGTGAGCACCTCGATGCGATGGTCGGGGTTGCGGAACTGCACGCCCTTCAGGTACTGGGCGCTGAAGGATTGCTGTTGGACGGGGGCGGGCTGATCGACCGACACGTCCACCCGCTGATCGGCCAGCGTGAAGACGGTTTGTCCGACAACGAAGTGTTCGCCCGGCGCAATCTCGAAGCGGTCTTTCTCGCGGCCGCCGAGAAAGAGGGGATTTTTCGCGTCGGGCAGGCGGCGGACCTTCAGCCGCCGGCCGTCCCAGACGAGGGCCACGTGCCGCCGTGAGACCTGGTGGTCCCAGGGGACGGCCCAAACGCCGCCCAGCCGACCAAGGACGATTTCCTGTCCTTCGGGCAGAGGACGCCGCCAACGATGTTGAGCTTCGGTTCCTTGTGCGATCAGGTCGGGCATTCAGCAGTTCCAATGTGGTGAAATCCAGGATATAATAGTATGATCGTCATGAAGCTATTATTCAAGATCGGAGGTTCCTGTGTCCCAAGCCGTGGCTTTTCAATTAGAAGTGCCCGATGATCTGGCAAGGTTCCATTTGCCTGAGGGTGTTCAACGCCGGCTGGATTCGCTGCTGGATCAGCAGGACCGGGGCGAGCCGCTTTCGGCCGACGAGCGGCGTGAAGCGGAAGGGCTTGTCAACATGGCCGACTTGCTCTCGGTGTTGCGTCTGCGGGCCGAGCGGTTGACAAAGTAGCGGGAACGGCGAGCGAACATGAGCGACATTCCCGCACATTTATGGCGATTAGTCTTCCGACGCGCTGGCGGCCGTTGCGAGGATTGCGGGCTGTCGCAAGAAGGCCAAGAAGCCCGGTTTCACGTCGATCACGTTGCACCTGTGTCGCGAGGGGGAGCGACCATCGAAGAAAACCTCGCTTTGGCTTGCGTTTCCTGTTCGCTCCGCAAGGCAGCGAGGCAACACGCCTTAGACCCGCAGTCCGGCGTGAAGGCTGCGTTGTTCAACCCGCGACGCGATTCGTGGAAAGAACATTTTTGTTGGGATGGCGTGCAGATTCAGGGTCTCTCGCCCACCGGCCGCGCTACCGTGGAGGCCCTGAAAATGAATCGGGTATTGATTCTGGCGATCCGCGGAGAAGAAATGCTGCGCGGGCGACATCCACCGCCACTTATCGGTTGAGACAGGTCGGCAGTTCGTCAATGACCTACCGGTTTACGCTCAGCCGTTTCGCCATTCCCCACAGACCGGCCATAACCAGGGCGACGAGGCCCAGGGCGATCACGCCGGAGCGGAGCAGGCCGCGTTTCAGCTTGACGAGCGTCGAGTTGATGGCCGCGTCGTAGTCTTCCTGTACGATGACGATCCAGCCGGTGTCTTTGCCGCGGACGCGGACGGGGGCCATTCGGGCAAGCCAGCGGCGGTTAAACTCGCCGCCCTCCGAATCGAGCGCCAGCGGATCTCTATAATGTTTTTGACGCGCGGCCGTGTCGGGCAGATCGCCGGGCGAAACGCGATGATGCTGAAACCCGTCGGGCAGCTTGGCGTCCTTGGCCAGCAGCTTGTCGAACAGCGGATGCTGCAACACCACGCCCTTGTGCTTGCCCGGCCGATTGT
>JAAYEH010000368.1 GCA_012728855.1 Rhodopirellula sp. | reverse complement strand
CTTTGTAGACTCCAAGAATAATCTCGGTCGAGCGGCATCCCTCCTGTCCGTCGATCAGCGGCCGGCTCCCCTTCCTGATTGCCTGGAGCACGTCGGCAAACTGCTTGGCATGGCCGTGATGCCCGATCGCGGCCGGGTCCGCCGCGCCGCCTCCACCGCTGTGCTTTTGGGTCATCCTTTGCTCGATGGCGGCGTCGGACGGCTTCTTCTTCTCGAAATCCCACTTGATGATGTCCTCCTCTTCGATCATCACCGAGCCGGTCGTCCCGTGAATCTCGATCCGTTTGAGGTAGCCGGGATAGATGGCCGTGCTGGCCTCGATCACGCCCATCGCGCCGTTGGCGAACCGCACGGTGGCCATGGCCACATCTTCCACGGCAATCCGCTCATGGGCGAGAAGATCCATCTGGGCACGAATCTCCACCACCGGGCCCATCAGCCAGGTGAGCAGATCGACACTGTGGATCGCCTGATTCATCAAGGCGCCGCCGCCGTCCAATTCCCAGGTTCCTCGCCATGCGCCGCTATCGTAGTATTTTTGCGGACGGTACCACTTGACGAAGGCATCACCAACGGTGAGCCGGCCAAAGCGGCCCTGCTGGATCGCCTTCTTCAGCGTGACGTTCGTATCGTGAAAGCGAGAGGGGAAAATTGTCGAGAGGATTACGCCGGCCTTCTCACACTCTTCAATCATCCGGTCGCAGCGACGCAGCGTGATCTCCAGCGGCTTCTCCACGATCACGTGCTTGCCCGCCCGTGCCGCGGCTACGGCCGGCTCCATGTGGGCCCCGCTGGGTGTGCCGATGGTAACCACCTCGACCGCCGGGTCAGCGAGCATCGCTTCGAGTTGGTAGTACGCCTTGCAGCCGGTCGATTCGGCGAGCCGGTCTGCTGCCGGCTGAACCGTATCAAAGCAGGCCACCAATTCGGCGCCGCGGACGTCTTTGATAGCGCGGGCATGAAAATTCGAGATCATGCCGCAACCGATAATGCCGAATCCAGTAGCCTTCGCCATCAGATCACTCCTTCCGAAAAATCGCGGTTCTAAGAGGCTGTCCGGAAACGGGGACAGGCACCCTACATCTTGTATGATTTCCGTCTCCAGCAGACAACATCCGGGAGCCAGTCCCCGTTTCGGAATAGCCACTAACTGCACAAAACCCGGATTATAGGAAGGCGGGGGATGCCTGAAAAGGGTTGCGCGGGCATACTTCCGATTATGAAACCCGCATACCGGGGTGATTGCCAACGGTGTTGGCATGGTTTAGATTCTGGGCGTGTGAGGGGGCGTAAGCTTTGAGCCGGCGGTTTTGCCGACGGATCGGATTGCTCGAAGAGGATTGGTTCGCGATGGCCGAATCCGACCACAATCAGCCAACCAAAACGGCCTTGCGAGAACCATTGCGGCAGGCTCTTTCTGCCGACCGAGCCGCGACAAGCCGGCCGGCGGTCGAAGATCTTCAGCGCGCCGCGAGGGAACTGCAAAGTCAAAACGAGGAATTGCGGCGAGAGCAGGACGAGTTGCGATTGCTCAACGAGGCGATGGAACGCACGGTGATCGAGCGCACCGAGTTGGCCGAGTGGAGAACCGACCAGCTTCGGACCCTGCTGGCGGAGCTGGCCCAAGCCGAGCAACGCGAGCGGCGGCGTCTGGCCCAGTTGCTCCACGACGAGCTTCAGCAGTGCCTGGTGGCCGCCCAATTCAAACTGGCGGCGATCCAACACCGCACCGAGGACATGAACCTGCGGGAGGATCTCCGCCAGGCCCTCGGGCTGATCAACGAGTCGATCGACGCATCCCGCACCTTGACCTGCGAGCTGAGTCCGCCGGTCCTCCACGAGGGGGGGCTCTGTGCCGCGCTCGAATCATTGGCCCAACGCAATCAGGATACGCATGGCCTGCAAACCGATATTCGAGCTGAAAACGGAGTCGAACCGACGGACGAAGGGATGAGAATGCTCTTGTTTCAGTTCATACGGGAACTGCTGTTCAACGTCGTGAAACACGCCAACACGGACCTCGCCTGGATCGAACTGAGCCGACCGCAACCGGGTTGGATCGAAGTAGCCGTCCGCGACGCGGGCGACGGTTTTGACCCGGTCACGCTGGACCATGCGGCGCCCGGCAAGAATAGCTTCGGGCTGTTCAGTGTTCGCGAGCGATTGAAGATCATGGGCGGAAGGCTCACGATCGAGTCCAGTCGGGGGCGAGGAACGCGGGTTACCATCGCCGTTCCCGCCTCGCGATAGTGCCCCTTTTCTTGGTGGTTCTTCCGGGTTTCTTGTGAGTAAAAACAACAACCACCCGCCACAATGGCAGCGACCCCAGCAGCCCGGCTGCTACGCATCGGTTTCGAGCAGCGCCAGCACTGCGGCCAGTGGCAGCAGCCGGGCTGCTTAGCAATATGCCGGGTGGTTGAAAAACAATGCATAACGGGTCCGCTGGGATGTCGTCAGCCAGTGCATCCCTGCGCCTGCCGAGGGTCCGGCGACCTCGCATGGCTCGGGAAACCCGTGAACAGAGAAGAGGCACCGGTACTTTTGTCCGCAGTACCGGTGCCTCATCTCTGTTCCGCGTCGCGCAGCGCATAGCCAGGAGCCTGTGATTTTCCGCGCCAGGCCTATGCGTGTTGTCGACGGATTCTATGGAAGTGCCTGGTTTTCAGCCGAATTTGCGGCAGTCCATCTATGCATGTAAACTGTTGTTCACTACTTGTTATCCACAAGAAACTCAGATGAGCCTTCTTGGTTTCTTGGGGACGGCCGACTACCGGCCCTGTTCTTTCACGGCAAATTCAATCGAAGACTGGCCGATCTTCTGACTCTGAAGGTCTTCGACGGTCAACTGCAAGGTGTGCTTGCCGTCGTAAATTCGAGTGGGAATGTGGAAGTGGTATCCGATGAAGAAGTCGCGCCGGATATTCAAGCAATCTTCGTTCGCGGTGAATTCGTGGTCCGCCACGCGCTGGCCGCGGCTGTCGAAGATCTGATATCCGAACCGTAACGACGTGCGGTAGCCTTTGGATGTCGATTCGGTGGAAAAATTGTCGACTTCCGCATAGAGAAGCACCTCCTGGCCGGGAGCGAACTGGTACTCGGAGAACTTCTTGTAGCTGCCGAAGCTCTGGATATCGGTTACAAAGGCCAGATTTCGCACGACCAAGGGCGATTGTTCTCCCAGACGGCTGATCGCTTCCGTGAGGTGGAGTTTTGCTTCCGCGGCCCTGAGTGTGGAGTCCTCGATGCGTTGCGTGTCGAGCCAAGCCGCGAGTCCGTAGAGTTCCTTGGACCAGAAGTCCTGGATGGAGGGGCCCGCCGAGGGAATCGGTCGCAGGGCATCCTCGCGTCGTCCCGCCAAGAGGTAAAGCATGCGAAGCCGCGCGTGTTGGGCCACCTCGTCGGCCGAGCGCGGACTGGCGACCACGTTCCGCTCCAGGGCGCGGGTTGCTCGTTCGAGATCGGTCTGCCAATTGTCGGAGCCGCCATCGGTGAACGAAGCCCGCTCTACCGGTCGTGTTTCCTCGCTCGTTCGCTGAGATTGCTCCCGCCGATCCGTTTCCGTGGGCTCTCTGCCGCCGCTTTCGCCACTTTCGACGACGTCAGCCGACGTTGGCGTTGGCTGCGGGTTGGCGACTGGTTCCGGCGTGTTTCCCTCTTGCGTTGCACCGTTCGTGACCTTACCGGCCGCTGCTGATGGAGATGGGGTGATCGCCATTGCGGAATTCGCCACTTGCGGCGATGACGCCAACGCGGCCTCTGGATTCTGCCGCAAGCTGCCGGACTGCCGCCGATAAGCCAGCGTGGCGCGGAACTGTCGGATCACCCCTGGCCACAGACGAGGATCCGTCTGCTCGAGATCGGCCAGCAACCTGTCACGAACGGCCGGCTCCAGATCCCCCATCTGCTGCAACTGGGCCATGACATCCTGCAATGCATGGGGATCGGGCGACGTGATCGGACTGGGCGTCGCCGACACGCCTTGCGGTGAAGCCTCCGTGGGCGATGTCTCCGCGGCGGCGGCTTTGGGATCGGAAACGTCCAGATCCGGTCGGGTGGCCGACCATGGCGACGATGTACAACCGAAAAGGGTTGCCACAGAGACGATCGCGGCGATTGTTCGGAAAAACCGTACCATCAGGCCGATCAACGCGTTGTTGAAGGATTCACCCGCAGAGTAGGGGGCGGATCATAGACAAAACAACGCACCGTTGCAAGAGCTACCAGCCCGGCTGATGGCAGCGCCGGGCTGACGGTTCTCATTTCGCTTCCGGGGCGGAGAGCCTGACAATCAGTCGTTCCAGAACCGCCCTGGGCGGAAGCTCGCTGTAACCTTTCAGGCCCAAATCGGCCTCCAAAAGCCACCCGTAGAGCCGGTCGCCACGTCGGCGGCCCAATCGACGAAGCTGGGCCTCGCTTTTTTGAAGGACGAAGCCCTTCACTCCGGCGCGTTGAAGCGAGTCACGAAGGGACACCCGTTGTCCGGAGATTTCTCCGGCGATGATCAGTTGGGTGGCAGCCGCCAAGCGGCGAAGCGAAGCAGAGATCTGGGCCAGAATGGCAATGGGGTGTTCGCCGGCCAGAAGCAGTCGATCCAATTGGACGATCGCCTCGGCCGGCTTTCCGTCCATCACGGCATCCAGCATCTCCCAGGCTGTCCTCGCCCGCCAGCTTCCGACCATCTGCCGAACCTTGTCCACGGTTACGGCACCGCCCGGGCCAACGCTGAGCGCCAACTTGGCCAGTTCTTGATCCAGAAGTCCCAGTTCCGGCCCCACCATCTCGGCCAGCGCCTCAGCGGCCGAGGCATCGAGCTGAAATCCGTGTGCCTGCTTGGCCCAGGATCGAAGCCACTTCGACACCCCAGCCGCGGCGGGTGCATTGCAGTCCACCAGGAGGCCAGAGGTGTCGATCGCCTTATAGAGCCGAGTGTTGGCGGCCAGGGTCTTGAGATCCAGCACCAGAACTCCCGTTGACGCGGGCTTCCCGACGTAGTCTTCCAATTCCGTCCGGAACCGGCTGACAAAATCGTCCGCCTCCTCGACGACGGCCATCCGCTTGCCGTCGCCGAACATGGCCAATGTGGACAGTTCGTCCTGGACGTCGGACCATTTCGCAGTCTTTCCCTCGAAACTCGTCAGCGAGATGTCCCCCTCGCCGGTGCCAAGCACAGCCTGCCGGATCCGCAAAAGAACCTGCCGTTTGAGGAAAGGGTCGGCGCCGAAGACAGCGCAGACGGGCCGCGGCGGGTGTTTCTCGCAAGCAGCCAGGTAGTCAACCGCGTGAAGCGCTTTCGCCATAATGACGCCGCAGGATCGAGGGATCGTTTTCTGAATCATCCAGGATCAACGGAGACCCGGCAAGGGGCCTGAACGGACCCTCAGGACTTGCCGCGGTGGCCCGGTGATTCCGGAAACGACTCCTTCAAGAGCCTTTTCCGCGGCGAACCGTGGATGGAGTGGCATGTCGTACACGCCTCCGGCGATTGCAATCGATGCGACTCGATCGCTTGAAGCTTCGCCTTGTCGTGGCATTCCAGACACGCTTCGGCCCGCGGCAATCCGGCCACTCGCATCAGATCGCCTTCCAACTGAAGCTCGTGGCAAGCACCGCAGCGATGGTCGCCGGATTCCCCGGATTCCATGGGATGGAAACGATAGATCTTCCAGTCGCGCGGGCCGTCGTGTTCCTGCTCATTGAGCGCCACGACGAATTCTGTCCGGCGATTGCCTATCCGCAACTCGTGTACGCCGGGATCCAACCAGACCTGTGTGACGCACAAAGGGCTGGTAAACGGCTCGCATCGGCATGGTTTCCCATCGAGTTCGAGCTTGCCGTCCGGCGATTGTGCGATGATCTCGATGTTTCCCGAGAGCAGCACGGCGCGGTCTGGGGGCGATACGACTCTCGCCTCCGTCTCGTCGTTGCCCGCCGATTCGACGGCGCGGACATAGCCGATCGTTGCCAGAAGCAGTGCGGATCCGGCCATCAGCGCCCATTTCCCGCGATTCCGTCTTGGCATGACAGCAACTCTCCACCCTGGTGAAATGAATTCCACCCTACTTGGTTGCAGCCGCGGGGCCGCGTTACGCTCTATGGCCGAATGTAATTGCCGACGCCGATCAAGGCAAGGCGATTGTTCCGGCCTGCACGGGATCCACGAGCAACGCGACCATTGACCCCGTCCAAGACCGCATCGTAGAATTGGTCTCATTACCCCCCATGACCGGTAGCCGCTTCCGGCCGGTCGGCCTTTTTTTGGAATTGGTAACTGTTCACGGGGCGGGCGGGGACTGGTCCATTTTTCGGCCAGTTGATGTTCTTTGTCCGCAAAGACGTTGCCCGAAAACATGGACCTGTCCCCCTCCTCCCCGCCCCGTGAACGGTTACCGGAGTTGAACCTTTCGTCGAACGGAGATTTCGCGATGACTCGCCAAGGCGAAAATGCGTCGGACAACCAGTTTTCCAACGGGCTTAGCCGCCGCGAATTGCTGGCGTACACGGCTGCCTTCGGCAGCGCGCTGATCGCGTCGCAGGGTCTGGCGGCCGAAGGCTATGGAAGTTCGAATCCGCAGCCTTCAACCGGCAGCAAGCCCGCGAAGCGTTACGACATGAAGAAGTCGATCAACCTTTGGGCGCTGCCGTATCCCGACAAGATGAGCCTGCGGCAGTGTTTCGAAATCTGCAAAGACGCCGGCTTCGACGGCGTCGAGGTGAACTACGCCCTGGAAGGCGACCTGTCGCCCGAGGCCGGCGATGAGCATATCCGGCAGTGTGGAAAAATGGCCCGCGATATCGGGCTGGAAATCAGCGGCGTGTGCTCCTTTCTCTTCTGGCCTTACGCACTGACCCATGAGGATTCCCAGCGGCGGAAGCAAGGGCTCGATCTGGCCGTGAAGATGGTCCGCGCCGCGCGACTTCTGGGCACGGACAACCTCCTGGTGGTGCCCGGGGCGACCTACGTGCCGTGGCTGGAAGACGTGCCGCCGGTTCCCTTCGAGGTGTGCGACCAGCGGGCGAAGGAAGCGATGCGCGTGCTGATCGCCGAAGCCAAGAAGGCCGACGTCTATCTCAACGTGGAGAACATCTTCGTCAACGGCTATCTCCACTCGCCGCAGGAGATGAACGATTTCGTCGACAGCTTCAAGTCGGATCGGGTCCGCGTCCACTTCGACACCGGCAACATCATGCTGTATCATTTCCCCGAGCACTGGATCCCGCTTCTGGGCAAGCGGATCAAGAATGTTCATCTGAAGGAATACAACAAGAAGGTCCACGAGTTCAACCTCCACACTTTCCGGCCTCTCCTGGACGGCACGACCAATTGGCCGGCCGTGCTCGATGCCCTCGAAGCGGTCGACTATCACGGCTACCTGACCTTCGAATACTTCACCCCCTTCACCTACTACCCCGAATCACTGGTCTATCAGACTTCCGGCGCCATGGATTGGATGCTGGGCCGGAGGGAAGGGTGAAGAAGAGGGAAGTGATGGAGTGATGGAGAAAACCGCGACACTCCAACACTCCAGTCCCGTTCCCCCGCCTCATCCCGTCCTGAACCACACCAGGAGCACCCACCATGAAGACAAGCAGCACCGGATCGATCCCGCGCGTCACGCGCCGTCAGTTTCTCGCCAGCAGTGCCGCGGCCGGTGCTGCGGTGCTGGCCTCACCGGCAGTTCATGCAGCGCCGGAGCCGCAATACCGCGTTGCGGTGATCGGGCACACGGGTCGGGGCAATTACGGCCACGGACTGGATACGGTGTGGCTCGAAGTGCCCGAAACCAAGATCGTCGCCGTGGCCGACGCCGACCCCGCCGGCCTGGCCGCGGCGGTCAACCGCCTGGGAAGTCCCAAGCCGTACGACGACTACCGCCGTATGCTCGACGAAGTCAAACCGGATCTCGTCGCCGTCGGACCGCGGTGGCTCGACCAGCATCGCGATATGGTCGTGGCGGCGGCCGAGCGGGGCGTCCGCGGCATCTATCTGGAAAAGCCGTTATGCCGCACGCCCGCCGAGGCGGACGAAATGGTGGCCGCCTGCGACAAGCAGAACGTGAAAGTTGCCGTCGCGCATCAGACCCGCTACAGCCCTCGGCTGGCGGTGATTCGCGACCTGATCCAAAGCGGAAAAATCGGCCGGGTAATCGAGATCCGCGCGCGCGGCAAGGAGGACGGCCGCGGGGGAGCGGAAGATCTTTGGGTGCTGGGAACCCACGTGCTCGATTTGACCAACTGTCTGGCCGGGCCGCCGCAATCGTGCTTCGCCACCGTGCATCAGGACGGCCGTCCCATTGGCAAGGATGACGTCAAGCCGGGCAACGAAGGGATCGGTCCGTTGGCCGGAGATGAGGTCCATGCCATGTACCGGCTCAACGACGGCGCGACGGCCTATTTCGACTCGGGCCGCAACCGTGGCGGGAAGCCTTCCCGATTTGGCCTGCGGGTCTATGGCACCGAGGGCGCGATTGAGATGGGCACCGGTTTCCTGCCGCCGGCCTATTTGCTGCCGACCTCCTCCTGGTCGCCGGGACAAAGCGGCGCCCAATGGATCGCCATCAGTTCGGCGGGCGTCGGCGAACCCGAATCGTTGCCCAACACCAGCCTTCACGGCGGCAATCTTCTGGCGGCGCGAGATCTGATCGCCGCCGTTGAAGACGACCGCCAGCCTTTTTCGAGCGTTCGCGAGGCGCGGACGGCGACCGAGATGATTGTTGCCGTTTTCGAATCGCAGCGAACCGGCGGCCCGGTGACCATGCCGCTGAAGAATCGCGAGAATCCGCTTGCCATGCTTTCCTGACACCCGCCCGCGGCCAAAATCAAAATCGTTTAACCGCAACGGCCAACGGCCTGCGCGGGATGTGCCGAGGCGGGCTTTGTTGTCGCTCCCCGCGCAGGCCGTTGGCCATTGCGGTTAAACGAGCCAAACAAGCCCACACCTCGAACGGGAGTTCCGACAAAGACTCCAGACCGTCTTGCCTCCCTGCTTACCCGCCCTGATTCGGAGCATACCATGAAGTTTACCTTGCCTGCCGTCGCGATCCTGTCGCTGGCTTTGTCGTCGGCCCGAGCCGAAAGTCTGATCGTCTCCACTCCGCCGGTCGGAGAGAAAGCCTACCAGCTTGCCGGCGAAGCGTTCGTCGACCTGTGGCAAGAGGTCACCGGCCGCCGCCTCGCCGTTCACGCCTGGAGCGGCACCGAGGGTGAATTGCCGGAAGGCGACATCGTCGTCATCGGTTCCGACGCCGTCCACCCGCTCGTCCATCGCATCATCCTCGACGGCACGATCGACACGCTCGGCCTCCAGTACGGCGCCGACGGCTACCGTATGCTCTGTGTGCCGTATCAAGGACGCCGCTTGCTGATCCTGGCTGGCGGCTGCGGAAAGTCGACTCTTTACGCCGTCTACGATTTCTTTCGCCGCCAGGCCGGCGTCGAGTATTTCTGGGACGGTGACGCGATTCCCAATCGCGACCGCATCGACTTCGACGGCCTCGATGTTGCCGAACAACCACACTTCGCCTACCGCGGCCTGCGCTACTTCGCCCATCGCGGACTGCACCGTTTCCAGGCCGAACACTGGGATTTCGAGGACTGGAAGCGCGAGATCGATTGGCTCGTCAAGAGCCGCTTCAACCTGTTCATGCTGCGGACCGGGATCGACGATCTCTTCCAGCGGGCCTTTCCCGATGAAGTACACTACCCCCCTGTTGGCGGCATGGACCCCGACGGGGTCGACCGTTCTTACAACGACCGCACTTCCTTCTGGCCGCTCCGTTACCGCGGCGAACTCCGCAAGCAGGTGCTCCGCTACGCCTTCGACCGCGGACTGATTCACCCGGAAGACACCGGCACTCCCACGCACTGGTATTCCCATACACCCAGCGAGTTCTTCCGCGCCCGTCCCGACTTCCCGGTGACCAAGGACCAGAAGACCGGCTACAGCCTCTCGACCCATGCTATCTGGGACATCGCGGATCAGCGGGCCTGGGACACGTACTGGAAGCTCAGCGAGACCCACGTCCGCGAGTTCGGCGAACCGCGGATGTTTCATACCATCGGCCTGGCCGAGCGGACGTTCGGTAAAGACGCCCGCGAGAATCTCCAGCGCAAGCTGTACGTCTATCGCAAGACGCAGCAAATGCTCCGCGAGCACTACCCCGATGCGCCCCTGATCATCGCCGGCTGGGACTTCATCATGTGGTGGAAAGACGAAGACGTGCATCGGCTGTTGGCGGAATTCGATTCCGAGAAGACGATCGTCTTCGACTACACGGCCGACGATGCGGCCAAGGTGACCTTCCGCGACTGGAATCTGCTGGGCAACTTTCCCTGGTTCTTCGGCATCTTCCACTCCTTCGCCCGCAATAGCGACATTCACGAAGACTACGGGGTGCTCGCCGAACGCTTGCGGATGGCGGCCCCGGACCCGAAATGTCGGGGTTTGTTCGTTTGGTCCGAGATTTCCCACAGCGACACGTTCCTGCTGGAATATCTCGCCGCCAATAGCTGGCGTCCCACCGAAGACCTGCCGGCGGCGGTCACACGCTATTGCCAAAGTCGCTACCCGGACGATCTGGCTGAGCGGATGGCGTCTTTGTGGAAAAACTTCCTGATCACATCGCAAAGCGTCCATTGGACCCTTCACGGTAACCGCAGGTTTTCTTTTAACGAGCCGCAGAACCGCCTGCTCAACGGCTCCGACTTCTCCACGCTGACTCCCGAGCGGATGGCGGCCATCGAGGAGGAATACGCCCGCATTCGGCCGAGCCTGGAGCCGGCGCCCCAGGTGCTCGAAGATCTGGCCGAGATGTCGGCGAACCGGCAGCAGATCCCCTTCTGGCGGCGCGATGCGTTGGATATGGCCCGCACGATCGCCAGCCGTGCGCTATTGACCAGCCTGATGCACGGCGCCCGGTCGATGGAAGCCTGGCGCGAGGGAAAGGCCGATGCGGAAGCAATTACGAAGATGGCGGAATTGAGCAAAGCCATCCTCGATGCCCAGGCCGACGTGCTCTTCCAGTCCGACGAGTTCTCGATGTTCGCCTCGCTGGAGCGACTGAAGCGAGCCGAGCCGTTGGGCGGCGTCGATCCGGCGGTCAATCCACACGCCGAGCAGACACTGAAGTCCAACGCCGAGAACGACTACTGCCGCAGCCACCATTACGAACTCGTCCGTCACGTCTACCGGCCCGAGTTCGAAGCCTACTGGGCCTGGGTGCTCGACCGGGTTGCCGCCGGCGAAAAATCGCCCTGGCGGCGGCCGGCTGAATTCGGTGCGAAGGCCAAGGCGATCGAAGACGAGTTCTACGCAACGCCCTTGGCCGAGATGGCCCCGCAGGACGCCGATCGCCAACCGCTCGGCAAAACGCTAACGCGTCTGGGCCAGATCGTGCAGGAACTGATTCGGTGTACCGCGGAGTGATACCGTGGGTTTGCCTACACCTCCTGCAATTCACGTTGTGTGACTACGAAAGAGAAGATTCTTGCCGTAATTCATTCGTAAATCCCTGGCAGCGATTTGCGCGATGGCCGGATACGAGATTCCCGTGATCTGCACTCCACTCGAACTGATTGTGGAGGATGACAGGGATTGACGACCCCATCGTGGCGGAAGTCCGCAAAGCCCGCGACGAGTACGCCAGACGATTCCGTGGATAGCGCGGGGGTGCCTCGAACGAGATACGCATCCAGCGTCGTCCGGCGTAATCGCCCCACGAAACACAGAAACGCAAGCGGCTGTTGTGCAACCACTTGCGTTAGTGGACAGGGCCGGGATCGAACCGGCGACACCAGGATTTTCAGTCCTGTGCTCTACCAACTGAGCTACCTGTCCAAGCCCCGCGTAAACGATCAGAACCTAATAATATAGGGTTCAAACCGCACTTGTCAATTCGTCGCTTGCCCATCGCGGGGCGTGGCAACTACCCCTCCCAACTGAAACCCCCGTCCAACTGAAATGCGGGATGGGATTCGCGTGGCGTCAGCCAGCGGGTACAATTGAAAAATGCGCCCAGGGCAGCGGAGTCCGGGCTAATCGTGCGCGAACACAAAGGGGATTCTGTGCCAGCTCAAGAAAAGGAACAAGCGATCGAAGCCACGGGAACCGTGGTGGAGGAAGTCCGCGGGGCATTTCGGGTGAAACTGGACAACGCCGACCATGTGGTGCTCTGCCGACTGGCGGGGAAAATGCGGAAGTTTCGTATCCGCGTTGTGCCGGGCGACCGCGTCCGTGTCGAAATGAGCCCCTACGATCTTTCGCGAGGACGGATCACGTTTCGTGAACGTTAGTGTTGCGTTGCATACCTCCCCCCGGGCGGTTCCCGCCCTCTCCGGCGAAAGCCCCCTGCTTTTTCGCCCGCGTCGATGCTGCGCCGGTTGACGCCGACAATCGCATTCGGTCGACTCCCGCCCCGTCTGCCCCAAATGCTCTATCGCTCTCTTGGCCGCAGCGCGTTCGAGCCGATGCTTGAATAGCCTCTTACGAGCCATGTGTCTGCGGGATCAACGGCTTCTTGAACCGCAAAAAACGCAGAGACCGCCGCGAATAGAGAAGTTCTGGAAGAATTTTTTCATTTTCTTTCAATTTCATGATTGATTTCTGTCAAATCCCGGGGCATAATCATATACTAGGCATTATTGAGCCGATCAGGTAAACTTGGCATGTTGGCGGAAGAGCGTCGCACTCACCTGTTGGACTTGGTTCGGAGCCGGAGGTTCGCCTCGCTTCCGGATCTTGCCGATGCTCTCCAAGTTTCCGAGTCCACAGTGCGTCGCGACGTGGAGCAGCTTGAGGAGCAAGGGTCGGCACAGCGGATCCACGGTGGGGTGCTTTATTGTGGCCCCGCTCCGAAACTGCCGCATTTTGATATGCAGCAGCCGGAGGGGCGCGCCCAAAAGCGAGCGATTGCGGAGAAGGCGGTCGGACTGATTGAGAACGGCGATACGATCCTGCTGGACGGCGGGAGCACCACGTATGAAATCGCCAGGCTGCTGGTCGGCCGGCCGTTGCACGTGGTGACCAACTCGCTGCCGGTGGCGAACTTGTTCGCCGCCGACCCAAATAGCGACCTGGTGATGATCGGAGGCAATATCTGCCCTCGGACCGGAGTGGTCCAAGGGCCGCTTGCCGACAGTATGCTTGCCGCGTTGCGGGTCCGAAAGACGATCCTGAGCGTGGCGGGGATCAATGAAGAAGGGTTTTTCAACAACAACCTGCTGCTGGCCGAGACGGAACGGGCGATGATGAAGGCCGCCGACAGCGTGATCGTGGTGGCCGACAGCTCGAAATTGGGTCGGCAGAGTTTAACGCACCTCTGCCCGCTGAGCGCCGTAGAGTTTCTCGTGATGGATGACGGGATGCCCGACGGCTGGCGCGAGAGGGTTTTGGCGGCCGGAGTGAAGTTGCTGGTCGCCGAATCGACAGGGAAAGAGCAGGACTGACCGCTATGAGCATGGCACCGTCGATTGACCGCAGCGTTATCGAACAAATCGTCCGGGAAATCGTCCTTAAGCAGATAGGCGGACCGGCGCGGCAACCGGAAGTGGTAGTAAGCGTTTCCGCGCGGCACTGCCATCTTACCGACGCCGACGTGGAAACCCTCTTCGGCCCGGGCCGCACGCTGACGCCGTTTAAGGATCTCTACCAGGATGGTTTTTACGCCGCCGAAGAGACGGTGATGCTCGTCGGACCCCGCCGGCGGATGTTGCCCAGCGTCCGTGTGCTCGGTCCCACGCGGCCGAAAAGCCAGGTGGAACTGTCCTACACCGATGCGATTTCCCTGGGGTTGGACGTTCCGGTCCGCGCCAGCGGAAAGATCGACAACACGCCCGGCTGCGTGCTCGTCGGGCCGGCCGGCGTGGTCGAACTCAAGGAGGGAGTGATCCGGGCGGAACGGCACGTCCACATGAATCAGCGCGACGCCGCCCACTTCGGCGTCAAAACCGGCGACCGGATGAGTCTTCGCGTGGCGTCGACTTGCCCGACGGTATTCGAGGGGCTGTTGGTGCGGGCCGACGAGACGAGCAAGCTGGAAGTCCACCTCGACACCGACGAAGGCAACGCCTGCGCGATTGACCACGCGGAAAGCGTGGAGCTATTCAAACCGTAACCCCAAGTGCCCCGCGTTGCGGGCAGAGATTCGTTTTCCTGACAGAACACCCGTTTCCCGAGTTTCCTCTTTCTGGAGTGGCAAACATGGCAAAAGTAATGGAAGCGCTGGGGATGATCGAGACCAAAGGTTTCGTCACCCTGGTTGAAGCAACCGACGCGATGCTGAAGGCGGCCAACGTGCAGTTCCTCGGCTGGGACAAGGTTGGCAGCGGCATGGTCAGTGCGTTTGTAACCGGCGACGTGGCCGCCGTGAAGGCCGCCACCGACGCGGGCGCCGCGGCGGCGGGCCGCATCGGCGAGGTCGTCGGCGTGCAGGTCATTCCGCGTCCGCACGAAGACATCGACATCGTGCTGCCGCCGCCATTGCGGCCCAAGAAAGCCCAGTAGGCGCGTTGATGCACCGCCTTCGATCCGATACACGAAACATACTTCAATCAAGAGGAATTCCTACGATGCAAGACGCCATTGGACTGGTAGAAACCAAGGGGCTGATTGGCCTGGTCGAAGCGACCGACTCGATGGCCAAGGCGGCCAACGTGCAAATTGTCAAGCGAATCCAGATCGGCGGCGGCCTGGTGACGACCGTCGTTCGCGGCGACGTCGGCAGCGTCCGCGCGGCCGTCGAGGCCGGCGCCAACGCGGCGGCCCGCGCCGGCGAACTGGTCGCCAGCCACATCATCCCGCGGCCCGCCGAGGGCGTGATCGAGGCTTACCTGGCCTAGCTGCCGCGGAAGGAACCCGGCGCCGGCCGCCCGCGGTCGCAACGATCGCAAGGGGTGGCGCGCCTCGACGGCTATCAGGAGGCGGACGCGATGAAGATCCTCGTAGCGAACCTCGGGTCGACGAGCTTCAAGTACCAGCTTTTGGACATGGACGCCGAGCGCCAGGTGGCGCGCGGCGGCATCGAGCGGATCGGGTCGCCCGAAAGCCGTTGCTTCGTGGATATCGGCGGCAAGCGGCAAGAGATGACCCTTTCGGTGCCGGATCATGCGGTGGCGGTCCGCCAGTGCCTGGCGCAGTTGACCGATCCGGAGCAAGGGTGCTTGAAAGACGCGTCGGAGGTTTCGGCCATCGGCTTCAAAGCCGTGCATGGCGGCGCTTACGACGGGGTGCAGCGGGTCAGCCGCGAACTGCTCGACTCGATGGAAGAGATGAACGAGGTGGCGCCGGCCCACAATCCGCCCTACATCACGGCGATGCGGCTGTTGAACGAGAAGCTGCCGGAGATCCCGCTGGTGGCCGCCTTCGAGACCGATTTTCATCGCACCATACCTGACCGCAACCGCTACTACGCCGTGCCCTACGATTGGGCGGCCGAAGCAAGAATCCGCCGCTGGGGCTATCACGGCGCCAGCCACCGTTACATCGCCACGCGGACGGCGGAACTGCTGGGCCGCAACGACCTGAGGATCATCTCATGCCACCTGGGCGGGTCGAGTTCGCTTTGCGCGATCCGCAACGGCCGGAGTGTCGCCAACAGCCTGGGCATGAGTCCGCAGACCGGCCTGCCGCACAACAACCGCGTGGGAGACTTCGATCCGTTCGCCTTGCCGCTGCTGATGAAGCACACGGGCAAGTCGCTTTCGGAGGTGCTCAAGTTGCTGGCCACGGAAGGCGGACTGAAGGGGCTCAGCGGCACGAGCGGCGACCTGCGCGACGTGGCCGATGCGGCCGAGCAAGGCAACCCGCGGGCGAGACTGGCTCTGGAGGTTTTCGCCTCGGCGACCCGCCATTACCTGGGCGCGTATCTGGTTGAGTTGGGCGGCGCCGACGCAATCGTGTTCACCGCCGGAATCGGCGAGAACCGCGCTCATATCCGGGCTGCCGTCTGTCAGGGCTTGGAAGAGCTTGGAATCGCCATCGACCTGAAGGCGAACGAGTCGGCCAAGGGAGAATGCAAGATCAGCGCCGAGGCGAGCCGCACGCAGATCTGGGTGATCCCGACCAATGAAGAATTGATCGTTGCCCGCCTGACCAAGCAGTTACTGGAGGGTTAGCGATGTTTGTCGCACGAGTCACCGGATCGCTGGTTTCCACGCAGAAGGTCGACAGCATGGTCGGCCGCAAGCTGCTGATGGTTGAGCCGTACCGGCTCGATCCGGAAACCCGCCGCAACCTCAAGACGACCGGCCGAACCTTCGTCGCCGTCGACACGGTGGGGGCGGGCGAAGGCGAACTGGTGCTGATCTGCCAGGGTTCCAGCGCCCGACTGACGCCGGAAACGAAGAACCTGCCCATCGATACGGTGATCATCGGCATCGTCGACACCGTACACATTGACCAACTCTGCGTCTACAGCAAGGAAGGGCCCGAGGCGGTGGAACCGAAAGCCGAGGAAACTCGATAAATCAGGCGGCCGGCGGGCTTCCGCCGGACGCACGCACGGATCCTCTCGTCGGCGAGAGGAAAACTGACCAACTAACCAAGACATCTCGGAAGGCTGCCTTGCCATGCAAGTCAACGAGACCCTGATTCGAAACGTCGTTCATGAAGTCCTCAGCCGGCTTGGCAACGGAAACGGAGCGGCGGTTCCGCTCGGCGCCGTCCGCGGCTACCAGGGCCGCCTGGGCATGTTCACCTGTGTCGACGAGGCCGTGGCCGCGTCGAGAGAAGCGTTCGAGCAACTCTCCCGCCGCACCATCGAAGACCGCCGGCGGATCATCGGCCATATCCGCCGCATCTCGATCGACCAATGCGTCGAGTTGGGCACGATGGAGATGGAGGAGACGAAGATCGGGCGGCTGGAACACAAGATCGAGAAGCTCAAGACGCTCGGCGAGCGCAGCCCGGGCGTGGAGTTTCTCAGCAGCCAGGTGTTCAGCGGCGATCATGGCTTGGCGGTGATCGAGCACGCCCCCTTCGGCGTCATCGCCGCCATTACGCCGGTCACGCACTCGCTGCCCACGATCACCGGCAATGCCGTGAGCATGATCGCGTCGGGCAACACGGTGGTGGTCAACCCGCATCCCAGCGGCAAACGTGTAGCCGCCGAGGGCGTTCGCCGCTTCAACGAGGCGATTTATCGCGACTTGGGGATCGACAACCTCATCGCCTTGATTGTCGAGCCGACGATCGAATCGGCCAACAACCTGTTCAAGCATCCCGACATCAATTTGATTTGCGTGACGGGCGGACCGGCCGTCGCCCGCGCCGCCATGCAGCAGGCGAAGCGGGCCATCGTCGCCGGGCCGGGCAATCCGCCGGTCGTCGTCGACGAGACGGCCGATCTCGACCGGGCCGCCCGCTCGATCATCGCCGGCGGCGCCTACGACAACAACCTTCTCTGTATCGCCGAAAAACAGGTTTTCGCCGTCAATGCGATCTTCGACGCGCTGATGGCCGCCATGGAACGGGCCGGCGCGGTGCGCCTGACCGCCAAGGAGGTCGATGCCCTGACGAACGTGGCTATCCAATCGGTCGGCGAGGGAGAGCATAAGCACGATGTCCCCGCCCGCGACTTCCTCGGCAAAGACGCCGTCGTTCTCGCTCGCGGCGCGGGGAGGACCGTTTCGCCGGACGTGGAGTTGGTTTTCGGCGAGACCGACGAATCGAATCCGTTCGTACCGGTGGAGCAGATGATGCCGTTCTTGCCGTTCGTCCGCTGCCGCGACGTGGACGAGGCGATCGAAAAGGCCCGCGCGAGCGAGCACGGCTTCCGCCATACGGCCATGATTCATTCGCACAACGTCAACAACATGACCAAGATGGGCAAGGTAATGGACACCACGCTCTTCGTCAAGAACGGTCCCAGCATGGCCGGGCTTGGATTGGGCGGCGAAGGGTACATCTCTTTCTCGATCGCCGGTCCGACGGGCGAGGGCGTGACCACGCCGTTGACCTTTACCCGCGAACGCCGCTGTTCGATGATCGACAACCTGCGAATCCTTGGCAAATAGTCGTAAGGAACGGACACGTATGCTCACCGCCCGCGTCATCGGAACGGCCACCGCCACCGTCAAGCATGCTTCCATGTCCGGTTGGAAGTTGCTGGTGGTGCAGCCGTTGTTGAACGACGGGCGGAACCCTGACGGCGAACCGGTGATCGCCGTCGACGCCCTGGGTGCCGGAACCGGCGAGACGGTGATTGTCTCGAGCGATGGATTGGGAACGCGAGAACTCCTGAAAAACGACACCACGCCGGTACGCTGGTCGGTGATTGGAATTGTGGACTGAGGACGGATGGCAGACGTATCGATTGATATCGAACGGGTGGTTCGCGAGGTGCTGGCCGAACTCGGTCTCGCCCCGCAGTCGCCGCGCGCCGACCGTACCAAAGCGATGCCGCGGAGCGAAGCCGCGAGCAATACCTCCGACGGCCTTGCCGCGGCGGTCAAGCCGGCGCCGAAGCCGTCGCGAGGGGAACTGGCCATCAGTAGCCGCCTGGTCACCTTGGCCGAACTGGACGGGAAACTCGGCAACGGCATCCGCCGCCTGTTGGTGCCGCCGCGGGCGATCGTCACTCCTGCGGTCCGCGATGAGTTGCGGGGCAAGAACGTCGAACTCGTCTTCGGCCAGACCGAAAACAAAGCCGCAACCGCAGCGACCGCCGCCGCTCTGCTTGTGATCACCCACGGCAAGCCGGCCCATGCGGAAGGGTTGCTGAAATCCTTGGCTTCCGACGGCATCCCTCTTCAGCCGGAACATTCCGCCTGTATCATGGCCGCCACGGACCGTCTGGCTGAGCAACTTAACGTCGGGCCGGCGCTGGGGCTTTTGCTGACCAAACACACGGCGGCCGCGGTCTGTCTGGCAAACCGGCTGCCGGGCGTCCGCGCGGTACTGGGCGCAGATGTTGCAACGGTTGCCGTCGACACGGCGGCGGTGGGGGCCAACCTGCTGGTCGTCGACCCGGGGCGAAGCGGCCTGTTTCACAGCCGGCAAATCATCGGCCAGTTCTACCGTCAGGGACCGCGGGAGTGCCCCGACGTGTTCAAACAGCGATTGTTGTAGAAAGCCCAACGGATGCGTATCGGCGAAGTCATCGGCACCGTCACGCTCAACCGCTCGCACCCCAGCTTAGTGGGAGCGAGGTTCAAGCTCACCGTGCCGCTCTCGCTCGACGACCTGACCGGCCGCGGCGAGCAGCCTGCCGAAGATCTGGTCGTCTACGACGAACTGGGGGCGGGGGTGGGCTGCCGAATCGCCATCAGCGAGGGGCGCGAAGCCGCCATGCCGTTTTATCCCGATTCCAAACCGATCGACGCCTACAACGCAGCAATCCTGGACTCGGTCCACATTCGTCTGCCGAATATCGACAAATAGCCTAAACAGCGGCCGGAGGTAACCATGCTCAACGTCCATAAACTCAAGCAAGAGATCTGTGAAATCGGCGACCGGCTCTACAAGAAGGGCTTCGCCGCCGCCAACGACGGCAACATCAGTTATCGCATCAGCGAGCGGGAGGTGCTCTGCACGCCCACGATGATCAGCAAGGGTTTCATGAAGCCTGATGATCTCTGCATGGTCGACATGGACGGAAAACAGATTGCCGGTCATCGCAAGCGGACCAGCGAGATCATGCTGCACCTGGCGATTATGAAGGAGCGGCCGGAAGTCAAATCGGTGGTCCATTGCCATCCGCCCCATGCCACCGCTTTTGCCGTAGCCCGTGAACCGATCCCGCAGTGCATCCTGCCGGAAGTCGAGGTTTTCCTGGGCGACGTGCCGATCACCAAGTACTGCACCCCGGGTGACAAGGCCTTCGCCGATACAATCCTCCCTTTCGTCCACAAGTCGAATGTGATCATCCTGGCCAACCACGGCACGGTCAGCTTCGGCGAGACGGTCGAAAAAGCCTACTGGTGGACTGAAATCCTCGACGCCTACTGCCGCATCCTCATGCTCGCTCGCGGGCTGGGCCGGATCAACTACTTCACGGAACCCGAGGCGCGCGACCTCTTGAATCTGAAACAGAAGTGGGGATTCGAGGATCCGCGGATCGAGGCGAAGAATTGCGACATATGCGCGAACGATATCTTCCGCGAGAGCTGGAAACAGACCGGCGTCGAGCAGGTCGCTTTCCAGCCGCCCAGCTTCCGCACGGTGAAACCGAACAACAACGGCACGCCCGCACCGGCAGCCGGCCCGTCGTCGAATGGTTCGGATGACCTGGAAGCACTGGTACAGGCGGTCACCGACCGGGTGATGGCGGCGCTGAATGGGCGTTAGAAAACGGCTGTTAAGAAATGGCTGTTAAAAGAGGCTCCTCAGCAGAATTCGTGGGTTGATTTCAGCCGGTGGAGTCATACGTTGTTTTCTGGAGTCAACATTGCGTCCACCGGGGCGTCCACCCCGAAGAAAGCAATCCATGACGCGAAGAGCGTCAACACGCCCGAAAACGGCGAAATGAGCGCCGACCCCGTTTCTGCGCATTGCAGCGGGACTGGCGACGCAACGCATCGCACTGGTGTTGAACGAGAGGTTGCCGTGCCGTAAGTCGCGGCAGAAAAAGACGTTGAGCAGCACGAGAAGCGTGCAACAATGATAGTCACATTGCGGGGCGGGTTGCATGGTGCGGGGAGCTTAGTTCTTAGTTCTTAGTGCTTGGAGATTGGAGCGGGGAGCGGGGAGTACCGAGTACGGAGCCACGAACAACAAACCGCTGGCGCGTGCGCGGGGCCGGCCCCTGCCGGGGGCGAGCCGGCAGGGGGTCTCGGTGATGGAGCAAATTGTCAAAGAGCTATACTATTCAGGCGTTCACTATACACTAGCATGATGGCCGATGCGGCGCGATCTGTCAAGCGCGGCG
>JAAYEH010000367.1 GCA_012728855.1 Rhodopirellula sp. | reverse complement strand
AGGGTACGGGAGCTGCGGCTCTCCGGCATCGAGACGGATTAAGTCGACCGTGACCCGGGACGAAAGACTTCCCGGTACAACTCGGGATTTACCAAGGATCCTGGCCGCTGTTCCGCTACCGGATCGGCGTTGCATTGACGTGCGTCCTGCCCGGGCCTATTTTTAAGACAAACCGGTCGCGGCCCCGCCGGCCCCGAGGGTGAAATGAACATGGCAAGACGGGAACCGTCGATCTACCTACCCCCGGCCAAGAGGGCAACAACATGAACCATGTCGTTGAGGCGCTCGTGCTCCTGCAATGCTTGGTCTGCCAGGTAGAAACCGCACCGCTCGCCGTCTGGCACTTCGACGAGCCTTCCGGACTCACCGTTGTCGACAGCAGTGGAGGCGGACTCGACGGCGAAATCAAAGGGGCGACCCGGATCGCGGGCAAGTTCCACCAGGCCCTGCGGTTCGCCGGTGCCCACGACTCTCTGCAACTTCCCGGACCGGGGACTCTGGCTGAGGGGACAATCGAGTGCTGGGCCAGGTTGTTGAAGCGTCCTTCGGGGCAGGTCGGCGTCATCTCGTTTGGCGCGGGCATCGGCGGGAAGAATGACGCGGCCATCCTGGGGCTTGCTCCTGACGACAGTCAAGCGGCGACCCGATGGGGTTTCGGCGTCTGCCACGGGCTTTGGCAGAGTGCTCTGAGCGATTCGGAAATGCCGTTAGGCGAGTGGATTCACCTGGCCGGTTCCTGGGGAGCCGCCGGGCTGCGTTTCTACGTCCACGGCAAACTTGCGGCAAGCGACGAGACGGTGAAGGCTGCACTGCCCGACCACCGTTCCATCCTCATCGCCGCCGGGTCGTGGAATACGTGCATGAACGTTGAGGTGGACGAAGTCCGACTGTACGATCGGCAACTTGCCGACGCCGAACTCGCCTCGCGGACGACGGATCACGCCTACGTGCAGACCCCACCGCAGGCAAGCTCCGGGGGCAGCGTCGGCCCACGCCCCGTTGTCCACGCCGCCGACTTCTACGACCCCAATTCACCCAGTAGCGGGCTGCAGGAAGCCATCGACAGCCTGGGCCGCCGTGGTGGAATCGTCGAAATATCGCCCGGAACGTACTATATCGAGCGCAGTCTGCGCCTGAAGAGCCATACGACTCTGCGCGGCGCCGGCGCGTCCACCATCCTTAAGAAACGCCCGGAGTTCGTCTCGCCGTTGACAAAGCCCGGCCGGACGGGCGAGCGGAGCGTCGAAGTGCGGGATGCCTCCGGCTTCAAGCCGGGCACCGAGATCGCGGTCATGGATAACCAAATGCGCGGGTGGTACATGACGCACGCGTTGATCGAGAAGATCGACGGGAACACGATCACCCTTGATCAGGCGCTGCACAAAGACATGCACTTGGAGCACAACGCTCTGGCGATCACTTACTTTCCGGCAATCTGGATTTCGCAGCAGAGCCACTGTACGGTCGAAGGCATTCGCTTGGACGGCGACATGCCGAACCAGCCCAGCGGCGCGGTCACGTGTTTCACCCTCTCGGCCATCCACCTTCACAACTGCAATCATTGTCAGATTTTGGACTCCCGGATCAGTGGCTGGCCGGGCGACGGGATTGGTGTGCAGGGCGGCCGCTTCAATCTGGTCTCCGGCTGCACCGTCACCGGAGCGCGCGGTCATGGCTTCCATCCCGGTACGTCGATCCGCGATAGTGTCTGGACGAATCTGGTGGGCAGCGACAACGGCTGGGATGGGCTGTATTTCTGCGCCCAGTGTCAGGGTGTGCTGGTTTCCAACAGCGTTTTCACCGACAACGGTTGGAGCGGCATCGGCGGTCTCGGCGACGGCCAGGATAAGTACAACACCGTCCTCGGCAACATCTGCCGGCGCAATGGCCGAGCGGGCATCACGATGGCCACCAGCAGCCACAACACGGTCATCGGCAACACCTGCCTGGACAACAGCAGCTCCCGGGCCGGGCACTACCCCGGCATCCTGATTGCCGACACCAGCGACAACCTCATCAGCAATAACCGCTGCCACAATACCGACGACGTGTCCAGTCAGAAGTGCGGCATCGCGGAACAGGGGAGCAGCGACCGCAACCTGATCTCTGCCAACTTCTGCTCGGGCCACACGCAAGGGGGCATCGTGATCGTGGGGCCACGGACACAGTCCGTCGGGAATGCGGAATAATCCTCGCCGCCCCCAGGATGGATAGGAGCAACGCGCCGTGGCCCAATTCGGGATAAGGTGAAATACCGAGTCATTGGGGAAATGCAGAACAAAACCACGTCGTATAGCACAATCGGCCTGGGTTTGGAGAATACCATGAAATCAGCGGCAACCGGCATTCTGCTCATCCTTGGCCTCTGGACACCGGTCGGCACGTTCGGCCAGTCTCCCGACCAGGACATGCGCAAGTGGGCCGAGCGGATCGTGCCGCGAGTCCGCCTCACCGACGACGAGGCTTTCTTCGCTGCCTGGGATCTCTCGCGGCCGGGCATGGAGGCCGTGAAAGCAGCGGTCGAGGTCCGCAACCTCGATCGGGCCAAGACCGAACTGAAGGGTTACTTCCTCAATCGCCGTCAGCCACCCTGGCGTGTCAACCATTGGGAGATGCCCGCCAAGGCCCGCGGCGACGCCCCGCGGCATTCCAAGTACCGTGCCGGCGAGGACGTGCTGGCACATAAGTTCTCGGCCGGCGGCTTCGAGGTCGCCTTCGGCCCCAAGATCGACTGGAATTATTTCCCGTTGAAACTGCCCGATGGCCGGCCCGACACCGAATATCCGGTAATTCATGCCTTGAATCGTTTCGCCCACCTCTCGACGATCCTCGGTCCGCTCTACTGGTACAGCCGCGACGAGCGATACGCCCGGGAGTTCGTGGCCGAAGTGACCGACCACGTATTGAGCAATCCGGCGCCAGAGCGTTACGTGCGGGGGACGGCCGTCTGGTCGCGTCTGACCTCCTGTACGCCACTCAACGGGAACTGGTTGGACGCTTACAACTACTTCTTCCCCTCGGAGAGTTTCACGCCCGAGGCCCACGCCGTGATGCTCAAGGGCTTCCTTCAAAAGGCCCGCTACGCTGTGCGGTCGCCCGATAGCGTGAACCGCTACATGGCGCAGTTGTCCGGCATCTACAACGTCGGGGCGTACTTTCCCGAATTGAAAGAGGCCGCCGACCTGCGTGACTATGCTTCGACGGCCATGGCCCGCGCGGCGTTGGACGAGTTCTATCCCGACACGATCACCAAGGAGCTTTGCCCGGGCTACCATGGCGGCAGCCGCGGAGCGATGGATCGAATCCTGCAAAGCGCGGGCTTGATGGGCTACCCGTCCCCGCCGGAACTGGAGCAAGCGGTCAAGCTCACGTACGACTTCTATCCCCAGGTGGCTACGCCGCTGGGAGGACTGCCGAACTTCGGCGACACCTGGAGCCCCGGCTACGGGAATCTCAAAAAGACCTTCACGGCGGTGAAGGGCCGCTGGAAGGATCCGGTTTTCGACTGGTTCGCCAGCGAGGGCTCCGAAGGCCGGCCGCCGAGTTTCACGTCCACCCGGTTGCCCTGGGCCGGCTTCTACTTGATGCGCTCCGGTTGGGATCTGGGCGCGCTATGGCTCTGCATGGACGCCGGCCCGATGGGCAAAGACCACTGGCACGAAGATTACGGCAACTTCGAGTGCTACGCGTACGGCGAGCATTTGATTGCCGAAGTCGGTGTCTTTTCCTACACGTACAGCAAGTGGAACCAGTACTTCAAGTCGTCGCTGTCGCACAACGTGGTGACTGTGGACGGTTACAGCCAGAAACGTGGCGGCAAAGGCCCCTTCGTCGTCGACCAGCCGCGCGGTAATTCTCCGGCTTGACACCCAAGGCAAGGCCGTCGCGGTCTCACTGGCCGGTGGAACTCGACTCGACTACCAGGGTTCGCCCGTCACACCGCGGAATGGTCGATTACGGTGTGGCCCGATTCAATCTAGCTTGAGTGTTGGCGGGCGAGGTGACTGGCGCTGAATCATGTGAACCACGATAAGCCTCAGGACTCGACGAGGACTGATGCGATTGACACCGCCATGTCTGGCAACAAAACTCAGGATTACCGGTTTAACCCTGGCAATCCGTCGTTGGCCGCCAGGGCGTTGTGGGGACACACGAGATCGACGGAAGGCCGAAAGAAGTCCAATGCCTCCGCACCAGCGCCGGCGTACTCAAGCAGACGATCGACGCTGTGCTCAAGTTGTCGTAGGCATTTCATTCGCCCGGCCACTCGACAACCGAGCTGTGGCGCTGGAAAATGACCCTGAGCCGGTTTGAAGTCCGCCGGGCCTGTCCAGTGCAGGCGGCCGAGGGGGTCGCCCAACTCAGCGGCAAGGGAGTCATTCATGGGATGCGTAGCAACACTTTCCGTCTTTTGTGCGTTGCTATCGGCAGGTAGCCATGCATTGGACGCTGGCGAATCAGCGGGTAAGCCGAACATTGTCCTGATCTACGCCGACGACGTCGGCTATGGGGATGTGAGTTGCTACGGTGCAACGCGAATCAAAACTCCGAATCTCGACCGGCTCGCCGGCGAAGGCGTTCGGTTCACCGACGCCCATTCGCCGTCCGCCACCTGTACGCCGTCCCGCTATGCGATGCTGACGGGCGAGTATGCCTGGCGGCGGCGAGGGACAGGCATCGCGCGCGGTGACGCCGCCATGATCATCGAGCCGGGCCGAGTTACGCTGGCGTCGATCCTGACGGGGCTCTATGGCCATGGGAACGGTGTCCGAACGAACGCCGACCGACTGCGCGACGACGTTGTCATGTTTCCCGAGCTGCTCCAGAAGGCAGGGTATGCTACCCAATGTTGTCCGTAGTTTAACCGCGTTAGAAGGAGTTCGCGATGGCAATGCACATACTTGGTTTGTTCTTGTCGGCCTTCGCCGGGGCGGCGGGGGCTGCGGCCGACGCCAGGCTGCCGGACACCTCGAAGATGAACATTTTGTTTATCAACATCGAGGACTGTACCGCCCGAGCCTGGGGCTGTTACGGCAACCCTATCTGCCAGACGCCGAATATCGATCGCCTCGCGGCGACCGGTGTCCGCTTCGATGCCGCGTATTGCCAGGCCATCTGCTGCAACCCGACGCGGACATCGTTTCTTACCGGGCTTCGGCCGCTGAGCACAGGGGT
>JAAYEH010000366.1 GCA_012728855.1 Rhodopirellula sp. | reverse complement strand
GCTGGGGCCGAGCGAGAGTCCCGGGGAGGTATCCGACGAGTTCGAGGTGATCGATCATCATTGGAAGGTGTACCGCAAGCGGCTAGACAGCCGCTTGCCCCCCGATCTCCGCTTGCCCCTCTCGCCCGGCTTTGTCCAGATGCGCAGCGGAGCATGGCCGCACACCGCCCCGCCGGGTTTCACCGATCCCAATTTGCTTCGCGCCTACGACGCCCTGCTGGCCGATCACGTGCCGCCGAGCCTGTTGCTGAACGACCGGAGAGAGTTAGTCCACACTTTTAGCGGCGCGGGCAAGTACATCACCTACCGCGACGGCCGCATCTCCGCGGACATTCTGGAACTGGTCGATCGCGACCTGAAGCTGGCGCTAGCCGGCGCCGTGCAACGGGCGGCCAAAGATCTCTTGCCGGTAACCTACACCGGGATTCGCGTCCAGACGGTCGACGGCGAGGAAAACATCAAACTGACGGTCAAGCCGCTGCCGACGCGAAACACCGACCTGCCGTACATGCTCATCGTGCTGGAGCCGGCGGCGGTCCATGCGCCTCCGCCGGAAACGCAGCAAGCCATCGACATGACGGCCGCGTCGCAGGAGCGGGTGCAGTCGCTGGAAGCCGAGCTGCGTTACACGAAGGAAAACCTCCAGGCCACTGTCGAGGAGATGGAAACCAGCAACGAGGAGTTGCAGGCCACCAATGAAGAACTTGTTGCGTCGAACGAAGAGCTGCAGAGCACCAATGAAGAACTGCACTCGGTCAACGAAGAATTGTACACGGTCAATGCCGAATACCAGCGGAAGATCGTGGAACTGACCGAGCTGACCGACGACATGGACAATCTCTTGCGGAGCACCGAGGTCGGCACGATCTTTCTCGACCGCGACCTGGTGATCCGCAAGTTCACGCCGCGCATCGGACAGACATTCCAGATTCTCCCGCAGGATATCGGACGCCGCATCGACACCTTCTCGCACAACCTCGCCGAAGCGGACCTGCTGGCCGACGTCCGGCTCGTGTTGGAGACGGAGAATCGAGTCGAAAAACAGGTGCGCGACCGCCACGGCAACTGGTTCCTTCTCCGCGTTCTTCCCTACTACAAGAAGACTCGTGTCGATGGAGTGGTGGTCACGCTGATCGACATCGCGCTGCTCAAAGAAGCGGAGAAGCGGCTTCGCCTGATGTCGAAGGTTTTCATGGACGGAGCAGACCCGATCATCATCGAGGATCTTGCCGGCACGATCATGGGGCTGAATGTCGAGGCCGAACGCGTCTATGGATGGTCGCGGGGGGAACTGATGGGCCGCAACTATCACGTGCTGTTGCCGGAGGATCAGCGCGGCCTGGGCGACGAGTTGCGGCGGCGGTGCCGCGGCGGGGAGCCGATCCGCAATTACGAAGCCGTGCGGAGGACGAAAGAAGGCGAGGTGCGGCCGGTGCTGTTGACGATGTCGCTGTTGACGGACGAAGCCGGCCAGCCGGTCGCCATTGCCACCATTGCCAAAGACATCGCCGCGAGGAAAAAGGCGGAGGAGGAACGCCAACGCTACGCCGAACAGCTCGAAGCGGCCAACGACGTCCTGCGCGAAAACGTCGCCAACCGGCAGCAGGCCGAACAACAGGCCCGCGAAGCGGTGCGGCGGCGCGACCAATTCCTTGCCATGCTTTCGCACGAATTGCGCAATCCTCTCGGCGCGATTCTCAACGCCACCTACGTGATGGACCGCAATGCGGCCGGCGATAATGCGACTCTTGCCGCTCGCCAAGTCGTGCAGCGGCAGGCCCGGCAGATGGCGCGACTGCTGGACGATCTTCTCGACGTATCGCGCGTCACGCAGGGAAAGATCGAAATCCAACGGACGGTGACCGATCTCGCCGAGATCTTCGAATCGGCCATTGAGACGGTTCGGCCCTTGCTCGAAACGCGAGAATTGGTGTTGACGGTCGGTTTGCCCGATGTGCCGATCCGCATCCTCGGCGATCCGGCCCGGTTGCAGCAGATCCACGTCAACCTGCTGAACAACGCGGCCCGCTATACGCCCCCCGGCGGCCGGATCGAACTGTGCGCCCGGCGAGAGGGAGACGAGGCGTTGATTCGCGTCTGCGATTCGGGAGTGGGAATCCCCGCGGATATGCTGGAAAACGTCTTCGATCTGTTCGTGCAGGCGGACAGCACTCTCGACCGATCCACTGGCGGCATGGGAGTTGGACTGACGCTGGTCCGGATGCTTGTCGAGATGCATGGAGGCCGGGTCATCGCCGAGAGCGACGGCCCCGGCAAGGGGAGCCAGTTCACGGTCCGGTTGCCGGTGTGCGACACGGCGCCGCAACCTGCCGAGCCCCCCCCGCGAATCCAGCCGCAGCAGTCTTCGCGGATTCTTATTGTCGAAGACAACGCGGACTGCCGGCAGATGCTCAAGCTCCTGCTTGAGCAGGACGGATTTTCCGTGGAAACGGCCGAGGATGGACTCAAGGGACTCGACGCCTTTCGTCGGACCGAATTCGACTTGGCCTTGATCGATATCGGCCTGCCGGGCCTCGATGGCTACCAACTTGCCCAGCAGATCCGGCTGTTGCCCGGCAAGAATCGGACGCGATTGGTCGCCTTGACCGGCTACGGCCATCCTTCCGATCGTCGGGCTGCGTTGGAGGCCGGGTTCCACGAGCATCTGGTCAAGCCCGTCAAGCCGGCGGAACTGGCGCGAGTGTTGGCTCCGACCCCGTGAGATCGGCCGACGATTCTTCTGGCATCCGGACCCGCGGTTGCGTAAGATAAGCGACAGCCGGGCTGCGTAGGCCCTTTCTTGAATCCCTTGAAGAAGGAGAAAGTCATGAAGCGGTCGAGTTGGTCGATGGCGTTGCTAGCTGCGTGGGCTCTTTTGGCGACCGGCGTTTTTGGCGGCACCGAATCGGCATCGGCTCAGCAAGTGCTTCGGATTGCGAAATTCACGATCGCCGATACGGACAAGCAGCAAGAGGTGTTTGCCGTCACCGATGCGATTACGGAGGTGTTTTCCAAGTCGGAAGACTTCCGCTGGCTGAAATTCTGCCACGATCCGGAAACCGGCGAGCAAATTGCCGTAAGCCTTTGGAAGAATGAGGCGGCCATGGCAGAGGCGGCCGACTGTGAAGAATTCAAGACGCTGCTGGACAAGATGAAACGGCTGACCAAGGGGGACTACACGGCAAAGACCTACCAGGTTTACCAGCCAAAGAAGCCGAAAAAGAGAGATTGATCTTCATTAAGCAAGGATGCCGTCATGTCGCGCACGCACGCAAAAGGATCCACGAAGTTCGTCACTCCCGCTGAGCTGGACGAGCGGCTTTCGCTCCTGCGCCGGGAGGGCGCCTGCATCGTGATGACGAACGGCTGTTTCGACCTCTTGCATCCCGGCCACGTGGCCTCGTTGCAAGAGGCTCGGCGTTTGGGCGATTACTTGGTTGTGGGGCTGAACAGCGACCGGAGCGTGCGATTGCTCAAAGGCCCTGCCCGGCCGATCGTCGACCAGCAGGGACGGGCGGAGATGCTGGCGGCACTGGAGTGCGTGGATTTTGTGGTGATTTTCGACGAGACGGAAGTGACTGAACTCGTGCGACGGGTGACGCCCGACGTGCTGGTCAAGTCGGCCGAATACACACCCGATCGAGTCGTCGGTCGCGAAATCGTCGAGCAACGCGGGGGACGAGTGGTTGTCGTAGCGATGAAAAGCGGCTATTCGACGACTCAACTGTTGGAAAGAATCAGCATGGTTCAGAAAGCGTCGGCCGAGGGTGATGCCCAGTAGATCCCGCTTGCCGAGCGGGATCTTGCCGCAGAAGAACCTATCCACACACGCGTTGGTAGGGCGGGATTTCTTCCGCCCGCAGCGGACTGGACGCGTAAAGGGGTCGAGAGTCGTTTTCCGTATCGGCCTTACCGCCGCTCGGCATGTCCGGCGCGGTCGGCGGCCGATACGGAAAACGACTCCCGACCCCTTCTTGGTTCCATCACGCCCCTGATTGCCCACGGCGCTGGCAACGCTTACCATGAAGAAAACCCGCGAAAAACCTTTTCACCGGGAGCGCGCTATGAGAGCCGGTTTCGCCCTGACACTCTGCTTGCTGGCTGCTCTGCCCGCGCAGGCGGAGTTGACCCCGAATGAAATCGCCATTCTCGGCATGGCTTCCAGCTTTGAATCGCGGCAGTTGGCCGAGTTCTATGCCGCCGCCCGCGGAGTGCCGAAATCCCAGATACTCATGCTGGAAGGCGCACCGAAAGAGACCATCTCGCGCGGCGAGTGGGAAGGGCAATACCGTCCGGCCATTCGCAACTGGCTCGGCACGGGCGGGCTGGCATCGAGAATCCGCTGCTTCGTCACCGTCGGCGACGTCCCCCTGACGATCGGCGCTCGCGGCCCGAACGCGCTGGATGTCGCCGAGCGGAAGCAGTATCTTCGCCAGAGCCGGGAAACCTTTGTGAAGCGATTCGCGGCGGTGATCGGTGCGATCCACGGTGTGGCGGGCGGGGAGGCAAAACAGGCCGAACTGAAAGGCGATGTCCCGCTGCGGCAATTGCTGGCCGACTTCGACGCCGCGCTGAAGCAGTCGCAAGACCGCCGACAGAAGCTGCCGGAAGCAGAACGAAAGGAAGCCGACGTCCAACTGGAAAGGAACTTTATCGCCGCTGGCGGAGTCAACTCCATTCTGGAAATGGTCGCCCGTCAAGGTGATGCGTCGAAGCTGCCCGAGGAAGCGATGCGACGGCTGGATCTGGCGAGAGGGAGGCTTGTCGGTCTTCAACAAGGACTCCAGTCCCTCTCCAGCCTGCCCGACACGGTTGCACGCGACGTGCAAACACTCAACCTCTTGCACCAGGCGACCGGCGCCGTCGGTTGCTTGCGATGGATCGACGAGCAATTGGAGCTTCTTCAGAAGAACGAGACCTATGCCAGCTTCGACAGCGAATTGGCGCTGCTGCGTTTTCCGGACTATCCGTTGTTTCGCTGGCTGCCGAACCTGCTGCACTACGGATTCGATGTGATTCCGAACAAGCCGCCGACGATGATGGTCGCCCGGCTATCCGCCCCCTCCGCGGACCTCGTCATGAAGCTGATCGATGCTTCGATCGCCGCGGAGAAAACAGGCCTGCAGGGAACGATCTATCTTGACGCTCGCGGCATGAGCTACGACGCCAAGAAAGACCAAACCGGCAGCTACGGCCAGTACGACGAGTCGGTCCGCGATTTGGCCGAAAGGCTCAAAGCCCATTCGAAGATGAAAGTCGTGCTCAACAACGAGTCGACGCTGTTTCAGGCGGGAGAATGTCCGGACGCGGCCCTCTATTGCGGTTGGTATTCGCTGGGCAAGTACGTCGATGCCTTCGAGTGGAAACCGGGGGCGGTGGGATACCACATGGCGAGCATGGAAGCCCAGACCCTCCGCAATCCCAAGAGTGAAGTCTGGTGCAACGCCATGCTCCGCGACGGCGTTGCCGCAACCCTCGGCCCGACCTACGAACCGTACCTGGCAGCCTTCCCGCTCCCGGACGATTTCTTCCCGCTTCTGCTCACCGGGCAGTACACATTGGCCGAGGTCTACTACCGCACTCTTCCGTTCAACTCCTGGGTCATGGTGCTGGTCGGCGATCCGCTCTACAACCCCTTCAAAACGAGGCCGGCGCTGACGGAGGATGCGCTGCCGGAGCGGCTGCGGAAGAAAGCGGTGGAGGCGGAGATGCCGGATTAGCGTCGGCGAAGAACGAGCGTTGCCCGGCCGATGCTTAAGAGCGTCGCTGACGCCTGAGTTGCGCGAGTTCGGCTCGCAGCGGGTGCTAATACTTCCGGTCCAGTTGACGTTCCCGCTTCTTCTCGGCCTCCAACACGGCAAACCAGTTTCGTCGAGAGAAACAACGCCGCACTTGTCAAACCCGACGGGGTTGCAATCCTCAGCCTACCTGGATCGGATCGCGTTCATCCTCGCTGGCCCAGACTTCCACGCCAGGAAACTGCCCGGCAAGGACGCCAGCCAACTGTTCCAGCGCGAATCGTTCGCTGGCGAAGTGGCCGGGAAGGATCAGGGCGATGCCGGCGGCTTCCGCTTCCAGGCAGGTGTGAAATCGGGCTTCGCCGAGGAGCATGGCGTTGCAGCCGTGATGGCGGGCGGCGTCGAGTAGCTCGTCGGCCGCCCCGCAGCCGATCGCGAGGCTGCGGATCGCCGCGGCGGAATCGCCGACCCACTGAATCCGGGCAAGGCAGAGCAGATCTTTGACCACCGCGACCAGAGTCGCCAACGGCATCGGCTCTGCCAGCCGGCCGCACCGCCCGGTGCCCTCGCCGTCCTCCGCAGCAATCAGCGGCACAATCCCCTCCAGGCCGATGCCCTCGGCCAACCGCTGGTTGATTCCGCTCCGGGCCGAATCGAAAGCAGTGTGAAAACTGCACACGGCCACGTGCGAGGAAATGAGATCCAACAGCAATCGTCCCACGGTCGTCTCGGAAGTCACCCGCTTCAGCGGTCGGAAGGGGAGCGGATGATGGGTAACAATCAGATCCGCACGCCTCCGCACGGCTTCGGCCGCAGTGGCCGGCGTAACCGTAAGACAGGTCATCACCCGCCCCGCGTCCCGGTGCTGATCACCGACTAACAGGCCCACGTTATCCCATTGCTCGGCCAAATGTGGGGGAGCAAGGCTCTCCAGGAATGCGACGACTGCGGCAACTGTGGTCATGGCGATCTATCTCGGGGGTTTCGGGGATCCTGAACCTCTGTTGGAACAGTTTATCGGCGAAACCACTTCGCGGCACTACCCAGCGGTCTCCAGCGGGCCGGGCGTTGAGCGAAGGTACTGGAAAACCTACCGTCGATCGGCTATAATCCCGTGCCCTCCAACGGTAGGGTCTGGCTGCGCAGCACTGGAGGAGCGACGATGAGCACGAAAGTTGAGTTTCAGTCGATTCCCGAGCTTCCCGATGCGTTAAAGCCTCTGCGAGAGCGTCTGCTGGCCAATTTGGTGATGATCGCCCAGATCCCGGCGCCGACCAAGGCGGAAGGGCAGCGAGCCCGCTTTCTTCTCGACCGGTTCGCGGAAGCAGGTCTTAGCGACGCGGCGGCCGATGAAGTGGGCAACGCCGTGGGACGCGTCAACGGCAAGCGTGGAAACCGTAGCATCCTGTTGGCGTCGCACTTGGACACGATTTTCCCCGCCAGCCAGAGCCACGACGTCACCGTGGAGGCGGATCGAGTGGTTGGAGCCGGCGTCGGCGACAACGCGCTGGGAGCGGCGATCGTCTCCTTGATGCCGACCATTCTCCAGCACCTGGAGATTGAACTGGACAGCGACTTGATCCTGCTCGGCTCGACCAATTCGCTGGGACGCGGCAATCATGGAGGCATTCGCTTCTTTCTCGAACACATGCCCAAGGCGGTCAACTTCGGAATCTGCGTTGAGGGGATGCAACTGGGGCGCGTGAATTTCTTTTCCATCGGCACGGCGAGAGCCGACGTGATCTGCAAGATTCGCCCCGCTACGGAACCGTCGCGAAGCTACGGGTCGGAGAGCGCGCTGGTGGTGCTGAACCACGTGATCAATCGCATCCTGGGCATCGCACTGCCCAGCCGCCCCTATACGCGGATCCTGATGGGAAAGCTCCGCGCCGGGGTCAGTTACGACGTGGAGCCGGATCACGCCGAGTTGGGGCTGGAAATCGTCAGCCATTCCGACGAGATGATCGACCAAATCTGCGGCCGGATCAACGACATTGCCTTGGAGATGTCGGCCCGCCACGCCGTCGTCGTTACCTTCGATGTCTTCTCAACAACGAAGGCGGGCGGCATTGCTTTCGCGCACCCGATGGTCAAGAGCGTGCTGGAAGTGATGAGCCAATTGGAGGTCGAACCCGATCAGGGGCACAGTCCCTCGGAGCTGTCCGAGTTGATCACCCGCGGAATTCCGGCGGTGACGTTGGGGATCACCCGCGGCGAAAAGAACCGCAGGCAGGAGCCGGATTACGTGTTGATCGAACCGATTCTGCGGGGCGTGGCGCAATTGGTGGGCGTGATCCTCGCCATCGATCGTGGAGCTTGCGATGAATCTTGAACAGTGGCTTGCCGAACGGACTTTTCACCACTCGAATTTCTGGGACATCAAATGGTTGGTGGAAGAGAAGCAGCGGCAGGGATTGACCATTTCGCTTTGCCTGCCCACGCTCAACGAAGAGAAGACGATTGGCCAGGAGATCGTGATTCTCAAAGCGGAGCTGCGCGACCGCTATCCGCTGTTGGACGAGATCGCGGTGGTCGATTCGGGAAGCACCGACCGGACGTGTGAAATCGCCGCCAGCTTCGGGGCCGACGTCTACGTCGCCGGCGAGCAGCTCGTCGAGGCCGGCAGCCACCGCGGTAAGGGGGAGAACCTCTGGAAGGCCCTCTACCTGCTCAAGGGCGACATCATCGTCTACATCGACGCCGACATCAAGAATATCCATCCGCGTTTCGTTTACGGCCTGGTCGGTCCGCTTATTCAGAATCCGGAGATCCACTACTGCAAGGCGTTCTACGATCGGCCCATCGCCTTCTCCGGCGAACTCCGCTCCACCGGCGGCGGCCGGGTAACGGAGATCCTTATCCGACCGCTGTTCAGCCTCTTCTATCCGGAGTTGACCGCCATTCTACAGCCCCTTTCCGGAGAGTACGCCGGACGGCGTTCGATCCTGGAGCAGATTCCATTTCCCGTCGGCTACGGCGTCGAAACCGCGATGCTCATCGACATTTACCGCCTTCTGGGAATGCACGCGCTGGCCCAGACCGATCTCGATCGGCGAATCCACCGCAACCAGGAAACGACCGCCCTGGGGCGGATGGCGTTCGGGGTGTTGCGGACGTTCATGTCGCGTCTGCAGCGGGAAGAGCGAGTGCGGCTCGAGCAGGAGTTGCCGACGATCATGCGACAATTCGAGATCAGCGACGGCAAGTACCGCCAACTCGAATATTTGATCGAGGAGATCGAGCGGCAACCGATCGTCGAGGTCGAGACCTACCGGCAGAAGTTTCATAGCCAACAGCCGCAGGAGCAACCCGGCTGATCGATGAACCTCGCCATTGTCCACTACCATTTGAACCGCGGCGGGGTTGCCCGCGTGATCGAGAGCCAACTGCGAGCGCTCGACGCGGCGGCGCCCGCCGGTGAGTTCCGCCGAGTCGCGATCTTTTACGGCGGCCGACGTGAAGGTTTCAACGCCAAACTTCCCGAGCAACTACGGTCGATTCGTCTGGTTTTCGAAGAGTTGCCCGATCTCGATTACGACGCCGTTCGGCTAATCCGATCCGCGTCGTGCGGCGGCCTGGCCGATTCGCTTGCCGCGGCACTGTCCCGGCTGGATTTCTCGCCCGCGACGACGATCGTTCACGTCCACAACCACTCGGTGGGCAAGAACGTGGAGCTGCCGACCGCCTTGACTTCGCTGGCCGAGCAGGGCTATCGGCTGCTGCTTCAAATTCACGATTTCGCCGAGGACTGGCGGCCCGACAACTTCAGGCGGTTCTTTCAGCCTGAGGCGGACGAATCGTTTCCCGGCCTTTCCCACGGCGCAATCTATCCCCAGGCGCCGCACATCCATTACGCGGTGCTCAATAACCGCGACCTGGGAATTCTTCGTGAAGCGGGGGTCGCCGCCGGCCGAACCCATTTCCTTCCCAACCCGGCCCTGGGCGACGACGGTCAGCCGCCGCAGGCCGAGGCGCGGCGTCGGCTGGCAGCGGAGTTTGGAGTCGAGCCGGATCAACGATTCGTGCTGTATCCTGTTCGTTGCATCCGGAGGAAGAACGTCGGCGAGGCGTTGCTCTATAGCCGGCTGGCCCCTGCCGGCACGGTGGTCGGACTGACACTGCCGCCGTTGAATCCCGCGGAGACGCCCTTCTATGTGGCCTGGAAGGCGGCGGCGGCGGAACTCAACCTGCCCTGTCGTTTTGAGGTGGGAGCGCCCGGCGCGTTGACCTTTCCGGAGTGCCTCGCCGCCGCGGACCTGATGCTCTCCACCAGTGTTGCCGAGGGCTTCGGGATGGTCTTTCTGGAAGCGTGGCTCACCGGCAATGCTTTGATTGGCCGGGATTTGCCGGAAATCACCGCCGACTTCACCCGGGCCGGTTTACGGCTCGATCTCCTGCGGTCGCAGTTGCTCGTGCCGCTCGATTGGGTTGGAAGGGACGCGATTGGCGATGCCATGGCCGAGCTGTATCTGCAGACCCTGGCAGCGTACGGACGGTCCGCCCCGGCTGACCTCGCAGCGCAGATCCGTGAGAAAACCCAAGCGGAGTATGTCGATTTCGGCGATCTCGATGAATCGATGCAGCGGCAATTGTTGGAAGCGGCCTGTGAAACCGCCGAGAACCGGTCGCGGCTGCTCGCCGCTAATCCCGGGGTCGAGCAGGCGCTGCGGATGGGAGGGAAAGAGGCGGCCGAACGAATCCGGACAAACCGGATGATCGTCGAAGATTCGTTTTCGCTTGCGCCCAGCGGAGAGAGGCTGCTGGCGATTTACCGGCGGCTGGCGGCGACCGTGCCGGAAGCGGACAAGATTGGCCCCGCCGAACGCCCGCAGCGGATTCTCGACCGTTTTCTTGACCTCAAGCGGTTCCGAATGATCCGTTCTTAAGGTATTCTTTGGTTTTTGAATTGCCTCCGCGCTAGAATTGCTTCATGCCTCTTCTTTACAGTGAGACCCTCAAGCGACTCAGCAGACCGCTGTCGCCAATCCCCACCTCCGAACATCCGGATTTTCCTCACCTAGAGGATGTGCGGGCGGTTCTGTTCGATGTCTATGGCACCCTGTTTATTAGCGGCAGCGGAGAGGTGGGGACTACCTCCCAGGCCGCTTGCCAGTCCGCCTTTGCTGAAGCGTTTGCCGCCGCGGACATCGCCGTTGCCGTACCGCCCAGCGAAGGAGTCCGGCTCCTGCAGGATCGCATCGAGCATTTGCACGAGGAAGCTCGACAGCAAGGTGAAGAGTATCCGGAAGTCGATATTGTCGAAGTGTGGCGGTTCGTTGTCGAGCAGTTCGTAGCCGCCGGCAAGATCCCCACCGAGGCGGCGCGACGCGCGGACTTGAAGCTATTGGCCGTGGAATACGAAGCGCGAGCGAATCCCGTCTGGCCCATGCCGGGATTGAGCGACTGCTTGCGTCAGCTTCGCTCGCGGCGTTTTGTCATGGGGATCGTCAGCAATGCGCAATTCTATACTCGGGAACTGTTTCCGGCGTTACTCGGCCACCGTGCGGAGGCTTGGGGGTTCGATCCGGCTCTTCAGTTTTATTCCTACGAGCACGGGCGGGCAAAGCCGGGAATCTCCCTCTACCGTATGGCGGCTGAGCAGCTCACCGCGCGCAACATCGCGCCGGCCGAAGTGCTCTATGTCGGCAACGATATGCTCAACGACATCGTGCCGGCCGCGCGAGTCGGCTTCCGTACGGCGCTGTTCGCGGGCGACGCCCGCAGCCTGCGGCGGCGGCGCGGCGATCCGCGGGTCAACGGGGTGTCGCCCGAAGCCGTGTTGACCGCACTGTCCGATCTGAGGTTGTGTTTTCCGCGCTGAGAACGTTATTACACCTGGTACAGGCATGACGCCCGCACATGTCCCGCACAACATCGGTTTCGTATCGACCCGCTTCGCAGGCACGGACGGTGTATCGCTGGAAAGCGCCAAATGGGCTCAGGTGCTCTGGCACTACAAGCACGTGAGCTACTGGTACGCGGGTAAGCTGGACCGCGACCCGGGTGTGAGCATGCTCGTTCCGGAAGCCTATTTCTACGATCGGGACAACGTCTGGATCAACGAGCGGGTATTCGGCGTCCGCACCCGTCCGACCGAGGTAACTCGGAAGATCTTCGAGATTGCAGACCACCTCAAGCAGACCCTCTATCAGTTTGTCGAAAAATTCTCGATCGATATTCTCATCGTCCAGAACGCGCTGTGCATACCGATGCACATTCCTTTGGGTGTGGCGCTGACGCATTTCATTGCCGAGACCGGCATCCCCACCGTCGCGCATCACCACGACTTCTATTGGGAGCGGAGCCGCTTTTCGGTGAACGCCGTGGAAGACATCCTGGCGATGGCCTTTCCGCCTACGCTCCCCTCGATCCAACATGCCACGATCAATACCTTTGCCCAGCAGGAGTTCGCCTGGCGCAAGGGCGCCTCGTCGGTGTTGGTTCCTAACGTGCTGGACTTCGAGAATCCTCCGCCCACCGATCCGCCGGCAGGCGACTTTCGGGCGAAGATCGGTTTGCAGCCGGACGACGTGATGATCCTCCAGCCAACCCGAGTAGTGCCTCGCAAGGGAATTGAACATGCCATCGCCTTGGTCGCGCAATTGAGGAATCCCAAGGTGAAGCTCGTGGTGTCGCACGAGTCGGGCGACGAGGGGCTCGACTACCACAATGCGCTGATGGAACTGGCGGAGCAGTCCGGAGTGGACCTCCGCTTCGCCCCCACGCAATCGTCTCCGGAGGTACAATTCAGCACCAACGGCGTTCCCGTTACACCGCTCCAGGAAGTCTATGCCCACGCCGATCTGATCACCTACCCCAGCCTCTACGAAGGCTTCGGCAACGCGCTGTTGGAAGCCTTCTATTACCGCAAGCCGGTCCTGGTGAACCGCTACTCGATCTATATCGCGGACATCGAACCGAAGGGATTCGAGGTGATTTCCATGGACGGATTCCTCACGCGGCGCGTCATCGATGAAGTTCGGCGCGTTATCGAAGACGCCGACTATCGCCAAAAAATGGTCGATCGCAATTACGAGTTGAGCAAGGCATTCTTCAGCTATGTCGTCTTGCGCCGCAAGCTACGTTCGCTGATCACCAATCTCACCGGCTTGGACGACATTTGACCTGGACCAGGAATCGCAACATGACCGTCCCGGAACCGATCCAACGACGGATTCGCGGGCGACTGGAGTTGCTCTACGGCGACCGCGCGCCGGAGTGCCTCGATCGCGTGGTCCGTCTGCTTGCGCCGTACGCCGCGAAGCTGCCCCAAACCCGAAAGCCCGCCTGGAACCAGCGCGATACCGTGCTGATTACCTACGGCGATCAAGTCCGGGCGGCAGGCGTCAGTCCCTTGCGAAGCCTGGGGATGTTCCTCGACCGAGCCGGGCTCAAGGACGTGCTCGGCACGATCCACATCCTCCCCTTTTTTCCCTATTCCTCAGACGACGGATTCTCCGTCATTGATTACCGCCAGGTCGATCCGGCCCTTGGCGACTGGTCCGATTTGGCCGCCCTGGGAAACAACTACGAACTGATGTTCGATCTGGTTCTGAATCATGTTTCGCGCCGCAGTCGTTGGTTTACCGACTACGTGGCGGGCAGGCATCCTTACACGGACTATTTTATCGAGGTCGACCCGAGCGTGGATCTGTCGTCGGTTGTGCGTCCCCGCAATCTGCCGCTGCTGACGCCGGTGGAAACCTCCCGTGGACTTCGCCACGTCTGGACCACCTTCAGCGACGATCAGATCGATCTCAAATATGCCGAGCCGGACGTGCTCCTCGAGATGCTTTCGGTGCTCTTGTTTTACATCGAGCAGGGAGCCCGCATCATTCGGCTCGATGCCATCGCTTACCTTTGGAAGACGTTCGGCACCTCCTCGATCCACCTGCCTCAAACGCACGAAGTCGTCAAACTCATGCGCGACGTGGTGGACGCGGTCGCACCCGGCACGATCCTCTTGACCGAGACGAATGTTCCCCAGGAAGAAAACGCCAGCTACTTCGGCGACGGGGACGAGGCCCACATGGTCTACCAGTTCAGCCTGGGGCCTTTGCTCTTGGAATCGCTTCTGACCGGCGACGCCACCCTGTTGGCCGGCTGGCTCAAAGGTCTTCCATCCACACCGCCCGGCGCTACAGTGTTCAACTTCACCGCATCGCACGACGGCATCGGCGTCCGGCCGTTGGAAGGGATCATGCCGGCCGATCGCAAGGTCCGCTTCATCGAGATGATCCGGGCTCGCGGCGGGCATGTCAGCACCAAGCGGAACCCGGATGGTTCGGAAAGCCCCTACGAACTGAACATCACCTGGTTCTCCGCTTTGAGCGACACCGACCCGCAGCGGCACATCCGCCGCTTCCTCACCAGCCAGGCAGTCATGCTTGCGCTGAGGGGAATACCCGGCGTCTACTTCCATAGCCTGGTGGCCACGCCGAACGACACGGCCGGCGTGGAGCGCAGCGGGCGTGCCCGATCGATCAATCGCAAGAAGTGTCAACTCGACGAGTTGGAAAGCGACCTTCGCGCCCGCGATTCCGTGCCCGGCCGCGTGCTGGCAGAGTTCCGTCGGATACTCGCCGTGCGTGTGCAGCAGCCCGCTTTTCATCCGGAAGCCCGGCAGGACGTCGTCGACCTCGGCCACAGCTCGCTGATCGGCTTTCTGCGGACGAGCCTCGACGAGCGCCAACGCATCCTTGTTCTGGCCAATCTCGGTCCGCAGCCGTGCGAGATCGACTGCGCCGCCGTGGCCGGACTGTCGCCGAAGACCGACTTGCTGGCCGAATCGGAGACTTGGTCGCCGGGCAACACGATTCGCCTGGAAGCCTACCAAACCGCTTGGGTTACGTAGTGAGCATCCCTTCCCATGCGCGACCTTGACGATCTGTTCGCGGCGTTACAGCGGAGCAAGTTCCGCAGCCGTCAACGCCTGGGCAGCAAAGATCGGGCCTACTTGGAAGCAAAGTCGCTTCCCGTGATCCTGGAACATGGACGACAGTTTGTTGCCGATCGCCTTGCTGCAGCCGAGCCGGTCAACGATGGACGTCAGACACCGATGCGCGGTCATCCGATTTTCGTCGCGCAACACGCGACGGCCACCTGCTGCCGCGGCTGCCTTGCCAAGTGGCACTACATCCCCAAAGGTAGGCGCCTCACGGCGGAAGAGGTTGACTACGTCCTGGAGATCCTCCTATTCTGGTTGGAGACACACGTGACCGGTGGCACAGCTCCCGGTAGCGAAGTACACTGAGAGATATTGCAGCCCGGCTGTTGCGACCATCGTGGGCCGCTTGCGCCGCGTCTGGAAAGATAGCCGGGATACTGCAAACGCCCACCGAATCGTCCCCCTACCCAACTTCGAGGATTCTGCTGATGCGACTCCGAACGATTTCACTGCTGCCTTTGATTCCCGCCCTGCTCGCAGCCGTTCTGTCTAGCGCCCTTTTTGCCGATGAATCCGCCAAGGGAAAGCCCATTTCGCCCAAGGACGGCGTGATCGAGCTTTTCAACGGCAAAGACCTGAGCGGTCTCTACACGTTTCTTCGCGACACGAAGTACGAAGATCCCCGCAAGGTCTTCACGGTCCACGATGGTTTGCTGCACATCTCCGGCGACGGTTGGGGCGGAGTGATCACCAAGAACGAATATCGCGGCTACCACATGATTTGCGAGTTCAAGTGGGGTGAGCGGACCTGGGGAACGCGGATCGACCGCGCCAGAGATTCAGGCGTCCTGGTTCACGGCACCGGTCCCGACGACGGCTATTCCGGCGTCTGGATGGAATCGATGGAAGCGCAGATTATTGAAGGCGGCGTGGGCGATGTTCTTGTGGTCAAAGGGGGCGGCAACGTGCCGCTGTCGCTGACTGCCGAAGTGACCAAAGACCGCGACGGCGAGACGGTTTGGAAAGCAGGGGGCGAAAAGAAGACCTTCGAGCGCGGCCGGATCAACTGGTACGGTCGCGACCCCGACTGGAAAGACGTTATCAATTTCCGTGGCCCGCAGGACGTGGACAGCCCGCACGGTCAATGGACCCGCATGGAGGTGATCTGCGACGGCGGCCGGATCACGATCCTGGTCAATGGAGTGAAAGTCAACGAAGGGTTCGATTCGAATCCTTCCTACGGTAAGCTGACCATTCAGTCCGAAGCGGCCGAGATCTTCATTCGCCGCTGGGAACTGTGGCCGCTGGGGAAGGCGCCGGTGGCGAGTAGTCCCCCCGCGGCCGCAAATGCGTCCGGTCGTTAAGCGTCCGTGGGCAGGTTTGCGACCTGCCAGCTTTAGGCAACCGGCGGGAAATCGCTTCCCATCAGCCCGGCTGCTACCATCTGGTATAGCGGTGGCGCAACGCGAGATGGGAAGTGAGCAGACGGGCTGTTGATGGGGCGAGCAAAGGGGTCGGGAGTCTTTTTCCGTATCGGCCTCACTGCCGCTCGGCACATCCGGTGTGGTCGGCGGCCGATACGGAAAAAGACTCCCGACCCCTTCTTGCTTTGCCACTTGCACTCGCGGTATCCGTGTGCGAGACTCTCGAGATGCTCTGTAGGCCCAACCCTTAAGGTAACAAACCATGCGGATACCATCAAAGTCCGTGCGATATTTCGCAGCGGCCCTGCTGTGCGCGACGGGATTGGCCGGAACGGCCGCCACCCAGGAGTTGCAGGCCGCGTGCGGACCGGCGACGGTGCGGTTCGCGGTCGGCGACCGGCCGCTGCTGGAGTATCGCTACGCCGACGTTCCGTTCAAGCCCTATGTGGCGCAGATGCACACGCCTGCGGGTGTGCCGGTGCTTCGCGATTCCCCAGCCGACCACAAGCACCATCACGCGCTGATGTTCGCCGTCGCGGCGGACGGCGTCGACTTCTGGTCGGAGAAAGAGACCTGCGGCCGGCAAGTCCACCGAGAACTGGACGGCCCCCGCGTTTCGACCACGAACGGCGAGACGGTCGCCACGCTCACCGAGCAACTCGACTGGACCGCGCCGGACGGCCGGCTGATCCTCAATGAAGACCGCACACTAACCCTCCACCGCCAGCCCGGTCTCTCCGCCACGCTTCTAACCTGGCAGAGCCGTCTTCGTCCGCCGCCGGGCAAGCAGACGGTCGCGCTCACCGGTTCCCACTACTTCGGGCTCGGCATGAGGTTCGTTGCTTCAATGGATGCCGTGGGCACGTTTGTCAATTCCTCGGGCGAAGCGGGCGAACTCGTCCGCGGCGACGAGCGGCTTGTGCCGGCCCGCTGGTGCGCCTACCAGGCTCCGGTCGGAAACAAGCCCGTCACGGCAGCGATTTTCGACCATCCGCAGAATCGCCGCCACCCGGCCAGAATGTTCACCATGAAGCAACACTTTGCCTATCTCGCGGCGACATTGAATCTCTGGAAGGAACCTCTCTCGCTCGAAGCCGGCGATCCGCTCACGCTGACTTACGGCGTCGCGCTGTGGGACGGCAGGGTCGAGGAGGCCGAAATCGAGGCGACTTACCAGCGATGGGCGAGGCAATAGCCTTGCCATCAGTCTTCCTTTGTGTTTGTGGCAGTAGATAGCCCCTCGATCCATGCCCGCACGCGGTTGCGTTTGGGAGCGGCTATGGCTGTGATCTTGTCAGCCCCGCTGCCGTTTGGTAGTGCGCCGCGACTTCCTCGGCGCCAAGCGCCCGGTCGTAAACCGCCACTTCCGAGAGTTTTCCTTCGAGGTTGGCGAAACCGTCGCTACGACCACCCAGAAAAACCATGCCGCCCTTTGAGGACGGCGCGACGGACGCTTCCCCGGAGATCTCCGGCGTCGTGTTGCCGTTTTGGTAAACGTCCACTCGCCGTCCCTTGCGAACCAGCACGACGTGGTTCCATGTTTTAGGTTCCAGCGTCGTCTTCCCCTCCAGCATTTGACGGTCCCGATGGCCGTTGAAGAAAACGAGGCGGCCTCCGGCCGCCACGGCGCCTCCGATGCCCAGGTGATCGCCCGCCACGTCGCTCGCCGCCGGATCGCCCTTGGAAAAGAAGTAGCCGGTCACCGGACGCAAATCGTGCGGCAGGCCATTCCAGAACCATAGTTCCACGGAGTAGACGTCGCCGAGTTCCGGCAGCGACACGGCCACGCGACCGCCGGCGAAGTGCGCCGCGCGGCACGAGTGCCCTGTCGCCTGTAGTCCCGGCAGGTCCGGCCCTTCCAAGAAATGGGCAACCTTCGGCTCATAGACGCCGTTGCGGCGGCCCAACGCGTCGCGGGCCGTCGGGTCGCTCATCTCTTGAAGCCGCCAATAGCCGATCGGCCGGGAAGCGAGCACCACCTTCGCAAATGGGCTGTCCGCCGCCTGGATCTCACGGCGGGGACGTCCCGTTACTTCCTCCAACAGGTCGAGCACCGCTTCGACGATCTTTGGTTCCGCGCCGACCTCGAGGCAGGACGTTCGCGCCTCCCATGTGCTGTAACCGCCCAGCGCATGCTGCTCCGGCGGCGGGATGTAGCCTTCCTCGCCGTTGGCCAATGCGATATTCATCGTCGTCAAGGCGGGGCTCTGCGCCTTGAGCTTCAGTCCCGTCAGCCCGTAGACTTCGCAGGGGATGGCCGTCACGGCCAGTTCGCCGATGCGAATTGCCTGAAGCTTCAACTCGCGGGTCTTGGGCGTGCGGCTAAAGAGAATCTGCTCCCGTGCGTATACCTCGGGGCGGGTTTTGGGCGGCCGGTCGCCCATCTCGGCGACGACGGTTTCAGCCCATGCCAGCCGCTCCGGCGGAACCTCGCGAACCGCGAGCGAAAGCGCCTTCTCCGCCATCGCCAACGGCGCCCAATCGTGATACTCGATCCGCCCGTACGCCTCTTTCGCCGTCTTGGCTATCGAGTTCCCGTAGGCGACATGGTCCATACTTCGCTTCGGACCACTGAAGTCCATCCAGTGTTGATCGCCCGAGGTTCCCTGCGACATGATGGCAACCAGCGGCGGCTGTTGCGATGCCCGGCCAAGCTGCTCTTCCATCTTGCGAGCGAACTGGCCGCACCAGTCGGCCGACAGCGGCGGCGCGCCGACGAAATGCATGCCGTAGTTGGCCAGCAACGCCACCGGCTCGCCCGCGGGCGACTGCACCGACAGCAGCGTCAGTCCCCGATCGACCGGCCCCGCCGGTCCGATATTGGACGGATCGGCATAGGGAGGCGCCATGAGGATCCGCTCGCCCGTTTTGCCGAAAGGCGCCGGCGGCACATGGCCGGGATGACGGATCCACAGCCGGCAATGGGTATCCGGGTACTCCGTGGCGATCCAGCCGATCCGGGCCGGCGCGAGATGGCGGCTTGCCTGGATAATCGCCTCCGCGATGCGGCCCGGCAAGAACTTCGCATACCCTTCGTCGACGCGGCTTCCCAAAGCCGGCATCGCGGAAGGGGCCGAGTGCGTGTGCGTGGTCGAAATCAGCATCCTCGCCGCGGGTATGCCGCTCTCCGACTCGGCGAGTTGCTTGGCCCGGTCCAACAGATCGCGAGGCAGCACGCATGAATCCACCACACAGATCGCCGCTCGGCACGTCCCGTCATCGAGCACCAGGCAGCGGGCCATCAACCGATCCACCACCTGATCGACAGTTCGCTCGAACGTATAGCCGTTGACGATCACCGGAAGTGTTTCCGGCGTGATGTCGACGGCGGCCGCCCCGGCACGGAACCGCTTCTGGTCGGCCGGAGAGCCATCGGCTGATGGCGACGCCTCGCTAGCGCCAGCCGCCGCCCCAAAATCGGCCGACCGTAAATACGCCGCCGAGATCGCCAAGAGGAAGACTGCCGTGATCCGATGAAAAGTCCGTGGGCAAGCCATTGGATAACTCTTCGATCATTGGTTGTTTTCAACGCCTCCAAGAGTGGGCCGGATAGAAATCGAAGTCCGTTCCAAAACCGGCCCCGTTGCAATGCAAGCCGCAGCACATTATCCTAACAGGCACGCGTCGGTCTGAACAATTCTCATCGCCCCGATCCGGCAATGGCCCCAAGGCGATATCTCGGGTTTCAGAACGCGCACCAAACCCAACCCTACCAACACAGGAGAAATCGACCATGCAGACCATCGCCCGGATGACGGTTCTTCTTTTCGCGCTGGTTTGGCTCCCCTCCCAGGCGATCCCCGCCGAGTCCCCGGCCGCCCCACCGGTGGCGGCCCAGCCCGAGTTCAAGACTCTGCTGCCCGAAATGGATCTGAAAGACGGCGATGCGGTGGTCTTCTTGGGCGATAGCATTACGCACCAGTGTCTCTACACGCAGTACGTCGAGGACTACTTCTATACCCGCTTCCCCAAGCTTCGCATCCGCTTCCATAACGCGGGCGTGGGAGGCGACCGTGCGGCCGACGCCTTGGCTCGCTTCGACGACGATGTGGCCGCCTTCAAGCCGAAGTACGTCACGATCCTCCTGGGCATGAACGACGGCAGCTACCGCGATTTCGACAAGGCGATCTTCGACACCTACCAGGCCGGCATGACCACACTGTTGGACCGCATCGCGGCGGCCGGCGCCACGGCCATTCCGATGACGCCTACGATGTTCGATTCGCGGGCGAACAAGCTCCGAGGCAAGGGTGCCGAACCTCGCGACACGTATTACAACGGCGTGCTGGCCCTCTACGGGGCATGGCTTCGCGAGGTGGCGCAAACGCGCGGCCTGGGCTTCGTCGATATGTATTCGCCGTTGAATGCGCTGACGTTTACCGAGCGGAAGAAAGACGCCACCTTCACGCTCATCCCCGACGCCGTCCACCCGGCCGCGTCGGGGCAGGTCGTGATGGCCGCCGCCGTCGTGAACGACATTTGCCCGCGAACCTCGGTCTCGGCAATCACGATTCAGGAGAAAGGGGGAAAACTCGCGGCGGTGGCGGCCAACGGCAAGGTCACCGACTTCCAAGCCGACAACGATGCTGTCCGCTTCACCTTCACGGCCAATGCGCTCCCCTGGGTTCTGCCGCCCGACGCCCTGCCCGGTTACCAGCTCGTCCGCGCCGGCCACAAGTACAGCATGGAAGGATTCAGCGCCAGGAACCTCAAGCCCGGCAAGTACGAGTTGAAGATCGACGGCCAGTCGGTCGGTATGTGGGCCGATACCCAACTCGCCTTCCGGCTCGAATTGGAAACGAACGACAAGACACCCCAATATCAGCAGGCGCTCTCCGTGGCGATGCTGAACAAAGAGCGGAACGATAAGGTGATTCACCCCTTGCGCGACCTGTGGCTGAAGCGGAAGGTCCGGCTGGCGCAGCTCGGTCGGCAAGTCGCCGAAAAAGACCCGCAGGCCGACGCCAAGAAAGAGCAATTTGCGAAATGGATCGCCGACGAGTTCCAACCGGCCGAAGCGAAACTCCAGGCGGAGGCCCGGAAGTACGAAGACCAGATCTACCAGGCCAACCAACCCGCAGCCCGCAAGTATGAGTTGATCCGGGTGAAGTAGCACCGAACCTTTTGCGGCCTTGCGGTATCCAACTACAAGAGAACGCGAGTTTCGGGAACACGTAATCATCGGTTCCAATGCCGGCGCGGACCTCAATCGGTGACGTCGCAACCTGATGGTCAGGCGGCTGCCTGCAACGCAGCTTGGCGCGGGTTCGATTCCCGTCGGCGTCTCTTGGCAAGCAACGACGCCCCCGGGCCACCGGCGCACGGCGTCCCGTCCTCTTCGGAGGCGGTCGGCGGCGTGTGTTCCGGAGATGGGGTCTGACCGTCGGTGGTGTCAACCAAAGGTTCGCTCAGTGGTAGAGCACCAGACTGAGGATCTGGCTGTCGCGGGTTCGACTCCCGCACCAACACCGCAGGCCGCAAACCTGCTCGCGAAGAAGGCCCGAAGGTGGCGGACGCTGGTTTGGTCAGCCGCCGACATGTTGGGAACCCGGCGCGAATCGCTCCGGGGATACCGGTCGTGTCGTCGGCGGCACGTTGGAAGGCCATGTAGTGCGTGGATACCGTTTCCGCGCGCCTGCCGGCGTTGCGGCGGTGGCTGCCTGGTGATTCGCGGTCGGCCTTCGGGCTGGGCCGTGGCGAACCGGCAAGAAGCCGTCGCGAACCGGGAGGCAGGCGGATACTCAAACGCACTCCGCACTTCGATGTGTGACCGGCAAGTGTTCCGCCGCCCGACGGCCGTTTCTTGGTCCGCCTTCGACGGAAACCGCGAACCGCGACCGACGAACCGATGTCTGCCAATAATCACAGGCGGCGGTGACAAGGAGGAACGAAGATGAAGACCCTGATCGTAAAAACCGTCAAGATTCGCAGCTACGAAGCCGGCTTGCTCTTCCGCGACGGCGAATTCAAGGGCATCCTCGGCGAGGGTCGCCACTGGTTTCTCGACCCGCTGGGCAAGGTCTGTGTCGAGGTCGTCTCGCAGCGCGATCCCTGGATGATTCACGACAAGCTCGATGTGATCGTCCGTTCGGGCGAGCTGGCGGATCGCGCCGTGGTCCTCGACCTCGAGGATCACCAGCGGGCCTTGGTCTGGGTCGACGGCCGCTTCAGCCACGTGCTGCCGCCGGGTCTTTACGCCTACTGGACCGGTCACCGTGAGGTGAAAGTCGAGGTGATCGACGCCCGTTCGGTGCGGTTCGAGCATCCGGAACTGCCGATTATCGTGCGATCGAAGTACGCGGACCGGTTGTTGGACGTCTGCCGGGTGGAGCGGAACTGCGTGGGCGTGCTGTTCTACGACGGCAAGTACGTCGAGACGCTCGCGGCGGGCCTCTACGCCTTCTGGCGGAACACGGCCGAGGCCAAGGTCACCGAATTGGATCTGCGGGAGACGATGCTCGACGTCGCCGGTCAGGAGATCATGACCGCCGACAAGGTAACGCTGCGGACCAACACCGTGGTCACCTATCGCGTGGCCGACGCGCGCGTCGCGGTGACGGCTGCCGATGACGTGCGCCAGGCCCTGTACCGCGAAGCCCAGTTGGCCTTGCGAGCGATCCTGGGCGCCCGCGAGTTGGACCAGTTTCTCGCCGACAAGGACGCGGTGGGCAAGGAACTGGAGGAATCGGTCCGCCGCCGTGTGGGGGCACTGGGTCTGGAGATCATTTCGGCGGGTATCCGCGACGTGATCCTGCCGGGCGACATGAAGGACTTGATGAACAAGGTCACGGAGGCCAAGAAAGCCGCCGAGGCCAACCTCATTGTCCGGCGAGAGGAAACCGCCGCCATGCGGAGCCAGGCCAATACGGCCAAGCTGTTGGAAAACAACCCGACATTGATGCGACTAAGGGAATTGGAAGTCCTGGAGAAGGTTGCCGGCGGCGGCAAGCTGAACGTCGTGCTGGGCGAAAAGGGCCTGGCCGAGCGGGTTGTGAACCTGCTTTGATGCAACCCGATGTCCGGGGGCTGGTCCGTTTTTCGGCCAATTGACGCTTTGCTGAGGCAAAACCGCTGGCAGAAAACATGGACCAGCCCCCCTCTATCCCGCCCCCCCGCATTTTTGACGGCATTCGACGGGCTGCTTTCGCAGGGCCATGATCTGCCGATATAATCAAGAGACGCAGGAACCGAAAGTCGAGAAGGGGGTAGTTACCATGAGTGAGACCATCCGTTTACCGGCCCCGGTCATTGCCCCGACTCCTCCCCATAGTAAGTGGGAATTCGAATACCAAGCGTTCTTGCGTTTGCTGCGGCAGTTGCGGACCACCTACAGGGATCATTAGGTCGCAATCCATAATGGGCAGGTCGTGGACAGCGGCGACGAGAAGCTCGCCGTGGCGCTACGAGTCCTAACGAAAGTCGGCAAAGTGCCGATTCATGTTGGCTTGGTCACCGAGGAGTCGGGTCCGGTTTTCCGTTCAGGCGTTCGACGCGAAGCATGGCCTCGCGGAGGCAAGCCGTGATTCGTTACCGCTATCTCACAAAGAATGCCTTCCTACCCGGTGCAAGTGACTGTTCACAACCTGCCTTCACAAATCGTCGAAGTTGTCGCCAGCCCAGGTGAAACCTGGGTACTGCTCGGCCGCGACCTATTGAACGCGCACCGCCTGCTTCTTGATGGTCCCCAATTGTTTCTTGAGATCGGTTAATGAGCCAACCTTGCGGTTCGGCCGTCGTTTGTCGTAGCGGAAGCCCAAATAACAAACGCCAGCGCGACTCCAAGGTTCGTTGCAACTCGCTGGAACGCGGCCGGGCTTGCGTCAAGGGCGGGGGGAAGTCAGAATTCGGGTCAGTCCCGTTGATTCCGCAGAGAGCCTCGAATCTCCCTCCACCTTGATACCCGCCCCCTTTTCCCACGAGAACCATGATGCGAGCGGCCGCTTGTTTCTGCATTTCGTTTTGGATCGTCAGCGTTGCCTTGGGTCAGGAAAAACCGTTGCCGGAACTGCTGAACCAACCACTACTCGATGGTTCCAACACGCTGCCCAATGCGAGCTTCGAACTCGATCTCGACGCTAACGACCAGCCCGACTCGTGGCGGAGCGGCGACTGGAAGACCGGCAGCAAGGTTGCTTGGGATACCGAAGTGGCGCGGACCGGCAAGGCCAGCGTTCGCATCGAGTGCGGCAGCGACGAGCAGCGGGGGTCGTTTTCGTACCGGCCCCCGGTTGCTCCGGGGCCGTGGGTCTTCGAGGCTTGGTGCCGCGGCGACCGGCAGCCGGCCGAAGCGAAAAAAGGGCCCGTGGCCCGTCTCATCGCCGTCGACGAGCAGGGCGAGCAGTGCGGTGTGTTTCAAGCTTACGGCGAACCTGGCGCGGGTCAATGGCAGAAGGTCGCGTTGGCATTTGAACTGCCGGCCGGGGCCTCGCACATCAATCTCGATTTGTTCAATTTCTTTGCCGAGGGTATCGTGTGGTGGGACGACGTTTCGCTCGAATTCGATGTGGCGGAGGTCGATCGCCGTGATCAGCAGCGCCGTTTGGAGGCCGAGTCCGCCCAGCAGGCCGCTGCCCTGATCGACGGCGTTGCCAAGGCGGTGGAACAGTTGACCGAGACCACTACCGAAGAGAAGCTCAAGAAGGCCGTACTCGCCTGGGGGATCGAGGACGCGCGAGCGTCGCTCGACGCCGGGCTCGGCGTCTCGGCCAGGGATGTACTTGCCGACGTTCAGGCGACCCTTGGCAAAGAAATCGGTCGCCGCGTCGAGCCGTCGAAGCAACTGTTGCCGCCGGTACACGATTTCGACACCAACCCCTATGCCCAGGGCCTGTTGGGCCGCGTCCGATCCGTGCTCAACTCCACAAGGCGTTACAAGAAGGGAACCGAAGGCTACGACCAGATCGACAACGCCTGGACCTTCAGCAGCATGGGCAACAGCCTCTACGTTGCCACCTGGGGCCTCTGTTGTCCCGACAGTCCCTACGCAGGTAACCCCGACTTGCTCGTCGGCCTGCTGCGAGTGATGCAGGCCATCTTCCAGAACCATCGCGACGGCGACTTCAACCCCGGACGGCAGGCGATCCACGGCTACGATCCGAATATCAACCGCTTCTGCCTGGTCCCCGCGTTCGAGGCGTACCTGCTGCTCACCGCGACATGGCCCGACCTGGTGCTACCCAGCAAACGGGCGGAGTGGCTCGCTTCGGCCGAGGTCGCCACCGAGTTCCAGATCAAGAGCTATGGCATACGCGCCGAGAATAAGCCGCCGGAGTGCTACTACGCCAACATGGACGTCCACTACATGCTCATGCTCGAACTCGCCTCGCGGATGTTCGACTCCCCCCGCTACCACCAAGAGGCCGAGCGATTCTGCCAACTTACCGCCGACGTGCTCTATCCCGACGGCGCGTTTTCCTACATCGGATTCCAGAACGAGTGCTTCACGTACCACCAGATCAACGTCGCGCACCTGGCTCGCTACTGGCAGCTCACCGGCAGCGAGTTGGCGCGCGACACGGTGCTCAAGAGCCGCCCCTACTATCCCTACAACATCGAACCCGGCGGAGTGCCCGAGTACTATACCGACTGCTTCTGGAAACACTACTGGAGCGGCCTGTCGCCGCTGGGCCCGGAGATCGTCGCTGGCATGACCGGGTGCCCCCAGAACCGACGGGTCGCCAAGGACGAACTCCGCTGGGAGAAGCCGGACAGTTACTACGCCATCTACGCGGCCTCGCTTTACCGGCCGGAGATCGAGGACGAACCGCTGCCCGACAACTTCCTCATCTACGACCGCAACATCGAAGGCCCACGCGGCCGTTTCGGGCGTTGGAGCTTCGCGGGCACCGCGCGGCTATTCGGCGAAGGCCAGCAGGGCAAAGACACTTTTGTCGGCGGCATGGTTGTCGACGAACCAACGCGGCGCTACCCGCTCAACGCCGCCCTGCAAGTCGTCACCAACCAGTTCCGACTCCAGCCCCGCACGCCCGACGAGGGGAACTGCCGACGCTGGCGCGAGTGCCGCTACCTTTCGCAAGACGAACGAAACACCGTGACGATCGGCAACGACTTCGCCGCGCTGACCACGTGCTATCGCATTCAGAATGTGGCCTGGGGCGGCAAGTCGACGCTCACCGACTGGGCCGGCAATCAGCAATGGATCCTCGCGCCCGATCGCCTCGTGGGAGTGCTCGAGATCGAGCCGCTCTCGGACCAGCAGGCGTACAGCATCCACGGCCGCATCCGCTTCGGCGTCGAGAAGGAGATCGACCGTAAGGGGGGCGACCTGTTCCAGTACGGCGCGCTACGTTGCCGCCTTCACGAACACAACTACGCCGATGTGATTACGGAGAGATCGGAGACGTTCTATATCGATAAGTCCGAGAAATTCCGCAGCATGGAGATTGTGCTCCGCGACCAGGCCGGCATCGAGACCGACGAGCAGAAGCCGTTGACCTACGCCAAGGGTACGCGGCAGTTTTTCACCGTCGAGGTCTTTCCCGCTGGAAGCGCGCCTGCTGAAAGCGTGCGGCGCATTGCGTTGCCCGGCGGCCTGCGCGGGCTGGAACTACATGCCAATGGACGATGGCTGCTGCTTGTTCACAATCCCACCGGCGCGGCAGACACCTTCGAGGCGACGCTGCCCTGGGCGAAAGGTCCGCTCTCGTTGCACGCCGGCGGCAACCAATCGCCCCAACCCGAGCCATTTAACGCGGCGGGGGGGAAGGTGAAGCTCGATATCCCCGCGCATGGGCACCTCGTATTGGAAAAGGCTTCCTAAGAGCCTATCCCAAAACCTTGGCGGAGAGGGGGACAGGCACATTTTGCTCCGAAGACTCCGCAAAATGAGCCAGTCCCCGGCGGTTCTGGGATAGGCTCTAAGTGCAGCGATGGACAAGTCTCTATGGCGTCTGTCCGTGTTCGCCCATGAATAGCCCCGCCAAGCCATGCATTCGATGGGGAGTTGACGGAAGCCCGCTCAACCCTTATCGTTAGGTGTTGCTCGGACCCCATCCCCCCTGCCTTTTGCGCGAGCGAGCCCATGAGCATCGACGACACCGCCGGCATCGGTTTTGCAACCATGCGCGGACGGAACTACCCCTCGATCCGACAGTTCACGGTCTTCCTGGAAAATCGGGTAGGGCAGTTGCTGGAGGTTGTGAGGCGGTTCGAAGGGAGCAAGGTTCGCATTGTGGCCCTTTCCATTTCCGATGCGGCCGAATGCGCCTTCGTGCGATTTCTGCTCAGCCATCCGGAAGAAGGCCGTGAAATCCTGGAGCGGGCCGGCCTGGCGATTATCGAGAGCGATCTGATCGGCGTGGAATTGCCGGAAAGCCCGCAGCCGCTTCTGCAAATCTGCACCGCGCTGTTGCAGGCTGAAGTGAACATCGTCCAGGCTTATCCGCTCATCGTCCGGCCGCACGGCCGTGCCGCGGTAGCACTGATGGTGGACCATATCGACATGGGGCTTGAGACATTGGCCGCCAAAGGCTTCACGATGATTACCGAAGGGGATCTGGTCGAAGACGAATAGCTCACCCTTCGTACTTCGCCGCTTGACACAGCGTGCATCGGTGGGACACTATCAATAGCTGGCTGGCCAATCTCTTCCGCGAGTTACCGCATGGCGATCTCTGTTGTTTGCCCCGGTTGCAAGAAACGATTCCAGGTCAGCGATCAATTTGCCGGCCAGACCGGTCCCTGTCCCGCCTGCAAGGCGATCATCAAGATCCCGGAGAAGGGGCCGGAGGTGACGATCCATGCCCCCGAGGAATTTTCGGGGGGCGGTCGATCGACGAGCGGTCATCTGCTGACCAAGCCGATCGCTCGCAAGAAGGTGCAACTCGCGCCGCGGGCGGTCGTCGGCGTTGTCGTGGCGGCGCTGGCGGCGGCGCTGGTTGCTTATTTTGCGCGAAGCACGTTCCAGGATCTGTTGCTGGCGCGAATTGCCGCCTTGGCCGTGATCTCGCCTCCGTTGGTTCTTGCCGCCTACTGGTTTCTCCGCGATGACGATTTGGAGCCCTATTCCGGGAAATCGTTGTACATCCGCGCGGCGATCTGCGCCCTCGTCTATATGGTGCTGTGGGCCGCCTACGCCTACGTCGCCGATGCGGGCTTGCTCACCGATGAGATCTGGACCTGGTTTTTCGTGGCCCCGCCGCTGCTGTTCGTCGGAACCATGGCAGCGCATGTCTCGCTTGATCTCGATCCAGGCAACGCCTTCTTCCATTACGCCTTCTACTTGCTGGCCACAGGTCTGCTTCGCTGGATCGCCGGGATGGGATGGGTGTGGGATATCGCGGCGAGAACGGCCTGATCGTCCCGACCTCCTGGTCCAACCCCATCTTTCAGCGGCCATCTTTTAACATCCCCCTGCCCCTTCTGCAGGCGCCGGATGGTTGACCGGAGGCTTGAATCAGCGAATTATTCACCTCTCTTGCAATAAGCCATGCTTATGATAAGATATTCTTATGAACGTGGAGACCTTGAGGATTTTCTGCGACGTTGTCCAGCACCAGAGTTTTTCTCGTGGGGCGGCAGCCAACGAAGTGAGCCAGTCGGCGGCGACACAATCGGTCCACCGGATGGAAAAATACTTCGGCGTGCAACTGGTCGACCGGAGCAAGCGTCCCTTTGTCCTCACACCGGAGGGCCAAGCCTGTTTTGAAGGGTTTCGGCAGGTGCTGGAGGTGTTTGATTCGGTCGAGGCCCGCGTGCGATCCCTCCGCAGCGACATTGCAGGCTTGCTCCGCGTGGCGGCGATCTACTCGGTCGGATTGCACGACATGAGCCGGTGCATGCAGGACTTCATGCGGCGCTATCCCAAGGCCAAAGTGCAACTGGAATATCTGCGGCCCAACAAGGTTCTCGATGCCGTTCTCAATTCCGAGGTCGATCTGGGGATTGTCTCTTATCCACTTGCCTCGCCGGAGCTTGCCGTGATCCCGCTCCGCTCCGAGCGGATGGTGCTGGTTTGCCATCCGGATCACCACCTGGCCGAGCGCAAGGCAGTGACCGCGGAGCACTTGCAGGATGAAGATTTCGTCACATTCGACCGCGATTTGTCGATTCGAAAGGAAATCGACCGTTATTTGCGTCAGCGTTCGGTTTCCGTACGGGTCGTGATGGAATTTGACAACATTGAAACGATCAAGCAGGCGATCGAGATCGGTGCCGGCATCAGTATCTTGCCGGAACCCACCGTTCGACGTGAAACGGCAAGCGGCCGGTTGGCGGCGATCCGTCTGATCGCGCCGCAATTGCAGCGCCCGGTCGGCATCATCCACCGGCACCGCAAGGTATTCACGCCGACGGCGACGAAATTCGTAGAGCTGCTGGCGGAAATCCAGCAAGATGTCGATCCCGTTTTGGCGGAAAAGGAAGCATGATGCTCGGAACCGAGACGCCGGTTACGTTCCAGCCGATGGGCAAAACGGTGCGGGCGGCCTCGGGCACCCGTCTGATCGACGTTGCCGCCGGCGCCGGCATCGCGTTGGATCTCCCCTGCGGTGGCGAAGGGATTTGTGGAAAGTGCCGCGTACGGATACGCCGAGGATTGGGCGAACCCGGCGCGGCGGAGCAGAAATTCTTTTCTCAGAAAGACTTGGCGAGCGGTTGGCGGCTGGCCTGTCAGACCATCATCCGCGGGCCGATTACGGTGGAGATCCCCGACACATCCCTGCTGGCATCGTATCATAAGATTCTCGAGGAAATTCGAGGCACGGCCGAAACTGCCTTGGCGCCAACGGTTCGGAAGCAATATGTCGAGTTGCCGGCGCCGGACCGTCGAAACGATGAGGCCGATCTCATCCGGCTGGAACACGCACTGGGCCCGTTCGATATCGGGCTGGATTTTGCGCGCCAGTTGCCGGGCCGGCTCCGCGACGCAGGATTCCGCGGCACGGCGATTTTGGCCGACCGGGAATTGATCGGTTTCGAGAGGGGAAACGCGGAATCGCCCGCCTGCGCCTTGGCTTTCGACATCGGCACCACTACGCTTGTCGGCATGTTGCTTGATCTGAGCACGGGGCAGGAGATGGCTCTCGCCTCGCGTCTGAATCCGCAGACCGGGATCGGCGACGACGTTCTGACGCGGATCCTCCATAGCCAAAAGGGGCCGGCGGAATTGGCGGAACTGCAGCAGATGGTGATCGCGGCGGTCAACGCGATGATCGCGGAAATGGCCGACGAAGCCGGCATTGCTCGCGACCAGATTTATGAAGCGACGTTCTCCGGCAACACGACGATGCAGCAGTTGCTGCTGGCGATCGATCCGCGGTGGCTCGGCGAGGTTCCCTTCGTGCCGGCTACGGGCCGAGGAATGCTCGTTCACGCCCGCGACTTGGGACTCCATATCCATCAGCGCGGCCGCGCTTACGTCGCCCCGGTGATCGGCGGCTTCGTCGGCGGCGACACGGTTTCCGGGATTCTCGCCACGGGGCTGCTCGACGCCGAAGGACCATGCCTGCTGGTCGACATCGGCACCAACGGCGAAATCGTGCTGATGGCCGGCGGCAAGCTCTCGGCTGCCGCCGCCGCCGCGGGCCCCGCCTTCGAAGGGGCGAGAATCGAACACGGCATGCGCGGAGCGCGCGGAGCGATCGAACGAGTTGCCGGCAACGAAGTCCTCAGCTTCGACGTGATCGGCAATGTGCCTCCCGTCGGCATTTGCGGATCCGGACTGATCGATCTGGCGGCGGAAATGTTGCGGCATCGCATCATCAGTCCGGAAGGCCGCATGTCGGCTCCCGGGCAGTTGCCGGACGATATCCCTGCCGATTTTCGACGGCGAGTCATCGGTTACGAAAACCAGACGGCATTTCTCGTGGCCGGCGAAGCCGAGACCGGCACGGGCAGGCCCGTCGTGGTCAGTCAGCGAGACGTGCGCCAGTTGCAGTTGGCGAGCGGGGCGATTCGGGCCGGCATCGTCATCCTCCTTCGCCGTGCCGGCCTGGAGCCTCGCGACTTGAAGCAGGTGTTGATCGCCGGGGGATTCGGCAACTTCATTCGGCGACGAAACGCGCAACGAATCGGGCTATTACCGAACGAAATCGATCCCAAACGGATACGATACGAAGGCAATACGTCACTGGCCGGCGCCCGGTTGGTCGCCGTGTCGGCGTCGGCTCGCGCCGCTGCCGAAGCGATAGCTCGGCAAACCGAACACGTCGATCTGGCCAGTGACCATGGATTTCAATGGGCGTTTGCCGACGCGATGATCTTTCCCGAAACCGATTAAGCACTCCGGCGCGCAGAAGCAGCCCGGCTGCTGCGAGCAGCCGGGCTGCTAATCAGCGATGTCTCGCCGGTCGTTTTAGTGACCGCCGCAGCCGGGACAGCCGCCGCCACGCGGATAACTTGGGTTCTCGATGGCGAACCCGCGGCCCATCGGCCCGTCTTGAAAATCGATCGTTGTGCCGTCGAGATGCAATGCTACTTTCTTGCGAGCAACGACCGGCACGCCATGATTGTCATACTTGGCATCGGTGTCCGGATCGAATTCGGTATCGAACCCGAGGGAGTATTGCAGCCCGCTGCAACCGCCGCCAGCCACTCCCATCCTAAGCACCGCGTTCTCTTCAAGCCCTTGAGTCTCCATGATTCGCTTCACTTCCGCCGCGGCTGTTTCCGTCAATGTGATCGCCATAAGTGGGGTTCTCTCCTTCGCAATGTTCGAGTCTAGGGCGCTGGCTTGCCGCTGGAATTCGATTTCAGCATCGATCGTTGGCTCCAATCTCCCAACGATACGGTTTATCCTACGCTACGGATCGCCGAAAGCCAAGGGCGGCATCCGCCCCCATTTTTAAGGGTGAGAGTCATCTTGACCCCCAATGGCTTTTCCGCCTATGGTGTTGCTCTGATGGAAGGATTCTCACTCGCCCGTTGCCCGGGCGCGCACGGAAGCCGAATGGGCTGCTAATGTCGATCCACCTGCTCGTATTGAACTATAACGGCCGCTCGCTGCTGGAGGAATGTCTGCCTTCGGTGGTGCGGGCGGCGGAGCTATCCCGGCACGATTGCCGCGTGGCCGTGATCGACAACGCTTCCCACGACGACTCCGTGCCTTGGCTCCGCTGCCGGCACCCTCAGGTTGATGTTATACACAGGCCCAATCGGGGGCTATGCTCGTTCAATGCGGTACTCGCCGAATTGGACAGCCATGTCGCAATCTTGCTGAATAACGACATACGTATGGCCGACGACGCGGTGGATCCGCTCGTCGCACCGCTGCTGGAGATTGATCCGAGCGAACCAGGCTGCTTCATGGCCGCACCGCTTTGTTGGCAGTCTGACGGGGAAACGTACGAGGGATTCCGAACGGCCGTTTGCTGGCGGTGGGGATTGGTGCAGGCAACAGCCCACTTCCCGCGCCATGAAGGGACAGATTTCCAGCCGGACTTGACCGCTTCGGCCGGTGCTGCCCTGGCCGTCGACCGCCGCATCTTCCTTGAACTGGGTGGGTTCGACCCGTTGTACCTGCCGGGTCGAATCGAAGATCTCGATTTTGCCTTTCGCGGTTATCTCGCCGGCTACGTCGCGCGCTACGTGCCCGAGTCGGTCGTCTATCACCGCGGTATGAGCACATTTGGCAAGATCTACGGCGTTGGCGGCTGCGATCGGCTCGCCCTGCGGAACACGCTCTTGTTTCAATGGAAGAACCTGCGGCATCCCCAACACGTCGTCCGTCAACTAACCGGCTTTCCGCTACGGATCGCTCGCGACGTGGCACGTGCCCCCTGGGAGCCCGCGGCGACTCGTCTGCCGTTTGTCCATGCCTTGGTTGCTGCTTGGGCGCAGTGGCGGAAGATGCGGGGGCAAATCGTCTGGCCTCAACGGTCGCGGCGCGAGGAGAGATCGCCTCCGTTGTTGAGGCATACTGCGGCGGAACGTGCGTTTTTCCGGCGATTCCATCCTCGGCGGATGGCCGCGGCCACGGCGGGCGGTCGTCCGACGATCGACGCCACGAAGTCATCTCTGGTAGAGGTCGGCATTTGAACGGGAGCGCCGCCAACGTGTGTGTGGATCGTCCGCGAGTCACGGACCGGGCGGGGCGCGATGCGCCGGCGACCGACCTGGAAAAAGGGCACGCCAGGCGCTACCCGCTCTCTCGTTGGTACGTCTGCCCGGTGACGGCCCGCATCGCGGCCATTCTGGCAAATACACCGGTCCGACCGAACCACCTTACCCTACTCGGTCTGCTCTTGGCTGCTATGGCCGCGGCGACCCTCGTGCGATGGCCGCAGATGAGCCCTTGGGCGGCGGCGCTGGTGCTGGCTGCCTGGTGCTGCGACCGGACGGACGGGCTGCTGGCTCGACGGCAAGCAACCAGTTCGGCGTGGGGAGCGTGGTTTGACGGAAACATCGACGAGTTGACGGACATCGGCTTGCACATCGCCGTGGCCGTGGCGACTGCGACGGAACTGGCATGGTGGTTGCTCGTCGCATTTCTAGCCGGCAAGTATCTGTTTATCCACGGGCTTGCTTCGGAGCGAGAACTCGTGATCGAGACTGGCGAGCCCGCTGCTTCGGAAGACCTGTCGTCCCCACCACCGCGTCGTGGTCTGCTTCACGTTGTTTATCATCTGCCGGGCAATGCCGATATCCGCCTGCATCTCCTGCTGGCCGCCCTCTTGAGCGGTTGTCTTACCGCCGAACTCGCCTGTGTGGCAGTTTACTACAACCTGCGATGGATACTCCGCTACCGGCTCGTAGCTCGTCGGCTGGGAGGCAAGCGATGAACACCCCCGTGACGATCTCTGCGGCGATCATCGCCTTGAACGAAGCGAGCAACCTAGTGGAACTGCTGCCCAAGTTGGGCTGGATCGACGACATCGTGGTCGTCGATGCCGGCTCCAGCGATGCCACTGTCGACGTTGCCCGCCGTAGCGGTTGTCGCGTGGCCATTCAGCCGTTTGACAACTTCGCCAGCCAACGCAATCGCGCCATCGCATTGACCCGAGGCGCTTGGGTGCTTTCGCTCGATGCCGATGAGCGCCCCACACCCGGGCTGATCGCCGAAATCCGCGACGTTCTTCCGCGAACCCGTTGGACGGCCTTTCGCATCCCGATCCACAGCCGCATTTTCGGACGACGGCTGCGTCGCTCGGGCACGCAAAACGACCTGCCGGTGCGGCTGTTTCGCCGCGACGCCGCCCGCTGGATCGGCGACGTCCACGAGGTTCTTCGCGTCTCCGGACGCACGGGTCGCTTGCGACACGGGTTGGACCATTGCACGCAGCATGATCTCGAGACATTTCTCACTAAGATGCACCGCTATACGCGTTTGGAGGCGTCTGCCCGTGTGGCGGCCGGTTGTCCCCCGCGTCGGCTCGATCGCTGGGTCCGTCCGCCACGAGAGGTCTTTCGTAGGCTGATCTGGAAACACGGCATCCTTGATGGACCGGAGGGTTGGGCGTTCTGCCTGCTCAGCGGCCTCTACGAGTGGATACTGGCGGATCAGCATCGTCGGTTTTGGGATGCCGAAATGGGGCATGGCTCCGGACCAGGAACCGGCGGTGAGCCTGCCCGCGAGATCGACCCGCTGGAACTTGCTCACCCACTCAGTAACTGATCGACGCGACGTGTCATCCGATCCCCTGCCGCTCTTGCCGCTGATTCTGGAAAACGTCCCTCCGGGACTGCGGCGAGCACTTGCGCAGGAAGGAATTCCCTGCCGGGATTACCGGCCGGGGCCGCCGGAGGGCCGCTTCCTACTCTGCGATTGCCGTGCCCTGCCGCGACCCTCGCTCGATGCGGGACAAGTCGTGATCGATACGAATCAACTCCGCCAAGGCTCCGCGGACGACCCCTTCGAGGCACTTCTCGACGAGCGGACCCACGACGTTCGCTGGGACATCGGCGGTTTCTCTGTCACGGAAACGGTTGCGCGGATCGATAAGCGGCAGGTGCGACGCGGCCTGCTTGCCCGTTTGCGCAGGGCCATTGAAGGAGCCGGCGGCATTTGGCTCCGCACGGCGGCTTTCCCGTATCCGTACCGGAGCGTCTTCAACTTCCGTATCGACCACGACGACTATCACGCGGCCGACTTCGACGCCACGCTCAAGGCACTGGCCGGTTGCGAAGCGGCGACTACTCATTTCGTCACTGCCGCCGGCTTCCAGCAGTTTCCTGCAGCGCTGGCGCGGTTGCGAGGCATGGATATCGGCTCCCATGGTTATTGGCACCATACCTATAAGACGGCCGAAGAAAACATCCGCAATATCTTCCGCGGTATCGAGGCACTGCAAACCGCGGGGATCGAACCGTTCGGCTTCGCCGCTCCCCACGGTCGCTTCAACGGTGGACTTCTTGCCGCGCTGGCCGCCCTGGGCATTCCGTACAGTTCCGAATTCGGACTGGCTTACGACGAAACGCCGTTCTTTCTCGACGGTGGACGGCTTCTGCAAATTCCGATCCATCCGATTTGTTTGGGCGTCGTGCTGGAGGCTGCCGTCCGAAGGCCCGGACCGGCCGACCGAAGCGGTGAGGCGGTTCGGGCAACGTTGGGCCATTGGGAGCAACACGCGCGCACGTGTTCCCAGGCGGGCGAACCGGTGTTTCTCTACGGGCATCCCACCGGCAGACTCGGACGCTATCCCGAAGTGCTCCGCCGAGCCCTGCAGATCGCCTCGGGGCTCAACGCGACCTGGAAGACGAACTTTCGAGAACTCCATGCCTGGTGGCGAGCCCGAGCCGGCGCCAGGCTCTCCGTGCGGCAAGACGTAGACGGCTTTACCGTCGTTGCCGACTCGCTGGCCGCTCCTTATCGACTCGGGATCGAGTACTGGCAGGGCGAAGAGGTCGCCGTCATACCGATGGATGGACCACGACTCCGTTTTTCGCCCGCGGCGCTCAACTATGAGCAACCAGCGACGCCGGCCACGGTGCGGCCGGTCGGCATTGATCGGCCGGAGGGGTTGCGGGGACGTATCCGACGCTGGATCGACTGGGAACGGGTGACCCCGGTCGACGAGATTCCTTGGGACAATTGGCAAAACGTGACGAAGCGGACGTTGCGGCGAATGGTTGATAGTTAGGCGGTGATGATGAGCATTGTTGATACTTGTTCGCATGGGCTGACGTCGCGCGGCGGATCGCCGCGCCGTGAAGCACGCGTCGTGATGGTGGGCTGCGGCGGCCGACTCGAATCGCCCGGCGGCGGCGAGATCCAAATGCTGTCGACGGCCCGCTTCCTCGCGTCGATCGGGGTAGAGGCACGGGTCTGGCGGACGGGCGGGGAGCATTTCGGCGACGCCGACTGCCTGCACCTCTTCGGCAGCCTTCCCGAGCACCGCCGCCTGGCACAACAGGCTCACCGGCGAAGTCTTGCCGTGGTCGTCTCCACCATCGCGTGGTTCGATCTGTCGAGCTATTGGCGCGAGCCCCGACCACTGCTGGGGCGGGCGATGGCAGCGACGCGATTCCTGGCCAGAGCCGCCTGCCCGCGACTTCCGTCGTGGCGCCGCCGGTTGTACCACGAAGCGGATCTGCTCTTGCCCAATTCCACCGCGGAGGCAGACCAACTCGTCCGCTACTTCGGTGTGCCGGCGTCGCAGATTCACGTCGTTCCCAACGGCGCCGACGAGCGCTTCGCGGAGGCCGACCCCGGACCGTTTTGCGAACTGATGGGCGTGGAGAACTACGTTCTCTATGCAGGCCGGGTAGAACCGCGTAAGAACCCGCTCGGGCTACTTCGCGCGATGCGGGATACGGACGTGCCGATCATCGTGCTCGGCGATACCGCGCCCCAGCATGAAGTGTACTTTGCCGAATGCTTGCGAGCCGCCGGCCCCAACGTGCAGTTCGTCCGCGGACTTCAGCACGACGATCCATTGCTGGCCAGCGCCTATGCCGGCGCCGGATGCCTGGCACTGGCCAGTTGGTATGAAACGCCCGGGCTGGTGGCCCTGGAGGCGGCCATGTCGGGCACGCCGCTCGTCCTGCCCGCCGGTGGCTGCGCTGCCGAGTATTTCGGCGATCATGCCCAGTACGTGTTGCCGGATGATTTGCCCGGCATTCGCAAAGCCGTGTTCTGCGGGCTGGAACGCGGCAGGAGCGATGCATTGGCCGCCTACGTCCGCGAGAATTTCTCCTGGACGGCCGCGGCGCGCGCCACCCGCGATGCCTATGAGAAGGTGATGTGAATGGATGCCAAGTCTCCTTACGCCCGGCTGCGGCGACATCCCCTTCGCCGCTACCGTTATACGCGGCAGCGGTGGTGTGCCCTGTTCAGCGCAGTCGACGTCATCGGGAGCACACTCATGGGGCTGGCCATGTTGCTCGCCAGGTTCCTGCCACGACTGGGGCGGCAGCACTTGGGCGACCCAAAACGCATCCTGCTGGTGCAGTTAGACCACCTGGGCGATGCCGTGATCACAACCGCCATGCTGCCCCCGTTGCGGCGGCGATTCCCCGACGCGGCCATCGAAGTGCTGGCGAGTCCCTGGAATCAAGAGGTTTTCGAGGCGGCGCCGGAAGTGGACCGTGTCTTCGTGTCGCGAAACAACCGCTTCGCCCGTGCCCGGAACTGTAGCTGGCCATTGGCGATTCTCTGGTGGGGCATACGATTGCGACGCCGGCGGTTCGACCTCGCAGTCGACGTCCGGGGTGAGTTCCCATTCGCGGTACTTCTTTGGCTCAGCGGGGCGGGCCGACGGCTTGGGTGGGACTCGGGCGGGGGCGGCTTTCTTTTGACGGACAGCCCCGCGTATGTGCCGGGGCGGCCAGAAGTGGAGTCGCGGATGGCCTTGCTGGCCGAGTTAGGCGTGAAACCACAGGCCACGACCGGCCCGGCGGCTCCTAACATCGTTCCGACCGCCCCCGCCCGCGAGACAGCTTCGCAACGGTGGCTCGCCGTGGAAAGCGAAGCCGGCGGGCCGGTCCGTCGGGTGGTGCTGCACGTCGGCGCGGGAATGCCGGCCAAACGGTGGCCCGTGGAGTATTGGCGGCAATTGCTGAACGATTTGACGGCTGAGAAGACGGTGCAAGTCGTCTTGGTCGGTGGGGCGGCCGACCGTATAATCGCCCGCCACATCCTTGGCAACGGCCTCCGGCCGCGCGTCGCCGACTGGACCGGCCAACTGACGTTCGGGCAACTCGCCGCCGCGTTGGAGCAGGCCGACCTGCTCGTCGGCGCCGATTCCGGACCGGCCCACGTGGCCGCGGCAGTCGGAACGGCGGTGGTCGCGTTGTTCAGTGGCACGAATTCCGTCCGGCAATGGAGACCGACCGGAAGTTCCGTCGAGGTGGTTTGCCATCCGGTAGCCTGTGGCCCCTGCCATAAAAACGAGTGCCCTTTGGCCGATCATCCGTGTATGCGAGGAGTGAGCCCTTCGATGGTCTTCGAGGCCATCCGGCGGCAATTTTCATGCGCCGACGAACAATTGAGAACACCCGCCCGCCAGGGTATTTGAGATCGTGGGGCGGGTCTGCAACCTGCCTCCTTTGCACGCCGATATAAGGCAGGCTGCAAACCTGCCCCACGATAAATCCCTGCTGATGGCTGAGAAAGGGACATGACGTGATCGCACCGATCCGGCAGCAAGAACCGGAAACCGTGTCACGACGGCGGCGTCTGAAGCAGGCGCACCAGGTGGTCTTCTCGACGCTGTTGGACGCGCGGCCGGCGTCCCAGAGCGACGGCCCGCCCATCGCGCGGTGGCAAGCATGGCTCTTCGCCGGCTGGACGGCAACCGTCGTGGGACTTTACTTCACAAGTATGCTTGGTTGGTGGTAACGCAAGCCCATGCTGGAGCACATCCTTTCGATCTTGACGGTTCTCGCAATCGGCTTTTCCGCCTACGGCCTCGGACGCCCACTGCTCCGCGGCCTGGGCGTGGGCACGGACGATCTGCTGTCGACCGCCGTGTGGAGTCTGGCAGTGGGGTTCGTCGTCGCCGGAGTATTGCTGGCCGTCGCAGGCATGACCGGGCTGCTCGCCATTCCGGCGATCGGCGGATTGACGGCGCTGGCATGTTTCTGGGGTCTGGGAGAACTGCTCAACGACTACATCCGCCGCTGCGAACGGAGTCTGTCCGCCGTCGTCCGGCAGCCCCACTTTCAGGAACCGCCGCAGGCGGAGCCTTTCGCGCCACCGTCGCGATGGTTAAGGACAACCGTCTTTGTGCTCGCGGGCATCGCTTGCCTCGGTTCGCTGATCGGGGCTCTCGCGCCTCCGACCGACGGCGACGCGCTCTGCTATCATCTCGAACTCCCCAAGACCTTTCTTGCGGTTGGCGGGCTCGAATTTCTGCCGGATAGCGACAACTCGACCTTTCCGCTCTTGGTTGAGATGTGGTATCTCTGGGCACTGGCATTGGATGGGGGCGTGGCGACGCAGTTGCTCCACTTCGGATTCGGCATTCTGCTGGCAATGGCAGCCGTCGTGCTGGCCACGCCGATCGTGGGACGGGCGTGGGCGCAAGTCGCCGGCGCCGTCGTGCTCTTGGTTCCCTCCGTGACGAACCAAATGACCGCGCCACTGAACGATGTCGCCCTGGCGTTCCACTGCACCCTGGCGCTGGCCGCCTGGTGGCGATGTGGCGTGGATCTGGAATCGCGGCGGTGGTTTGTCCTTTGCGGGTTGTGCGCGGGCGGGGCGTTAGGAACGAAATACCTTGCTCTCCTCTTCCTCGCGGCCCTGGCCGCGCCGGTTTTGTGGATCGCGTGGCGCTGGCCCGATCGCCGGCGACTGATGCTCGAGGGAGTCGCCGTGGCGACGATCGTCGCCACCAGCGCCGCCGGGCTCTGGTACGTCCGCGCGGCCTGGCACCGCGGGAACCCGGTCCATCCGTTCTTTTCGGAGGTCTTCGAACCTCACGTAGCGGTCGACGACGAGAAACCGACGTTTCGCAATTCCAAGCTTCCCTTGGGTCGGTCGCCGTTCTCGCTGCTGACGGGAGCGTGGCACGTGACGATGCATCCGGAACGCTATGGCGGGCGCGGCCATCAACTGGGCGGGCTCTTCCTCGCCGTTGCCCCGGGGCTGCTTTGGGTGCGGCGGCTGCGGGGGCTGGAAGTCCTCATGGCCGTGGCCGGGGCCTATTGGGTTCTCTGGTTCCTGCTTCGTCAGAACGTCCGCTTCCTCTTGCCGCTGGTCCCGATCCTCTGTGTCATTGCCCTCTGGGTGCTGATCGAAATGCAGCGGTTACCGGTCATCCCGCGCCGGGTCGCGCTGGCAGCCGTCTTGACGGTTTTCCTTGCCGCGTCCGCGGCCGCCGTGGCCCGCTCGTCCGACCGGCTCGCGGTGGCATGCGGTCTGGAAAGCCGCGAAGCCTTTCTGGCTCGAAACGAGCCGACCTGGCTGGCCGCCGACGCCGGCAACCAATTGGGCAACCAGGGGGACCATATCCTCAGTCAGGAACACCGCGCCTTCTATTTCAACTGCCGTGTAACGCGGGAAAACCTCTACCGGCTCCGCACCGGCTACGATCGCGGCATCGACAATCCGCTCCAGTTCAGCCACACGCTCCGCGAGGCCGGCTTCACTCATATCTTGCTGGCCGAAAACCGCAGCGACCGAGGGGCGCAATACGACCCCACGCTTACCAAACTCGCCGAAGCCCAGTGGAAAGCCGGCGACACCGAGTCGCTCGTCAAACTGGCCGATTACCAATTCGCCGACATCGACGGCGGAATTCGCCGCTACCGACTGGTCATGCTACAATAAAAGTCGGCGAAGACATTATTGATTGTCGCAACCGGCGGGTAGATGTTTGACGCAAGGGGTTGGGAGTCTCTTTATGTATTGGCCACAGAGAGCGAAGAGTCAAGAGTCCAGAGTCGAGAGCCAATCGGATTGCCTGGCTCTGGACTCTCGACTCTTTCCAGGCCGATACAGAAAACGACTCCCAACCCCTTCGTGGTTTCGCACGCAACGGTGATCTGTTTTGGCGGACTCGATGCGCATCGCGCGTGAAAAACGGACGATTCGGGCCATGATCGGCATCTATTGCCGCAGCCGTCACGGCTCGCCTCGCGAACTGTGTTCCGAGTGCAAGGATGTGCTGGATTATGCACTATGCCGGCTGGATCGCTGCCCTTTTGGCGCGAAGAAACCGGCCTGTGCCGACTGCCCCATCCATTGCTACCGGCGTTCCATGCGGGAACAGGTTCGCGAAGTGATGCGTTACTCCGGGCCAAGAATGCTTTGGCGCCATCCCATCCTGGCAGTACTGCACCTCTGGGACGGTTGGCGGCACCGCGACAGGCCAGACACTTGACAGGCTTCACCGGTCCCCGAGTTCCAGCGGCAAAATCATCTCTCGGTTTTCCCGATACCACGCCACCGAACGGCGGACGCCTTCTTCCATCGTCACCGCGGGTGTCCAGTCCAACAGTTGGCGGGCCTTGGAAACGTCGGCCCAGGTGGCCGGCACGTCGGCGGGATGGGCAGGGCGGTAATCGATATTCGCCGGCCGCCCGAGCAATTCGCCGATCGTCGCGATCACCTCCGAGAGCCGCACCGGCCGATCCCCGCCGAGGTTCACCACTTCGTAGCCTAGGGGACGAAGAGCGGCGACCGTGCCCCGGGCGATGTCGTCAACGTAAGTGAAATCCCGCTCTTGGCTGCCGTCGCCGAACACGACGATCGATTCCCCTTCTGCGATGCGGCGGATGAAACGGAAAACGCTCATATCCGGCCGGCCCGCGGGGCCATAGACGGTGAAGTACCGCACCACCGAAACATCCAGCCCGTGCAGATAGTGGTACGTGAAGGCAAGCGTCTCTGCCGCCTTTTTCGATGCGGCGTAGGGGGAGAGCGGACAGTTGGTATCCGCGTCTTCTCGATACGGCACAGGGTTGTGGGCTCCGTACAGACTCGATGTGGACGCCAGCAGGAACTTCTTGACCCCATTCTCTCGGCAGGCGTCCAACAGGTTCAGTGTGCCGTCGCAATTGGCGCGGTAGTACACCCACGGGTCTTCCACGCTGCTGCGAACTCCGGCGCGGGCCGCCAGGTTTACCACGGCCTCGAAAGGCCCCTCTTTCTCGAACAGCCGCGCGACCGCGTTCCGGTCGGATATATCCATCTGCTGAAACTGGAATCCGCCGCGTGTTTCCAGTCGGGCAAGCCGCCACTGTTTCAGCCGCGGGTCGTAGGCGTCATTGAGATTGTCGACGCCGACGACGCGGTGGCCTTCCTCAAGCAGAAGCTCCGTAACTCGCGAAGCGATGAATCCGGCGGCGCCGGTGACGAGGTAGGGGAGTTTCGCCATTTCTCGTGGATCCTAATCACTGTCGTGTTGTAGCGTGAACCGGAGTCGCTCCCATCCTACATTGCCATAACCGACTCGGCAACTATGGCGGCGACTGGCGACGGATGGCGCTTTCGGCAGGAGGATTCCTGCGGAGATAATCGACAGCTCATGATCTGGTTCATAAGAACGACCCTGCGAGCTGCTTTCGTGCCGACGCTGGCAGCCGGCTTACTTTCGCTATGCGCTGCTTCGGCCTGCGGCCCCGCAGGATCGTTCTCTTCCGTCCAGACGGCCCGCCGCCGCGCCGTGCTTCTGATGGCCTCTTTCTTCTCCGCCACTGCCCCGCTCGAAGAACACGACCTGGGCAAGATTACTTGCCACTCGCAAGGTCGGCCACAATGGGGCCGTGCGGAAGGAAACGGGCAATAGAAAGCCAATACCCGCTTCCGACTCCGCGGTTTCGTTCAACTGGTTTTAATGCTGCTCGCTCCCGGCCTCGCGTTTATCGATGGAGACTCTTTGGCGGGAGCGAGCAGCATAGAAACCTTAACGTTCGGAAGTCAAAGCGTGTCATCTCCAACAATCTTTTACTCCTGGCAAAGCGACTTACTCCGTACGACCACGCGGGACGTCATCGCTACGGCGTTTTCTTTATCCGTTGCGACCTTAGCGTCACATCCGCGGATTGTTGATTCCCCTCGCCTCGACCAGGACACGCAGAACGTCGGCGGGACACCTGAAATTGCGGGTACGACCTTTCGGAAGATCGAACGGGCTGCCGTGTTCGTTGGCGGAACTCCAATCGGGCGACGCCCTCCTTCCGTTCCGCCAGCCACCGCCTTTTCCATTCCCAACATCCTTGCTTTCTCCACAAGTCCCCTACCTCCTTGTCCCTCTACTGCAATAACCAAGGAGGTAGTTATCTCACCTATTATTGGCACGGAGGGATCCCTGGTACGTTAACCCGTTCATGCATCACGAACCGGCGCCCGACGAGACGGCTCTGGCGCTGAAGAAGTCGCGAGACTATCTTGAGGCTTCATATCGCAAGACGGTCGGCGGCTATACGGCGGGGCTATTTCCCACCGAACCAACGGCGGGCCGTGCTCCACGCCTGCCCGACGAGTCTGCCCGAGAGTACATCCTCGGTGATCGTGCTGCGGCTGGAGGAAAAGTTCTTCCAGACAGCGTCGCTGTAGGGCTTGCTCGTCTCGGCGAGCGTGGTGTAGAAACCCTTTTCCTGGATTCGCTGCAAGCCGCAGCGGTAGTGATCGATCACGTGACGGTCGAAGAGGGTTCCGACCGAACGGACCGTGGACAGTGCGCCGAGGCTGGCGGAACCGATCCGGTCGAGGGAAAAGAGAGTCATGGCGCTGGAAATGGCCAACGGGTCGACTCCTTGCTCGGAGGCGATTCTATGGATATCGTGCCACAGCCGCGCCACTTCCGCCTGCGGAAGCACGCTCATTGGGTCGATCGAACCGACCGCCTTGCGGGTGTCGTCGATGGTTTGCCTCAAACCCTCGACGGACAATGGCGGGGTATCGAATGCGCTGGCGGTCGTCCCGGCGGCCGAGGCGACAGCCTCCAGGAGGTCGTCAACGTGGTTGATGGTGGAGTCCTCGGCGATCACTCCCTGTTGCTTCAACTCGCCGGCCAGCTCGTTGAGGTAGGCGCGAGATCCATAGGCCACGTCGCTTACCACCGCCAGCAGCAGCATCGGCGAAAGGTGGAACGTCGCCAACCCCGCCATTTCCACGAAATTACCGACTGCCTTGCGGGCGGCGAAATATTCGACTTTCGCCGCAGCTCCGGCGGACTCTGCCCGTGCCCGCTCGACACCGCCGACATCCTCGGCGAGGAAATCGAGCATCTGCCCGACCATGATCGAGTAGGTCTTGCAGTCCTGGAATGCGTGCGGAACCAAGAGGCAAGCCGACTCGCGTAGTACGCCACCGAGCAGCCCCGACGCCGATCTCAGGGTCCGTTCCGGCAGGGAAAGGGTGTAGAGCAGATAGTTCCGAACCGGAACGAACCCGGGGTCATCGCAATCGGCGTGGGTTTCGTCCTCAAACGTCACGGCTTGCTCCTTGCGTTTTACGGTCTCCGCACGTCAGGCTTTCCAGCTTGACCCCGTCGCAGATCACCTTTCATTCCTCACGGATCGTTGGCGGAAGCTTCCTTTGGCTTTTCCTCCGCTTCAGAATCAGCGGGCAGAGGTGAAGCTTCAGCGGCGGGTTCCATCTTGACCGGCGGCGTTTCGGCGGGTGACGTGTCGGCCGGCGGCACTTCGGCGGGAGCCTTCTCCAACGGCGGTTTTTCAGCAGCCGGTTTCTCGGCCGGTGCTATGTCGGGCGTTGACTTCTTCGCGGCTGCCTCGGCCGCAGGCGGCTTTTCGGTCGGTGCTTTCGGAGCGGGGCGATTCTTTTTCACGGGCGGCTTCTTATCGCCTTCTACCGCAACAGCCGGCGCATCGCGCGTCGGCGGTTCCAAGACTTTCGCCGCGGATTGGGGCGGCTCGGGCCGCGGGGTGTGATCCGCGGCAGCAGGATCGGCAGAGGGGGAGGCCCCCAGACGGGCCTCATCCAGTCGTCGGAAGGTCTCCTGGATCTCGGGATCATCGGCGGCCGGTTCCGCGACGATTTCCTCCGGCTCTACCTCCGAGACCGGTACCAGGGGCGGCGCCGGCGCCGAGACCTTCGCCCAGTTCGGCCACCACTCGGGCCAGTCGCTCGGCAAGTGGTCGTAGGTGTGCGGACAGAACGGCAGCGGGACCGGGACTTTGTCGAACCGCTCGCCGCCGATCAGGTTCAGGACATAGTAAGCGATGGGCACTGCCAGGACAGCGCCGAGCCCCGCGCCGAGCATCTCTTTCAGCAGGCTCTTCTGGCTCTTGCGCCGACGCATGCCGACGACGGCGGAGCCACCGCCGGAATCGTGCTGCCTGCCGGCAAACGAGAAATTGCCGGCGGGTACGTCTCCTTCGCCGGCTGCCGGCCCACCCGGTCCGAAATCAGTCGTGGCGAGGTCGTAGATGCCATGCTCCGAGCCGTCCGGACCCGGCTCGGACGCCTCCGACGCGGAATGGAGGCCCAAGGCGACCGCCAACTGGTCAATACGGACGTGATCACCACTGGAAGCGAAGATCAATTCTGTGAGTTTCGAGACCACTTCGCAGTGCGGACAACGGATCAACACATCGCGGTCCGGTGGCGCTTCGCCCGCCACCTCCGTGGCCGCCACGACCTCCGCAGGCTCGGTCGGCAGGTCATCGTTCTCGCCCGCGATTTCCCCGCTACTTTCGATTTCCGAAGCACGCGGGCGGTCTTCGTGCTCATCCGTCGCGTCAAGGGTCTCCTCTTCGACCGAGTCGGCCAGACGGGAGACGCTATCCTCATCCTCGAGTTGCGGCGGATCCCCTACCGCTTCTTCTCGCCCCCACTGCTGAGAGCCGGCGGGTTCAGACGGCGCCTCGTCGCGGATTTCCTCTTTCTTCTTCGGGACCGATTTCTTCGAACCAGGCTTGCGGAGTACACTGCCTAGCTCGATCACAGGCACCTCTTCGACCAGTTCGCGTTGGTCTTTCCAGATGTCGAGCATCGGCGCCTCGCTGTCAACGACGGTAACCGGAACCAACTCCGGCGCGAGATCGGGCGCGTCGGCAACGGGCTCGCCGACCTCGCCTAGTGGAAACTCCTTCTCACAAACCGGGCAGCGAACCTCGCTCTCTCGGTTGAGACCGTCGGGCACTGCGACGTGCTCACGACATGCGGGACAACGTGAGGTGTAGGCCATGAGACTCCCCGAAGCGCGTGCGTTCACCAAACAACCAATCTAGTCTAACATCCCGCACTATGCTGCGGCTAGAGGCGGGTCGCGAGAGGGCCGAGTTGTCCCCGCCGTCAAGGGACTCTCGCGACTTTCGCATGTGCGGGATCGTATGGTACAATAAGTGGTCCGGAACCCGTTTTTGCGTATTTAAGGTATCGGAAGACCGATCTCCTGCTTCCCTTGGAGCAGTCCTATGGCTTGTCGGCTGGACGGCCACGTTGTCAGCGGTGAAATCTTCAACACGACGAATTACTCCGTTCACGGATGGCTGGAAGTCCGTGGATGGAACCATCCGCTGCTGCTGCAATTGACGGGCAACTGCAGCGATGACCTTGCCGGCTGGCATTTCCGGTTCGAGTCGAGGAGCGCATCGAGCGATCCCCACGCAGAAGCCGCTTCTCCGGACTTGGAGACTCTCGCCACTCAGCAAGTCGGTCCGACCGGCAGAATTACAATGGTTCGCCGGGGCGACACGGCGCGCGGCAATTCCGAAGCGGTTCGCCCGAAATCGTGCCCCGACTGTCCGCCCGTGAAAACCCAAGGCCGCCTCTATCTGGAATGGTTCAGCCAGAATGGCCGGATCGTGGTGGAAATCGCCGATTCCGATGTTGAGTTCGTCGAGTTCCAGGAGTTGAGCGTGTCGGGCGGCGGCGAGCACGGAGCGGCCCTTCGGCCGGAGGAACCCGGGGAGGCCGGCGATTCGCCCGAAAGCGACGAGGCAGAGTTGACCGCCAGCGGAGATATTAGCGGAGATCTTGGCGACGGCGAATCGTTCTTTTCTGACGCGCAGCCGGCCGATGATGACGACGAAGAGGATCCCTATGATCTGTTTCCAAGGGACTTGCAGCTTCAGCTCGATTTGCAGGCTTCTCAGACGGACTGGGATTGGATCGAGGACGAGGACAAATCGCGGGCGATCCGAGAGATGGAGTTGATGGATGACCTGATCGAGAACAGTCCCGGAGTCGTTCTCAGTGATCTCTTCGACAACCCGGTGAAATGCCCTTTGCCCGATGAATTGGACGACGAGCAGGTTGAAAAAGCGCTAAAATCGCTTCTGGCGGAACTGGCGCTATTCGGCATCGCAATGGACGTATGCCCGCACTTCACTCCCCGCGAGGTCTACCGATTGCTCCTGCACGAGGTCTGCCAGGAGGAGCGAGCCTACCCGGAACTTCGCAATACCCAGTGGGTGCAGCATTACAGCACGTCGGATTATTGCGAATTGTGCCAGGCGGAGTTCGACCAGGAATTCGATGATCGCGACAGCGACGCCGAAGGGAGTTTCGGCGAATTGGATCCCGACGAGGACGACCTGGACGAAGACCTTCCGTTTTAATGCGTTCGTCCGAAACGATACCGAAGGCCCGCCAAGCATTCACGGCGTGCCGGCGGTGGACCGCTCTCGCGAGAGTCTTTCCCAATACTCGTACTGAGGATCTCCGCGGCGGAACGTAAAGACGGCGTCCGGCAGTCGCCGCCCGTTCTTCTGCGAGGACCGAACACGCACCAAAAGAGCGCCGTCGCTCCGACGCTCGATATCGCAAAGATCCAGTTCCATGCAGACACTCCCAGCCCTGAAAAAGGCTGCCCTTGGCTTACCCATATCTCTATTCTGACGAAAAGAGCGATGCAATTCTACCCCAGTCGGCCAGCACCTGTCGGGCTACCGGCCTCCAGATCCAACAAACGCCGCTTCATGATTACCCCACCCGGACTAGAAAACCCACCCAAACCACCACTTGACGGTTTAACCCTATGGCAGGGTACGATCAAGGGGACTTGGTTTGCTGCCATGGCACGTCCGACTGCCCTGGCGGCGCCGGGCGAACCCGCCAGCGTGGCAAGCTCTCCGTAAGTAAGGGTCTCGCCGTACGGGATCGTGCGGCAAAACCGGTAAACGCGTTTGCGAAATTCCGTTTGACGGCCGAGATCGACGCGGACATCGCGAAAATCGTCGCGATGTCCGCTCGCGTAGGCCTGAAGACGCCGCATGAGAGGCCCACCCTCCGCACCGGGGAGTGTCTTTCGGAATTCCACTGCTTGGAGTGCCAAGATGGCCTCATCTTCCGTGGGGTATCCAAAAGTAAGGTGTCTCACCATATCATCCGCCGATCCCAAAAGGGCCATCCAGCCCAGGTCCGTGGGAAACACGACAAAAGTGTCGCAACGATTCAAACTGGACATTTCAGATACCGCTTCAGTGTCGATTCTGCTAGGGAGAGGGGCTTGGTGCCGGCTTTGACAGTCCGGCTTGGGCACTCCTATACTACACTAGTCTCCGCTTGAGGAACGGGTGGTGTTTTATCCCGCCCGTTTGTGCGAAGGCCGGGGGTTCTTTTTCGTACGAGCCAGAAGGAAGGTTCCAGTGATTCCGTACAGTTCACTATGCGACGACTTCTACGTCAACATGAATCTCGCGACGGAAATGGAGCTTCCTGCCAATCGTGAGACCGTGCTGCATTTCTTTGAGAGGATTCAAAAAAACTACCCATCAATGCGAAATTTTTACTCCCGTGATCGGGGGGATTTCGTTCTCGAGGAGGACAAGGATCAGGGGGCTTACCGGTGGTGTACGATTGAGCCGCGGCGGGTGTGTTCCGGATTAGTGAACCCGGAATCGGTCGGCCTTGCACTGGAACAGCACCGGCTCGTGCTGGATCTCGCTCCGTACATGCTGTCGGTGAGCACATTGGACTGCGAGGCTCTCGATCTGCTGTTTGGCTTTGATTTCACCTATCGCGGCAACCACAACCAGGTGGTGGCGGAGGCACTCGGGATTGGACCGGCAATGGACCGTATGCTCGAAATTCCCGGTGCGACCGTGATTAATTATGAGCCCTCGGTCACGGTAGCCCTCGACGACGAGTGTCGGATTCAGTGCCGCCTGAGTGTTGAAACCCGCACCAGCGCCTACCAGGTCCGAACGGGCGAGTTCTCCGAGGACCAACTGAGCGTCTACGTCACAGCGCGACAATACGGCAGCCTTCCTCCGGACCGGACGTTCTCGGAAACCCTCGAGCGGCTGTCGCAAATTTGCCACGAGATGATCGATAACCACGTGATCGAAAACATCCTGCAGCCGCTGGCGAGGACGATTTCGATCAAGTAACCGCTACTGTTCGAGCAACCACGTCACCGCGGCGCTTTCTTCGTCCGCCTTGCGTCCGCCGAACACGGTAAGATTTTCACGCTTTCCGGAGGCCCGGTAGGCCGCTTCCACGACGGCAGGCGCTTCCGCCGCGCCATCCGAGAGCCAAATCTCTCCGGGCGCCGCCAACGCGACCATCCCGGGCAAATCGAAATACTTTGCTCCGCCGGGAAGGAAATCGGGGTGGTCGAACCGCGTGAGAGCTGTGAATCGGAACCCGTCGGCGCCGATCACCGCACGCTGGACCGCATTGCCGGCCTGGGCCTTGGCGGCGGCGACCCAGCGGCCTGCTCCATCGAGTCCCAGCAGATCCACCGTTTTCGCCCCTTCCGCCTTCAGCAGCGTCACCGCCGCCAGGATATCGTAGACTCGCTCGGAGAAGACCGGATGGTTGTAGCCGAACGTGTACCCGGCATATTCGGCCCATTGGCCCCGCCCACTGTCGTTGATCCGTGTCGCGGCAATCGGCTTACCATCAGCCGTGAACTCGCCTTGGCCGAACAGGTCGAGCCCGACGACCGCAACGGAAGCGTCCAGAAGCCTTTTCACCGGCGCGATGGGCGCCCCTTCGCCGTCGAAAAGCCCTTGCTTTCCCACGGTGCAGACCCAGACCACCGCTCGCTGTTTCCACTGCTTGGGTCTGAGCGTCAGCGCGGGCGTCTGCTGTTGCTCGGCCGCGTTGCGAAGAAGGTGCTTGACCAGCACATAGCTTCCCCGGTCCTCCTCCTCCCGCTCGGCCGCGTCGACCGTGCCCTTCTCCGGCAGCCGATGCCCGATGAGGACATCGACCGCTCCGCCGACCACCTCGCGGTACTTGCCCAGCGAAGCGGCATCGGACGGCATGAGGGCATCCATTTGCCGCCGGCTGTCCTCGGTCAGCCATTTCAGCAGCGAGCGTTCGTAGTCGTCGCCGCTCGGCGGCTTCGGGTGCTCGTTGTCCCAAACAGTCATCTCCGCTGCGTCCAGCGGTTGGAAATCCCGTTCGACGATCGGCTCCTTCAGCCCAAGCCCCAAATGTCGGTTGAGCCACGGGTACATGACGGCGCGGGATACATAGTTGTAGTTGTGCGGGAAATGCAGTAGCGGCTTCGCCATCACCCGATCCTCGACTCCCAGCATTTTGTAGAGCTTTTTGAGTTCCGGCAGGCCCTTGGTCTCGATCTCCTTGGTCCAGTCGTCGGCCGCCGTCATCCCCAGCGGCCGTGGGGCGATCAGGCCCGCGATCTCGATATTGCCGCTGTCCACTCGGAGATAGCAGGCGTTTTCGCACGTACACCCGCCCTGCATGGCGGTCGACACCATCACGGCGGGAAACGCCACAGCCGGCCGCGGATCCACGGCACAGAGGACAAACGTCTGCGTGCCGCCGCCGCTGGCCCCCGTCACCGCGATACGTTTACGGTCGACCTCCGGCAGGTTGCTGAACCAGTCCAGCGCACGAATCGAGTTGTACGTCTGCAATCCCATCATGTTCTGTAGTCGCAACTCGGCCTGAGGGCTGAAGTAGCCCCAGTTCTCCGGAGTGTTCATCGATTCGCGGAGGCCGGGCCGGTGCTCCAGTTGCACGCTGTCGGCGTAGCCCACCATGTCGTAATGAAAGACGACACAGCCCATCCGCGCAAGCTGCACGCATCGCGCCTGCAACGGGTAACGTCCGGCCGGCTCGAACCGCTCCGCGCCCTGGACGAGTTGCTGTTGGAGCGTGGCCTGACCGGCATCGTAGAAACGCCCCTCGGCCCAGTGGCCGTGCGGGCAGAGCACGCCGGGCAGTTTTTCTTCATGTCCTTTAGGGCGATAGAGATTCCCGGTCACGAAGTGACCGGGGAAGCTTTCCAGGTAGACCTTTTCGACGGTATAGTCCTCCCGATCGATTTTGCCGTGGACCTTGGCGTTGGCCGGCGTCTTGGTGGGCATCGGCCAGAGGCCGTTGGCCACCAGCACCTGCCGCCGCACGCGCTCCGCGCGTTCGCCCCATGCCTCTGGCGAGGACGGCGGAGTGAAAGGAAAGTAATCGTTGAGCGTCTTCAGCGGCTCCAGGCGGCGATCGGGCGGCAGTCTGCCTGGCGACAAGACCCGGGGGGCCTCTGCCAAAGCAACCATTGTGGTACCGATGATGGCAAGTACTGCAACGACCGACGCGATTCTTCCTGAGGGTTTAGCAAATCGGACGCGCATTACGATTCCTCCGAGCAGATTCACGGGATCACGAAGTAGCATTGTTCAAAATGACGTTATAATCGGACCACAGGGCGGCCGCAACGGCCGGCTGTTCTGCCTCGCTACGGTAGCATTGCCTGGCCTGAGCATCGGAGGGAGCGTAAGTGAGGTTGTCGCAGTTGCTTCCGCCTCACCGATGCAATACAACTGGGTTAAGACAATTGCCTACCCCCTCGACGCAGAGGTATATCACCGCTTATGAGATCTTTCCGCCTTCCGCTCTTGTCAATCAGATTGATCGTCGCAACCATCGCCTTTTCGGATGGATTCGGCGATGGCAGGACGATGGCGACCGAACCGATCCGCCGCGTCTGGCGAGAGAAAGGGTTCGACGACTTCATCGACGGACGGTTCTCCAACGCCGGACAGAACCTCTACGTCTCTCGCGCGGGAGTGCTCCAGCGGATCTTTCAGTTCGATTGCAACCGCGATGGCTGGTTCGATCTGGTGTTCTGCAATTCTCAGAATCACTGGGAGAAACCGCCGGCGTACGTCTACGCGGATCCGCTCGGCGATCCCACTCCGCAAACGCTCCCTTCCGACGGGGCAATGGCAGGCACATTGGCCGATTTGAACGGCGATGGCCTCGACGATCTCGTGCTGGGTATGTGGAGCAACGGCGTCCGCCGCGATTTGAACGCTTTCATCTATTTCGGCTCTCCGCAGGGATACGGTGAGCGGCGGCATCTGCAGTTGCCGGCGCCGTTGTGCCGCTCGGTTTCCGCCGGCGATTTCAACGGCGACGGCAAGTGCGATCTCGCCTTTCTGCGCGCCGAAAGCCTTCGCATCTTCTACCAGTCCGAACTCGGCTTCGAGCATCGTCGCTACGAAGATCTTGCCGTCGCGGGCGTCGAGATCGCCGCATTCGATCTGGCCGGCAATGGACACGCCGACCTGGTGCTTCGCACCGAGTCCGGCTGTCTGGAGATCCTTTGGGGGCAGGGCCGAGGGCTCGACGCAACCGACATAACGCGACTAGATACGCCCGCGGAACCTGCCTCGCGAAGCGATGACTCACCCCAGTACGCTGAATACGTCCGCGACGCCGACCCCCTGGTTTGCGTTGTTCGACTGGGGGAGAAACCCCACCTGTTCATGCCTTCGGCCCGTTCGTTCTATTTGATCCCCTACGAAGAAGATCGCCGCTTCGGCAGGCCTCTCGCATTGAATTGTCCCCGTGCGATGGCGTTGGCGGTTGGCGACCCGAACGGGGATGGGCATCGCGACTTGGTGGTCGCATGCCGACAACCGCACGACGACGCCGAACGGTCATGGATCTACTGGGGCGACCCGTCCGGAACCTACGGCCCGTCGCGGCGGACCGCGCTGAAGACCCTGCGCGCCTGCGACGTCGCGGTGGGCGATCTCGACGGCGACGATTGCGACGAGATCGTCCTCTGCCAGAGCCATACCGCCGAGTCGTTCTCGCAGCCCTCTTACCTGTATCGCGGCTCCCCGGATGGGCCGAACGGCAAACCCGTGGAGTTGGCCGCCGAAGATGCACGGCGAGTCTTTCTCGCGCAGGTATCGCCGAACGGCCCCCGTCAGGTCGCGCTGGTGAATCATATGGCTCGGAATAAGCTGGGGAACCTCGACGCCTTCCTCTATCCGGGCGGCCCTGGTGGGTATGCGCCCGATTGCAGGATCGAAGTGGCGGCCTGGGGCGCCGTCGAAGCGCTTATGTGCGACCTGAACGACTCCGGCCGCGTCGATCTGGTGCTGGCCAACGCGTCGGAGAACTCCGTCAATCGCGACCCCGGCTCTTTCGTCTTCTGGGGCCGCCCGGAGGGGTTGCCTTACGAACCAAGTCTGAAACTGCCCACCACCCGCGCGCACGGAGTTTGCTGCGCCGATCTGAACCGCGACGGACGCCTCGATCTGATCTTCTGCGGCTTTGACAACTCGGAAATCGTCTTCTTCTACGGCTCGGAACACGGCTTCGATACGGAGCGGCCCGTGCGGCTGCAATTGAGCTACGAAGGCGTCGTCTACAAAGATCCCCGCTGGATCTACCTGGCCGACTTGAACAACGATCAGTGGCTTGATCTGGTCGTGCCTCTGATTCTGGACGACCGCAGCCTGATCTATTGGGGCGGCGTCGACGGATTCCAGCCCGGCCGCTGTCTGGCCCTTGCGGTGGAGCGGGCGGCCTGCGCCCGCGCGGTTGATCTCACGGGAAACGGTTACCTCGACTTGATCCTCGGCGGGCACAATGTCACACTTGGACGACCGCACGATTCGTTCGTCTACATTTACTGGAACGGGCCGCAAGGGCTTCGCCAGGATCACCGCGCCATGCTCCCGGCGGCCGGAATCAACAGCATGGCGGTGGCCGATTTCAACAACGACAAGTCGCTCGATCTGTTCATCTGCTCTTACCATGCCGGCACGGAAAGGGACACTGACTGCTATCTTTACTGGAACCGCCCGGGACGAGGGTTTTCCGCCGGCGACCGCCAGCGCCTTTTCAACCATTCGGCATCGGGCTGCATGGCCGCCGACTTCAACGAGGACGGATGGGTCGACCTGGCCGTGGCCAATCATAAGGTATGGGGTGACCATCAAGGCTGGTCTGCCGTTTGGTGGAATGGCCCGGACGGCTTCGATCCGAAACGCATCACACGGTTGATTACCAATGGCCCCCACGGCATGAGCTGCATCAGTCCCGGCAGCCAGCGCGATCGCGGTCCGGAAGAGTATTACGAATCGAGCCCATTTCAGTTACCGCCGCGGACCGCCGCCACTCGGATTTCGTGGGAGGCGGAGATTCCACCCAAGACGTGGCTGAAGGCGCAGTGCCGATGGGCAGATTCGAGAAAGCAACTCGCCGATGCGATTTGGACCGGCCCTGGAGGCCCCGACACCTGGTTCAACAAGGTGCAGACAATCGACCATGACGCCGCGGCCGGGCGATGGCTGCAATATCGCCTGGTTTTGGGGGCGAAAAACGGAGTCGCTACCCCGCGCGTAACCGAAGTAAGCATCGAAATGGAGACGTTCGACGATGCCCCACCAGCCACGAATTAGCGATCTAGAGCAATGGCCGCACTGTCCGCAGTGCCATGCACCACGGACCACTCAATGCCCGATCTGCGAGACCGCCGGGACCGACTTCCTCCCGGTCGATCCCGAATATGCCGCCTCGCCTGATGGCGGCAGCGATGCCCTAGCGACGTCGTGCGATTGCGGTACGGGCGGGAATTGCTCTGAGCCTTGCCCGCCGGCACAGGACGCAGAGCCGTCCGGCGCGGAGCGCGACGAGGTTTTCATGGTCATTTGCCCCACCTGCGACGAGCCTTTCGTGCCCCGGCACCCCAATCGCTGTCAATGGTGCGGCCACCGGTTTCCCGATGGTTACACGGTCGATGTCGACGAGGATGCGCCCGAACAGTTCAATAGTCGAGTGATCGGCGCCATGGTGGGGTTGGGCGCGCTGTTGCTGGCAGTGGCGATCTACTTCGCCACAATGTTCTGAGGCCGTTCGCCGCCGGATGAGTATGAGTGTTTTGCACTACGACTATGATGTGATTGTCATCGGCGCCGGCCATGCGGGCGTCGAAGCGGCCCTGGCGGCTGCGCGGATGGGAGCAAACACGGCGTTGTTGACAGGCAATCTCGACACGGTCGCCCAGATGAGCTGCAATCCGGCGATTGGCGGAGTGGCCAAGGGGCAAATCGTCCGCGAGATCGACGCTTTGGGTGGGGCAATGGGCCTGGCCGCCGACCGGACCGGAATCCAGTTCCGCTTGCTCAACCGCCGCAAAGGGCCCGCCATGCATGGGCCAAGGGCACAAGCCGACAAGCGCTTGTACCAGAACGAAATCAAGTGGATGGTCGAGCAGCAGGCGGGCCTGGATCTTCGCCAGGAAGCGGCCGAAGCGCTGATCGTCGAGGGCAAGGAAGACGCCCCCCGCATCGTGGGCGTGCGAGTCCTCGGCGATATCGAGTATCGATCCCGTGCGGTGGTTCTCTGTGCCGGGACATTCATGCAGGGTCTGCTCCACTACGGCGAGAAACGAGTCGAAGGAGGCCGCGCTGGCGAAGCGGCGTCGGCGGTGGGAGATTCGCTCCGGCGGCTCGGCTTGCGGCTTTCGCGCTTCAAGACCGGCACGCCCCCTCGGCTCAACGGCAGGACATTGGACTACCGCCGACTCGAGCTGCAGCCCGGCGACAGTGACCCTCAGCCGTTCTCTTTCCTGACCGATCGGATCGAGCAGGAACAGATCCCCTGTTGGATCACCTATACGAATCCTGCCGTCCACGATCTGGTACGCGCCAACCTGCACCGCGCCCCGATGTACACCGGCCAGATCGAATCGGTCGGACCGCGCTACTGCCCTTCCTTCGAGACCAAGGTCGTCCGCTTCGCTGAAAAAGAGCGGCACCAGTTGTTTCTGGAACCGGAGGGGAGGCACACTTCGGAGGTGTACGTCAACGGGTTGGCGACGAGCCTGCCTCGTGACGTCCAGGACGCCGTCATCCGGCTGATTCCCGGCCTGGAAAACGCCCGCATCATGCGCTACGGGTATGCGGTCGAGTACGATTACGTTCCGCCGGAACAGCTCAGATCCTCCCTGGAAACCGAGCGGGTCTCCGGTCTCTATCTGGCGGGGCAGGTCAATGGCACGACGGGGTACGAGGAGGCGGGGGCCCAGGGGCTCATCGCTGGCGTGAACGCGGTGCTGTCTCTGGCGGGCAAAGAGCCGCTCGTGTTGCGGCGCGACCAGGCGTACATCGGTGTCATGATCGACGATCTCATCACTCGCGGTGTCGACGAGCCCTACCGCATGTTCACCAGTCGCGCCGAGTATCGCTTGCTTCTCAGGCAGGACAATGCCGACCGCCGGCTTACTCCACTGGCACGGCGACTAGGGTTGATCGATGCCAACCGTTGGACGAGGCTAGAGGCCAAGGAGGCCCGCATTAGCGATGTGGCGCAGACACTGCAGACAGTCCGCAGTGAGATTTCATTGCCAAGACTACTGCGCCGTCCGGAGACAACCTGGGCCGACGTGATCGCGCGAGTCCCGCAGCTCGGAGAAGTTGCCCGCGATGTCGCGGAGCAGGTCGTCTACGACGCGAAATACGCCGGTTACATCGCTCGACAAGAGACGGATATCGCGCGACAGCGGCGCCTGTCGGATCGTCGCATTCCCGCGGATCTCGACTTTTCGTCCGTCGCGCACCTTCGCGCGGAAGCCCGGGAGCGATTCCAAGCGGTTCGGCCGGCAAACATTGCCCAGGCGGGGCGGATTCGTGGCATCACCCCGGCTGACCTCGCCACACTTACATTGCACCTCGAGCGAAGGCCCCGCGGATAGCGGCATTGCCGCAGCGGGAGACTAGGCGGGTTCCGTGTGCTGTGGTTGCTGCGTAGTCTGCTTGTCTGATGCAAGATGTGGGGAATAGACGGTCGGCAATCACACTCGTTCGGCGGGCGGCGGCGGCATCTCAGGGTAGGCTAGACCGTTCCCGAAGTTCAGGGGATTGACGTTCGCAGAACCGCGTCGTGTTTCGTAAGTCATTATCCTGCAACATCTTGAAAAATCGGTACCCGTATTGACATGGCCCGAAACCTAGTTATAATGCTCGCAATTGGCAAATTCGGCAAGGTCGGCAGAACCGGATGAGCCTGCTGTTTGCACGGAGTATCGGGAGGTGCGGAGTTTGCGGACAACGCGAACTTAGGGCTAGTTCCCGGGAGTTCAGACACGGAGGACTAGAAACCCCTGGGTAGTAGGCCGACGCTCGCCTTGGGGTTTCGCTGGCCTAGCTCGGCTGCAGCTAGGAAGAGGAACGGTCAACGACCAATGGCAACGAAGACTGTGTTTACGACCGGCGAAGCGGCCAAGATCTGCAAGGTCAGCCAACAAACGATTATTCGTTGCTTCGACTCGGGCCAGTTGAAGGGATTCCGAGTGCCGGGGAGTCGCTTTCGTCGCATCCCGCGGGAGCAACTTTTCATCTTCATGCGGGACAACGGCATCCCAACGGACGCTCTGGAGAGCGGCAAGCGAAAAATTCTTATCGTCGATGACGACGAAGAACTGGTCGAACTGATCTCCGATGTGCTGGAGCGGGACGGCCGGTTCGAGGTTCGCACGGTGAACAACGGATTCGACGCGGGAATGATGGTCAAGGACTACCGGCCCGACTTGATCGTGCTCGATGTGATGCTGCCGGACATCAACGGTCGTGAAGTCTGCCAGCGGGTCCGTAGCGACAAGTCGATGGACGACGTGCGCATCGTATGCATCTCCGGCATGGTGGAAGAAGACAAGGTCGGCGAACTCAAGTCGGCAGGCGCCGACGACTTCATGCATAAGCCGTTTGAGGTGGAAAAGCTGCTCGAACGCATGTGCCAGTTGCTCGACATGGAAACCGTCACGTCGGTGTGATGGGGGCGTTGGTGTAGTCTCGGACGTTGTGGCAAGATGGGCGATTTGGGGCCTCGGTGGTCGTCCGTGCGGCGAAGGCTGTGCTTGTCTGCCTTTCTCCCTGATTGTCACCTTCGGCCGCTTCCGTATTATGCGACTTTTGCCCCTCTTAGCCGCTGGCGGTAACGTGATTTCTCTACCGATGTCGGACGCATCGGCAGATAGTCTCGTGCGGTTGGTCGTTGCTGGACGCGCGGGCGACGTAGCTTCGCATTGGTCGCTCCCGATACAAGGGGATCCACCCCTTGTGCTTTGGGCCGCGTGTAAAGCTTGGCAACTGGACCGGCTGCGTCCCTCTTCGATCGGCGGGCTTGCCACATGGCTCTGCGAGCGGGCTTTGGACGTGCTTCAGTGGCCCTCCGGGCAGCGATTCGATCCGGAATCTCCCGATTTGCCCGAAGCAAAACTGGCGGCACGGCTCGATGCCGATTTCCAGGCCCAAGAACTGGCAGCAGCACTCTCACAGAGTGCCGGTGATGGCGAGACCGCCTTGCTGTGCTCCCTGCTCGACGGCGCGGAGGCGTGGCTGGAACTGCTGTCCGGTTCAGACGCCGCGGGGGCCGATCTTCTTCCCTCTTGGCTCGTCGACCACACTTTGACAACGGTGGCGGTACGGCGTGAGGCAACCGCCATCCTCAAGGGCGAGTCACTGCCGCCGGCGGACCTGGATCTCCGGGAAATCCGCCACCGAGCCGAAATTGCGAGGCATCGCTGGTTCGCGGTCGGCAGTTCGTTGATCGACCTGCTGCCGGAACTAACCGCGAGAATGGCGAGGCTGGCAAGGCTCGAGGAAGAGTTCCATGCGGCGGTGGAAATCGAGAAGCTCGAAGCCATGGCGGAGTTTGCCGCGGGCGCCGGACACGAAATCAACAATCCCCTGGCAATCATCGGCGGCCGAGCCCAACTGCTGATGGCCGGCGAGAGCGATCCGGAGCGACGCCGTGAACTCGCCGTCATCAATGCCCAAGTGAAGCGTGCCCATGAGATGATCGCCGACATGCGACTGTTCGCTCGTCCACCATTGCCGGAGATGCGTCGTTTTGATCTGGTTGCGCTGGTCGATGATCTGGCGACCGAAGTGGCAGTGCAGGCCGCTGAGCGAAGAGTCGTCGTTTCGCGCAGCGGTGAGCGTGGGGTGCTGGAAATCGAGGCCGATCCGACCCAACTGGCGGTAGCCCTCCGTGCGTTGTGCAAGAATGCCCTGGAATGGATCGGCCACGATGGTCGCATCGAGATCGGGCTTTCCGGCAGCGATCGACTGGTCGAGGTCCGAGTCGGCGACGATGGGCCGGGCATGACGCCCGAACAGCGTCGGCACGCCTTCGACCCCTTCTATTCCGCTCGGCAGGCCGGGCGCGGTTTAGGGCTCGGATTATCGAAGTGCTGGCGGATTGTGGCATGCCATGGTGGGAGAGTCGAAGCCGAAAACCGCCCCGAACGAGGCGCGATGTTCACGATTCGTCTGCCACGGCGGCGGTGAGGTTGCCGGTGCGAGGCGGATCCATACACTGTCGCGTTTTGCGTCATCGATTCGAGGACGTTTTTTTGCTCTTGGCCTCTTGTCGTCCTTCGCTTTCTGGTCGCAAGCTATTGTAGAATAAGGCATTGATGCGATTTTTCACGCAATAGCCGCCGGTCCGGCACGCCGTTTGCTGATTGTCGTGCAAGGTTTCCACAGGTAAGTCGGGTTGGAAAGCCTGTCCGGAACTCCTGTCAGGCTGGAATCCGCACGTACTTTCTCGTCCCGGGGGATGTTCGATGAAACGCAACCTTACATTGCTCGCCTCATTCCTGACCGCCGTCCTCGCCGCTGCATCAACGTTGCCGGTACGCGCACAAACGGCAGTCACCCCCTATGAAGGGGAGATCCTCACTCGCGGCCCGCTCCACGAAGCCTACGCAAAAGCAGTGCCAGCGGACCCGGAACCCGGCATCCTGGTATCCAGTCAGCCACCGGAGCCCATCGAGGAAGTTCCGCCGGAACAAAGGCCTGCCGAGGAAGCGGCGACGTGGTTGCCGGGCTATTGGGCGTGGGACGACGACCGCGATGAATTCATATGGATCAGCGGCGTATGGCGTGTGCCGCCGCCCGGCGAGGAGTGGGTGCCCGGCTACTGGAATACGACCGCGGGCGGCTATCAGTGGGTGTCCGGATACTGGTGGAATCCGCGGCAACAGGACGTGGCAGGTGAGGCCGTCTACCTGCCCCAACCACCCCAGACACTCGAAGTTGGCCCCTCCAGCCCGGCGCCGGCGGAGGAGAATTTTTGGGTGCCAGGTTGCTGGACGTGGCGCGAGGTGCGGTATGTCTGGCGGCCCGGATATTGGGCGGCAGGCGTGCCGGATTGGGTCTGGATCCCGTCGCATTATGTCTGGACGCCCGGCGGCTGCCTCTTCATTGCGGGGCACTGGGATTACACGCTGGAGCGACGAGGCCTGGTCTTCGCGCCGATCTATTTCCCTCGCGTGGTTTACACACGGCCGGCATTCCGATACGTGCCCAGTGTGGTGATCAACACGAGCGTCCTCGGGATGAGCCTCTTCGTGCGGCCGAGTTATTGCCACTATTACTTCGGCGATTACTATGCTCCCGCCTATCGCAGCATGGGCATTGTCACTTGGTTTTCCTTCCACGGAGATCACCGTGGCTACGACCCGCTCTTCGCGTACCATTACTGGCGGCACGGGCGCGATCGAACCTGGCTTAATGATCTCCGGCATGACTACGAATACCGGGTGGCCCATGTCGAGGCCCGGCCGCCGAGAACGTACACGGCGATGCATGAGTGGATGGCGAAAAAACCCGCCGGTAAAACGTTCCGGCTCGCCGCCCGTCTCAACGATGCCGAAGAAATCAAAGAGTTGCCGGTCCGATTGCATCGCATCGACGAGCACCAGCGCGAGCGTTACGCGCAGACGAAAAATGAATTCCGACAGTTCACGGAGAAGCGGCAATCGCTCGAACAACAACTCGTGCGGCAAGACAAAGATCGTTCGGCCCCAGCCCGAGCGGGCCGGCCGGAGACCGCCGACGCGAACCGGCATGGGCCGCATCGTGTCCAAATGCCGGAAACTCCACTCGCCCAGTTCAAACCCGAAAGCGACCGCGGCGAGCGCCGTACCGAGCGGACGGAAACAACGGGGAGCCTTGGACGCGGGCAGACTGAGTCGGCACACGACCGCGCCGGTCGGTTCGGCACCTACGCGGGACGGCCGGCTGCGGAGAGTTCGCCGCAACCACGGCAGGCAGAAACGCCGACGATTCCGCGTCTGCCGGACCACCAGCCCGATCGCCGATCGAGCCGGTTTGAAATACCATCGACTGAACGGTCGTTTCAGCCGCGAGTGCAGACGCAGGGACTCGGTACCCAGCCGCCGGCGACTCAATCGCCCATGCCCGGGGCAGCCGGAGGCGAAACAAGCCCACGCCGTGGTGGAACGGCCGGCCGAAGCGATCTTCAGAGCCGCAACGACGTACTACCAAGTCGGCAGGAACCGGCCGTCCGCCAAACGCCTCAACAATATCGAGGCGGTTCCTCGATGCGATTCGACAGGTCGTCCGCTCGGACTCCACAGGTCACGCCTGCGCCACCATCAGGCCGTTCGGAGTCCTACAACCGCAGCCAATACTCGGCTCGAAACCAAGCGCCGCAACGGCAGCCGGAAGTGGATCGAGGCGGCACACGATCCTTCGACACAGGACGGTCCGAAGGGGGCGGATCCCAAGGAAGCTCCCGCGGCGGCGGACGCCAGCGACACCGCGACTGATTGGTCAGCCGCGACCAAAAAGTCGGATGCGTTTTTGTCCCTGGGTTTGCCCTGCTTCTCGGCCGAGGTTAGGATTGGTGGCAGTTCCAAGGCGGTTTCACCAGGGAGATCAGGATGGCCAAGTATCAGGTGTCGATCATCGAGCGTCCCAAACAGTGGCAGCCGGCCGGGCCCGACGACGTTCCACCCGGGCCGGCCAAGCCGCTGGAAGCAATTTCCGATCACGACACCCTCTTCGTAGCGGTTCGCGCTGCGGTCGAGCATAATAAGGCCCCTGCGAGGACATCCGACGAGCGTTGGGCTGTGGTGGTCGAACCGGGAGTTCTGGGACGTACATGGCGCAACGCGCGGCTTTGCACTCCTCTTTCGTACAAAGTGACGAGCATCTGGTGGCCCGAAGGCTGGGAGCCGAGTTCACCGCTGGACGTGCCCAACTGCGTCTGGCGATCCCAAGGCGATCTCGACAGGCAGCCAACTACCTACGCCCAGGCTGTGGCCACCATTCGAGCGCTGAACCAACAAAGCATGGATCGATTCTCGCCGCTCTGGTATGTCGTGGTTGCCGTGGAAAATGAGCCGATTTCGCAGACCGTCTCGTACGATCCCGCCGGGACGGAAACAACTGTCCAGGTTCGCCGTCTCCACGTAGTCCGCTCCGACGAAGGGGGACGTGGCGACTGCTCACATTGCCCGGCGTCCAGCTTCGACTGCGCACGGGAGGACTGGAAAAGTCGGGAGCAGAGTTTGACAACGACCGAAACCCAGTCCCGTTGATCGCTTGGCCTGGAGGTCAAACCGTTGCTGTTCGGCTCGTAGCCATCCTGCCTTTGTAGTCATGCCCGAAAACGGAAAGGAGTGGCTGCAAACGCCACTCCTTTCCCACCAATTCGGGATGCGCTGGTCCAGCGCTATCAGCCCTGATTCTTCACCAAGGGGGCTTACTCCTTCTTCTCTTCTTCTTTCTTCTCGGCTGGCTTTGCCTCGTCCGCCGGTGGGGTAGCTGCAGCGGGCTCGGCGGGAGCGGCGGCGGGTTCTGCAGCAGGCTCCGCGGGCATGTCGGCGGCAGGCTCGGCCGGCGCGTCGGCGGCGGGTTCAATAGCGGGTTCGGCCGGCGCTTCCATTCCCGGATCGACAACCGGGCCCGTGCTGGGCGATGAGCCGCCCTGATCGCCGCACCCCAGATAGAACACCATTCCCAACAGCAGAATCAACAGACCCAAATTCTTCATCGGACCACCTCGAAAACATCGTCGTTTCATTTTCACGGCAGGACCATCCTGGACCGTTCTGGAAGAATGATCCCCGAGCTACCTCGGTTATTCCCGGATCCGCAACATTTCATGGCATTCACTCGACAAAACACAAATCCGCCGGGACGACGTCCACCAGTTCTATGCAGAATACCTCTGTTAGGTGGAAATGCCGGCCCGTTTGATCGAGGTTGCGACGGGTCGTTAGCTTTTTCTCATAGAATTCTTGGGGATGTCGCCGGATCTTGCGGTTTTTCCGCCGCATTGCGGGTAGAATACCGCGCTGAAGGTATGCGATTTTCGGCGTGAACCGTAGAGAGCCGGGAGCCATGCTCATTTTCTTAAGGAAGCGTGACGAGCAGATCGTTATCGGCGACGGAATTGTCGTCACCGTCGTGTCGATCCGTAGCGGAAGGGTGCGGATCGGCGTGGAAGCCCCGGCCAACACCTCCATTTGTCGTCAGGAATCGGTTCGAGCGTCCGAGGCGATCGAGAGCGGCCGATCGGCTATCGACGGCAGTTCGGGTAGCGGTGCGACGGAAGGAAGTCCGCCGTAAGCCGACCGGTGCCGCGTGGGTGCTCTTGCCTGCACAAGTCCTGGAGGCTAGTCTAGCGTTGGCACCCATGGACGGCAAGCAATGAGCACTCTTTTCACTCTTCCCGAAGTTGCTGGTCTGGACTCGCGTCAATCGCTGGTTCGCATCCCCCCGGAAATGGACGTGCCATTGACCGAGCGCGTTCGCCGGATCATCGACACGGCGGAATTTCGTCGTCTGGCGAGGATTAGCCAATTGGGGCTCGTCTCGCTGGTGTATCCCGCCGCAATCCACACGCGGTTCGAGCACTGCCTGGGTGTCTACCGCCTCGCGCTACTGCTGCTGAAGCGGCTGGCGCACGACGACCGCTTTGCCGCGGCGGTCCGGGTGGAGGATGCCGAGTTGTTCCTCGTGACTGCCCTGCTGCACGACCTTGGGCACTGGCCTTTTTGCCATCCGATCGAAGACATCCACCTGCCGCGCGTCCCCCGCCACGAATCGTTCGCCAACAGCTTCCTCCTCGAAGGCGAGGTTGCCGAGGTGCTGCGTAACGAGTGGGGCATCAAGCCGCGAAGCGTCATCGCTCTGTTGAGCGAAGAGCCGCAAGACGGCACGTCGCGACTTCTGGTCAGCATGCTCTCCGGCCCGATCGATATCGACAAGATGGACTATCTCTATCGGGACAGTCTCCACGCCGGCGTTCCTTACGGCCGCCATTTCGACCAGCAGCGACTGATCGGCAGTCTTTGCCTCAACGCCGCCGGCGACGGACTAGCAATTACCGACAAAGGCAAGACTGCCGCCGAGCTGATGGTCTTCGCCCGCTATGTGATGTTCAGCGAGGTCTACTGGCATCACGGAGTCCGGTCCGCGACGGCGATGTTCCAACGGGCTTTCTATCTGATGCATGGGGCACTCGACCTCGATCCGCTCTTCCGCGCCACCGAAAACGAGATGATCGGCGATTTACTGCGGACGGCGGGCGACGGGGCCGCCGGCGATTTGTTGCAGGGGCTGTTCGGCCCGACCCGCAAACTCTACAAGCGACTGGCCCAGTTCAGTTTTTTCGAAGAGCACGACTTGTATGTGCGATTGGCGCGGCGTCCGTATCCCTGGCTGGCCGCTTGTGCCGAGCGATTTGCCGAAGTCGTGAGCTGCGAGTTGGGGCGTGTCATAGCGCCGCACGAGATCCTCTTCGATGCCCCGCCCATCCAGCGCGAGGTTGAGTTGAACGTCGAGATTCACTATCTCAAAGAAGATCGCTATCGGCTTCTGGGCGACGTCTCCCCCGTAGTGCGGACGCTCGCGCAGGAACAGTTCGACGATTACGTGAAACGAGTGCGGATCTTCGCACATCCGGGAATTGCCGGCGAATTACGTCGTTTGCCGAACCTGGCGGCGTTGGTCGGCCAGGCCGTTGCCGCGATGGATTGACTACTTCGCCTCCGCCGCTCCCGCGGAAGGCGTTTCGGTGGCCGGCGTCTTCTCTTGACCGGCTTGGGAGAGGGCGACCTCGATTGCCTGTTGAAGGTTGCGCCGGGTGCCCGTCGAATACTCCAGATCGAACCAGAGGATTTTTCCCTCGGCGTCGAGCAGGTAAGTTCTTGGGAGGTGCTCCTTGGCGACTTTGGCGAAATACGCCCCGTCCTTGTCGAGCAATTGAGGGTAGGTCGCGCCGGCGGACTCCGTCTTTTCCCGAGCGACTTCGGCCGAGTCGCCGACGTATACGCCGATCACGCCGACGCCTCGGTCCTTGTAAGGCTCGAAGACGTCGATCTGCAGATCCTGCAATTCCTGAAGCGCGTAGAGATTCTCGCCGTTCCAGAAAAGGACGACGGCTAGTTGGGGACCGTACGAGTCCTTGAGGCTGCGCGCATCGCCTTTCAGGTCGACTAGTTGCCCCTCGGGCAGCGAGTCGCCGACGGAGACGAGGTTCGTGGCAGCCATCGCCTCGGTCATGGCGACGGCGGGGATTTTCGGAGGCGGCGCCGGTTCCTCGGGCTTCGAATCGGCTTCAACAGGCATATCAGCGTCGACATCGGGTTGAACGACATCCGGCGGCGGTGGTTGCGGCGGTGCCCCCGGTTCTTCCTCCCGGCAACCCAAGAGCAACACGACCGCGAACAGGGTCAAGGCTGTCTTCCGCCCCATGCGACCATTCATGATGAGTCCTCCGTATTCTTTGTTGCTCGACAGACTATCCGGCGATGCCTTTAGTTTCCTGCCTCACACAGCGCCGGTCAACGGTCCAGCTTGATGGAGAGTTCGCGCAACTGCTTCATGCCCACCTCGCCGGGCGCGCCGGTCATCAGGTCGGTCGCCCGCTGGGTCTTCGGAAAGGCGATCACTTCGCGGATGTTGTCCTGCCGCCCGAAGAGCATGACCAGCCGGTCGATTCCCAGGGCGATTCCACCGTGCGGCGGGGCGCCGTAGCGGAGGGCATCCAAGAGGAAGCCGAACCGCTCCTGCGCTTGCCCGGCATCGATTCCCAGCAATCGGAAGACCTCCTGCTGCAATCCCTGGTCGTGAATACGGATCGTGCCGCCGCCGGCTTCGTAGCCGTTGACCACCAGGTCGTAGGCTTGGGCACGGCACTTGCCGGGATCCGTCGCGAGCAGCTCGCGATCCTGGGGTCGCGGGGCGGTGAAGGGATGGTGCATAGCAGCCCAGCCCTTTTCTTCCTCGTCAAACGCGAACATCGGGAACTCGACCACCCACGAAAAATGTTTCCGGGACGGATCGTACAGCTTCAACTCGGCCCCGAATCGCTTGCGCAGGCCGTAGAGTGCCTTGCAGGTGATTTCGAAGCTGTCGGCGACGAACAAAAGAAGGTCGCCCGCTTCGGCGGCCATTTTCTCGGCAATGCGCGTGAGCAAGCTCTCGGAAAAATTCTTGGCCGAAGGCGACGCCAGCTTGCCGCCTGCTTCAACCTTGAACCAAACCAGCCCCTTCGCGGCGAAGTCCTGCATGATCCAGGCGGTGAGATCGTCGATGTTCTTGCGAGAGTATTGGGAAGCGGCCCCCTTGGCATTGATTCCGCGCACACGTCCGCCCGCGTCCGCCGCCGCGCGAAAGACCCGAAACTCCGATTCCTTGGCAAGATCGGTCACATCGATCAGTTCCATGCCGAATCGCAGATCGGGCGCGTCGTGGCCGAATCGTTCCATCGCTTCGTCGTACAGCATCCGGGGCAGAGGCAACGACAATTCCTCGCCGAGGACTTGCTTCACCAGGCGGGCCATCAAACCGTCGATCACGCCGATCACGTCCTCCGACGTGACAAACGCCATTTCAAGGTCCAATTGGGTGAACTCGGGTTGCCGGTCGGCACGGAGGTCTTCGTCCCGAAAACACCGCGCGACTTGCACGTAGCGGTCATAGCCGGCGATCATCAAGATCTGCTTGTAAAGCTGCGGCGACTGCGGCAGGGCATAGAAGGTTCCCGGCTGAACGCGGCTGGGCACGAGGTAGTCGCGTGCCCCCTCGGGCGTGCTGCGGCCGAGCACGGGAGTCTCGACATCGACAAAATCCAGTTCGTCGAAGTAGTCTCGCATGATCTTGACCATGCGGTGCCGCAGCATGATCGTGCGTTGCATCTCCGGACGGCGAAGATCGATGTAGCGATGCTTCAGCCGCAGATCCTCGCCGGGCAAATCCTTCGAGGTCGGCTGAAACGGCGGCGTTGCGCTACGGTTGAGGATTTCCAGCCGCTGGGCCCGCACCTCAATTTCGCCGGTCGGCAGCTTGGGATTGACGGTTCCCTCGGGCCGGGGCGCCACGGTGCCGCTGACGGAAATGACGAACTCCGAGCGTAAGTTTTTCGCCGCTGCCAAGTTGTCTTGGCCGCCTTCCGGGGCAAAAACCACCTGGGTCTTGCCGTACCGATCCCGCAGGTCGACGAAGAGCACGCCGCTGTGGTCACGGTAGGTATCGACCCAGCCGCTTATGGTCACCGATTGACCGATATGTGCCGCCCTAAGCTCTCCGCAAGTGTGGGTCCGAAGCAAGCGATGTCTCCCAAGAGGGTGTGCAACTGCAGTGGGAACTCGAAAGACGCTGGTCACCGCGACCAATCAGAATTGCCTGGTGTCGATCGAGTAAGCTCAGTGGCCATTACTTGAACTGATAATTAGGATTGCGGATGTCGAAATCGGCGTCGGTGAAGCCGACATTGGTCTTGAGGTTGAGGTAAGTGTACTCCTCGATCACGGGCGGTTCCTCGCCCGGTTCCTTCGGCCAGTCCCGTGATTCGTACCGCAAGGGCAGGTTCAATTCGTCGTCAATGAATATTCTCGCGATATGGAAAATGAAGTTGCGGCGGGGGACGGGATGCATTACCTGGATGCACGTGCAGGTACGATCATTGATCTTCGCGCCCTGGAAGAACTTGACCTCGCACTCCCCGTACTGGGCATCCTGTTCGCCCACCTCGATGAGCCGCTTGACGAGGTTGGCAATGCCGACCTCGGTAACCGGATACCGTTGGCCCCGCATGGCGAGGGTGCCGGTGGGGTCGAGTTGCACAGTGCCAATGAGCATGTTTTGCAGTCCGGGGGGATGAGCCCACAGCTTGCCGTTATTTTGGCCCTCGATCCAGATGAGTTCCTGTCCCTTCAAGCTGGGCGGATCCAGGAAGTAGATGTAGACGCTGAACGGCTTCTGCCGAACCTTGAGGAACATGTACTGGTAGTCCCCCAATTCACCGTTCAAACGCTCGCGTTTGGCGACGGTGGCCGAGTAGTCGTGCAGATTCTTGTTGATTTCCTCCAGCCCCTCGTGGGCCCAGCGAAGGGCGGGCATTAAAGGATGCTCACCGGCCGGCCCCTCTTTCAATTCCGGGGCAGATGCATTGGGAACCGGAACGGTGCGTTCGGCGACACGGTAGGGAACCGCCGGCTGAGCACCGGCCGGGCGGGCTCCAACGGTCGTCTGAGCGAATCCTAACGCGCCGATCGACCAACAGCCCAGAGCGGCGAGCGTCGGCAGCCATCCATGACGAACCAAGCGAAATTCCATAAAAAACTCCTTACTCCGCGCCCTCCGATTGACGCATGCCTAGCCTTGAAGAGGGGTATACGGCTGGTTTTCTCTCAAAGTAGTGACTTCCGTCAGGGTCGTTATCGCCGTTTTCTGCCGGCACAATTAGAATGGCTGTTTCCGTCCGACGGTTTTACCCAGCCTTCTCGGTCGTGGGCGTCCGATGCCCTAGCAACCGACTATTTTACCTGAATACGCCCTCTTGAGGAGAGCAGTTCGTAATGCAGCCCGTATTGAAACTTGCCACTATTGTCTCGATGCCCTTTCAGGAAAACACCTTTATCGCCCATCTGGAGGGGAGGAAGGACTGCCTCATTGTTGATCCCGGTTTCGAGCCCGATCGCATCCTGGAACATTTGCTCCAACACGACTTAGCCCCAGCGGCGATTCTCAACACGCATGGCCACAGCGACCACATCGCCGGCAATGCCACCATCAAGCGGCAATGGCCCGCGTGCCCGATTGTCATCGGGATTGCGGAGGCAGCGAAACTGATCGATCCGAAATTGAATCTTTCGGCGGCGTTCGGTGCGGCTCTGACGAGTCCGCCCGCCGACGTTACCGTGGAAGACGGTCAGATCTATGCCGTCGCCGGATTCGACTTGGAGGTTCGGGCGATTCCGGGGCATTCGGTAGGGCATGTGATCTACCTCTGGCGCCAGCGGCAACCGGCGGTCGCCTTTGTCGGGGACGTGATTTTCGCGGGCAGTATCGGCCGAACCGATTTCCCAGATGGCAATTTCGACGCGCTGGCCGAGGGGATACGCCGGAAGATCTTCAGTCTGCCGAACGATACGCAGCTCTACTCGGGTCACGGGCCGGTAACAACCGTCGGCGAAGAGCGGCGATACAATCCCTTTGTGGGCGAGCAAGGGGAGGCGGTGTGAGGCGATCCAGGCATGTTTCACAGCAAGGTCGCACCCGGTTGGTTCCGCTCGGCAAGCGGAAGCTACCGAGATCAACCGGCGTGTTCCCGGTATACCCCCGTGCGGTCGAATGTCGGGGAGATAGCGTTGGCCCCAGGCGAGGAGAGAGGGAGCGGGGAGCGGGGAGTTCGGAAGAAGAGGCGTTTTCATGTTCGCGGATGAAGGTGAGGCGGGTGTCGAGGATGAGCTGGCGGAGATGGGATTCGGGGAGGCCGGGAAGGTCGGTGGTGAACTGGAGACGCTGCGCGTAGGGATCGGGGGGAGGATCGAGGTCGGCGGATTGGAGGCCGGCGGCGAAAGCGTCGAGATTGAGCATGGGGAAGTCGAGAGTCGAGAGCCAGAAAGAAGGTTGAGAGTCGAGGGTCGAGAGTCGGACAGTCTTGGAAGCGCTAACAGGAGGTTTGAACAGGAGCGAACGGAGGCAACCGAGGAATCTTCTGTCGGGGCTTCTTTGTTGGTGGTCAGTCTTTCGTGTTTTCTTGCGGGGATTGGTTGTCGGGAACTGGGGTAATGGGGTCGGGGTGTTCGTCGTTGGCGTCGAGGGTGAGGAGGTGGTTCTGGAGACGGCATGAAAAGAGCCCGCGAGCGGTGCTTGGGGTTGGGGCAAGCAGCGGAAGCGGGCTCTACAGGATACCGGACGCGGAGAGACGGCCGGCTCTATCGATACCTTTGTACACGCATGTTGTAGCAGAAGGCGTGGCCCGATTTCAACAGGAATTCGGGGAGTTTCTTGGGGATGATGGAGTGATGGGGGCTGGTGGGAGCATCCGAGCGCTGGCAGAGCAGCTTCGGCAGGTCACCGTATGCATCGAGCGCTTTGATCGGGCGGTGGACAAGGCGGTGCGAGACTGCTTCGCAGCGCATGGCTTTCACCGACCCGGCCGAGGTTCTTGGAGAAAGAAGCGGCGACGATCATTGCAAGAAGATGCAAGGAACTGCAATGCACGTTCGCCGTGGCGAGATAATTCCCGAGCAGACACATCGCAGGACGAGCAGCGTTGGCTGCCTATAATCGACCTAGCTGAGATGGCCGTCTTCCAGACAATCTCTTGGTTCTCACTCCAGGTCCGAGGCAGATGTGTCGCGCTCGTGTGCCCCTCTCCGGTCGGCCCACGAAACTGCCACCAATCGTCGTCCGCGGACAGCGAACCGGCGGCGTTCAGAGCCATGACGATCCACAGGGCATTTCTCATAGGACTTGTCCTTTCCGTCGAACGACGCGGCCTTCCGCCGCAGCCTGGCGTTGTCGCAAGCTGTGTGTCGCGAACCTTGTCGACAAAGCTCGCGACACACAAATGTGCGCAGGCAAACGACACATCGGTGAACAATAGAGCAGGAAATCCGTGCGGAATCAAAGCCCCCTGGAACGTCTCCTGGAATTCTGTTTGAGATCTCGCACGGGACTTCAGCGGGCGGCCGCGGCGATCGCGGCATCGGAGAGCACGCCGCTGTAGATGCGCAGATCCTGCATCTTGCCGTTGAAGTAATCGTGCTCGCCAACACCGATGCGGAGCGGTTGATCGTTGTCCAGATCGAAGGTCTCGGGGTCGAATCCGTCGTTCCGGGCCACGCACCGGCCGTCGACGTACAGGCGGAGCGAGCCGCCGTCTTTCACCGCGGCGATGTGCCGCCAGCCCGGTTCCAGGGCGCGGTCGTGCGTGACGCTCTTTCCGGCTTCGAGGCGGAACACGTGTCCCGAAGGCAGTACGCCACAGTAAAGCCTGCCGCCATAGACGGCCATGGACCAGGCGCGCCGGTACACGACGTCGGGTGTGTGATCCAGCCGGCCGACCAAGGTCAATTGGTTGGGACCGTCATAGCGGTAGACCTGGGCCAGGGGAAGCGTTCCGAGGTAGAGCTTCCCATTGTACAGGCTGACCGCCATCGATTCCTTCTCTTCGCCGGGTCGGCCCAACACGGTCCATGCGCCCGGGCCGTCGTTACGAACGAGCAGTGCCTTCGGCCACGTACAGAAGTGCATCTTCCCCTGATAGACCATGAACGAGTACGTCTGAGTCGACTCCGGAGGCGGACCGTAATCGGTCCACTTGCCGTCGCCGTCGTAGCGCAACACGTGTCCGCCGTCGTAGCTCAGCGCGTAGATGTTCCCATTATAGACACCCAGATGAACCGTCCGCTTCTCCGGACAACCGAGCGACTCCCAGTTGGTCCCGCCCCGGTAGCGGAACAACCCTTTGTTCTTGCCCAGGGGATGATGCGAACCGGTGGTCCCGGTCCCGGCGTACAACTCACCGTTGAATTCGACGAGTCCGGAAACGGACGTGACTTCCGCGTCCACCTGCCCGCAGCCGGTCCACGTCTGGTCGCCGTCGTAACGCCACACGCGCCCGCCGGGATGGGTATTCTCCGACAAGGGGAGCGAGGATCCACCGCCGTCGTACCACTCCGAGCCGGCGTACAGTGCTCCGTTGCAGACACACAGCGTGCTGATCGCGTTGGCCTTGTCGGGAGAACCGACGTGGATCCAGTTGTCCTTTCCCTGGAACCGATAGATCCCACCGGCGTCGCCCGCGGCGGGTTCCCAGGTCGAGGCGTAGAGGTTCCCGTCGAAGACGCACAGGGCCCGCACGTGACGGCTGTCACCGGGGCGGCCGAGATCCTCCCAGGTGCCGACGGGCGTGTTAGCGTCGATTCCGAAGCACAAATTTCGAAGGTTGGACTGCGAGTTGGTTACGCCGGGGTAGTTCATGAGCGAGAGGACCACGCCGGTGCGCGTGGCCGGCTGGAACTTGCACAGCACGTCGCCCAGCACGTCGGTCAGCTTCTGTTCGGTGTACACTCGGACGGAGATCGTGAAGCCCCCCGTTCCCGGGCGGAGATGCTCGCTGTCACCAACCTCCAGATAAGCGTCTTTGCCATTGAAGACGGCGGCGCCTTCGGAGAACCGCACGCCGTGATTCGTGGCGTGCAAATCGTGGCCCGAAGAATCGTGCGCGTCGGCGGCCAACTTCCAATGAGCCATGAGCAGCGGTTCGTCGGCGCGAGCGTTACCGGCGACCACGAGCGTCAAGGCAAGGATCCAAAAGAGCCCGCTCGGCGGCGGCCGCAGCTTTTCCCGTTTGAACCCGACTAAAGCCGTCTTCATCGGAACCCCCTTTTGTTCTCACGATAAAACCATGCACGTGCCTTTCACTTCTAGCCTCAGAACATACATTCCCCGGCCCCGCTTTGTCCATTGTACAGCCGCAGGACGCAGGCCCAGACGGCACTTCCCGGACTCAGAAAAGAACAACGGCATGTGATGCGTCGCCGTGCTGGCATCCTTACGATCATGAAAGACTGTGATCGGCTTCTGGAGTTCGGCTGTAGCGAACTCAGCCAACTGGTACAGCCACGACGAGCGATACGCCCAGGAGTTTGTGGCCGAAGTAACCGACCACGTATTGAGCAATCCGGCGCCGGAGCGTTACGTGCGAGGGACGGCCGTCTGGTCGCGTCTGACCTCCTGTACGCCGCTGAACGGGAGCTGGTTGGACGCTTACAACTACTTCCTCCCCTCGGAGAGTTTCACGCCCGAGGCCCACGCTGTGTTACTCAAGGGCTTCCTTGAAAAAGCCCGCTACGCTGTGCGGGCGCCCGATAGCGTGAACCGCCACATGGCGCAGTTGTCCGGCATCTACAACGTCGGGGCGCACTTTCCCGAATTGAAAGAGGCCGCCGAACTGCGTGACTATGCTTCGACGGCCATGGCCCGCGCGGCGTTGGACGAGTTCTATCCCGACACGATCACCAAGGAGCTTTGCCCGGGCTACCATGGCGGCAGCCGCGGAGCGATGGATCGAATC